>JBDTOK010000264.1:0-2530 GCA_039933275.1 Chloroflexota bacterium | reverse complement strand
GGACCTGCGGGTTCTTGCCGAACTTGTCGTTGATCCAGCGGACGGTCGGATCGATGGGCCGTTCGTAGAGCCAGAACATCAGGCCCAGCGCGAAGAGGTTTTTCGAGCGGTCGATCTGCTTCGTGTTAAGGCCGCTCTCTTTGAGGGCGCGGGCGTTCATCGTCGTGATCGGAACCTGGATCACCCGCCAGCCGGCGAGGCTGCCGTCGTTCAGCGGGTTCTCGGCGTAGACGGCCTTCTTCAGGTTCGATTCCGTGAACTCGTCCTGGTTCACGATGAGGGTCCCGCCCTTAGGCAGGTCGATGAGGTGCGCCTTGAGCGCGGCCGGGTTCATCGCGACAAGCACGTCGGGCTCGTCTCCGGGTGTGTGAATGTCGTAGGAAGAGAAGCTCACCTGGAACGCGCTGACGCCCGGAATCGAGCCGGCGGGCGCGCGGATCTCCGCCGGGAAGTCGGGTATGGTGCTGACGTCGTTCCCGAAGACCGCCGAGGTGTTGGTGAACTGGAGGCCGGCCAGCTGCATGCCATCGCCGGAGTCGCCCGCGAAACGTATCGTTACGCGATCGAGCTCTTCCGTTGGGATCTGAGCGCCGTTATGCCCGTTGCTTTGATTGCCGTCGTCTGCCATGACTAACCTTCTCTGCTATCCCCGTCGTTATCCCCGATTAGCCCCCCTCGGGCGTTTCCATTTTTTGGTGTGGGCGTGGCGGCAGGTTCAGTACCTGCTCTGGGAAGGACTCCGCCACGATGCTGATGATGTCCTTAATGCTTACGATACCGGTAGCCTGGCCGTCTGCATCGACGACGGGGACGTGGCGGAAGTTCCGCTCGTTCATGATGTTGGCCGCATCGCCGATCGTGTCGTCGGGAGAAAGCGTGACCGGGTTCGGCGTCATGAACTTCGAGACCGCGTCCGAGTAGTTGACGTCGCGGGCGACCACCTTTAGCAGCACATCGCGCTCCGTGATGATGCCGACGAGCCGTCCACCGTCCGCGACGAGCACGCAGCCCACCTTCGCCTGCTGCACCTTATCGACGAGCGTGCCCACGGTCGTTCCGCTTTCGACGGTCACGGGCGGCGTGAGGGGCAGGGTGCTGATACGAGCAGTTAGCATGGGCGAGCGCCTCCACGGTGGGTTTTTGGTGAGGGATACGCTAAAGGCAAGGAGAGCCGGCTGAGGAAAACGGAGCCGGCAGGGTCAAACGGAGTGATTCGCCCACCTGCCATTACTATCTATAGATACTATAACAGGCCTACTTGTTAGCGCGATAAACGGTCGGTCAACCTTCTTGTTACATCCACGCGTCAACTTGGCGACCACCGCTTGCCCGGTCTGCCCGCCTCGCGTTACGATTCGCCCGACGTGATCATGCCGCCACGCAGCCTCGTCCTCCGCCTTGCCGCGCTCGTGATTCTCGCCTCGCTGGCGGTTGTAGCCGCTTGTGGCGGCGGCGACGACACCACCAACAACGCCTCGACGGGCAAGCTCACGGATCCCCAGAACGTCCCCACCGCGACACCCTGGCCCAGCCAGCCGGCAGTCGTCCTGCTGGACCCGAACAATATCCAGCCTCTACCGCCCAACCAGCCCAACACAGGCCCGACGGCATCGCCAACGCCCGCGGCCGGCGAGCCCGGCGCCTGCGGCCAGACGTACACGGTCGTGGCCGGGGACACGATGTTCGGGATAGCAACAAAGTGCGGGGTCGACGGCCAGCGCCTGATCGACATCAACCCCAACGCCGACCCCTCCAATCTGCACATTGGGGACGTTCTGCTGCTGCCGGACGCCACTGTCGCACCGACGGAGGCTCCCGCAGACACGGGAGAGCCCACCCCCGAAGCTACGTAGCCAGACCTCACTTTCGGCTCGGCGGGGGGCTATGTTAGCCTTGACCACGCACAATCCCCGTACGGAAAGTTGATGTAAACGTATGGCAATCGAGCAAAAACCAGACCGCCTCGCTCGCATGCGCGAGATGAAGGAACAGGGCGCGCTCGGCGGCGGCGCTGAGCGAATCGAAGCGCAGCACAAGCGCGGCAAACTGACCGCCCGCGAGCGCATTGCGATCCTGCTGGACGAGGGCACGTTCGAAGAGATCGACGCACTGGTCACACACCGCTCCGACCAGTTCGGGCTGGACAAGCAGCGCTTCCTTGGCGACTCTGTCGTCACGGGCTGGGGCAAGATCGATGGGCGGCTCGTCTTCGTATACGCACAGGACTTCACCGTCGTCGGCGGGTCGCTCTCGGAGGCGGCCGGCGAAAAGGTTACGAAGGTGATGGACATGGCCCTACGGACCGGCGCTCCCGTCATCGGCATCAACGACGGCGGCGGCGCACGCATCCAGGAAGGCGTCGTCTCCCTGCGTGGCTATGGCGAGATCTTCACGCGCAACGTCATCTCCTCCGGCGTCATCCCGCAGATTAGCGTGATCATGGGACCAACGGCGGGCGGCGCCGTCTACTCGCCGGCGATCACGGACTTCGTGTTCATGACGCAGGGCGCGAGCTACATGTACATCACCG
>JBDTOK010000263.1:0-2550 GCA_039933275.1 Chloroflexota bacterium | reverse complement strand
GCCTCACCAACGCAAAGTTCATCAAGAAGGACGCCGCAACAATCGACGAGAGCGAAGCCTACGACCTCATCTCCGCCTTCGACTCCATCCACGACCAGGCCCACCCCACCGAAGTGCTCGCCAACATCTCGCGCGCGCTGCGCCCCGGCGGAACGTTCCTGATGGTCGACATCGCTGCCTCCAGCAACCTCGAAGAGAACATGCAGCACCCGCTTGGCCCCGCCATGTACGGCGTCTCGACAATGCACTGCATGACCGTCTCCCTCGCCCTCGGCGGCGAAGGTCTGGGCACGATGTGGGGCCAGCAGCTGGCCCGCAAGAAGCTCGCGGACGCCGGCTTCACGAAAGTCGACGTCAAGAGCGTGGAAGGCGACATCATGAACGCCTACTACATCATCTCCAAGGACTAACCAGACGGTTGCCGGGCGCTCCCAACCGCGGCCGCCCGGCGCGCTCTCTCTTCCCGCGCTATAATCTCGCCACCACCGGAAGGAGACGCCCGACATGACCATCTTCCACAGCCCCTGGTTCTCGCTGGAGCCATATCCTGAGATCTCGCTCACTGACCTGCTCGCGGGCGCTGCTGAGCGCAACCGTGACCGTCCCGCCTTCATCAACTTCGACGGCGCAGAGTACACGTTTGGGCACATGTGGGAGACGTCGAAGAGGCTCGGGCGCTTTCTGCAGGACAGCGGCATCAATAAGGGGGACCGCGTCGCCATCTTCGCGGCCAACTGCCCGGAGTATTTCCTGGCTTTTTACGGCACGCTCTTCGCTGGCGGCGTCGTCACCACGCTCAACCCCCTTTACAAAGAGCGCGAGCTTCTGCACCAGCTAGAGGATTGCTCTGCCAGCGCCATCTTCACGATGGGCGCCCTCTCCCCCATGGTCCAGCAAGCCCGTGAGCACCTGCCAAACCTGAAGCATGTGTATAACATCGAAGACATCTGGACGCTCGCGGCGGACTCTCCTCCTGCGCCACGACCCGTCAACATCGACTCCAAGAGCGACCTCGCTGCCCTGCCCTATTCCTCAGGCACCACCGGTATGCCTAAGGGAGTTATGTTGAGCCACTACAACCTCGTGTCTAACGTGCGGCAAACGTTGGCCAGCGGCATGACCAGCGGCTATTCCGTTTACCTCGACTTCCTGCCCTTCTACCACATCTACGGGATGATCGTGCTGATGGCCTGCGGCTTCGCGGCCGGCGCACCCCAGGTGATCATGCCGCGCTTCGATCCCGCGCTCTGCCTGGATCTCGTGCAGAGATACAAAGTGACCAACCTCTTCGCCGTACCGCCGGCGCTTCTCGCGCTCTCCCACTTCCCGGACACCGCGAAGTACGACACATCCTCTCTCTTCATGATCATGAGCGGCGCCGCTCCCCTGCCGCAGGAGGTCGCGCGATCGTCGGCCAAGGCGCTGAACACGATCGTCCTCCAGGGCTACGGCATGACCGAGACCTCGCCCGTCACCAACGTTAACCCCGTCACCCGCATCAAGGACGCAACCGTCGGCCCTCCCCTGCCCGACACATTGCAGAAAGTCGTCTCGCTGGATGACGGCAAAGAGCTTGGCGTGGGCGAGATCGGGGAGCTCCTAACGTTCGGGCCGCAGGTCATGCAGGGCTACTGGCAGAACGCCGAGTCCACGGCCGAAACGCTGCCAGGCGAGGGTTGGATCCGCACCGGCGACATCGTCTCCGTGGATGAGGAGGGTTATGTCACCATCCTCGACCGCAAGAAAGAGATGATCAAGTACAAGGGCTACCAGATCGCGCCGGCCGAACTAGAGGCGCTGCTGATCGAGCACCCGGCGGTGATGGACTCAGCCGTGATCCCGAAACGCGACGACGAGGCCGGCGAGGTGCCGAAAGCGTTCGTTCTCAAGAAGCCGGGCCAGGACGTCTCTGTCGAAGAGCTGATGCGCTTCGTCGAAGAGCGTGTCGCGCCGTACAAGAAGGTGCGCGAGATCGAATTCGTCGATGCGATCCCGAAGACGCCGTCCGGCAAAATCCTCCGCCGCGAACTAATCGAACAAGAGCGCGCCAAAATGCCGTCGTAGAGGCGCTGCTTGCTGCGCCCTGACGCATCGCCCGGCGCTAACGTCCGATGGCCATACACATCGTCTACGAAACTCACTCCACCTCGACGGACAACGAGGCCGGCATTGCCAGCGGCTGGTCGCCTGGCGAGCTGTCCCCGACCGGCCGCGGACAAGCCGAAGAGCTGGGTCAGCGCCGCCGCAATGACGGGATCGATGTCGTCATCTCGTCCGACCTGCGACGCGCCGTGCAGACGGCGGAGATCGCTTTCGTCGGAACCTCGATTCCGCTACGTCAGGACCCGCGCCTGCGCGAGTGCAACTACGGCGATCTGAACAGCTGTCCCGTCCAGCAGTTGCACGCCGAGCGCGCGAATCGCCTGGAGACACCGTTCCCAAACGGCGAGAGCTATCGCGACGTCGTCAACGGAACGCGCGCTCTACTGCAAGACCTTGCGCGCGACTACGACGGCAAGCGCGTGCTGCTCATCTCGCACTCCGCCAACC
>JBDTOK010000262.1:0-2552 GCA_039933275.1 Chloroflexota bacterium | reverse complement strand
CCCAAGGGCTCCATCGAACTCTGCCAGCTTGGGGGTGCGGGCGTTTGAGCTCGAACTTCTTTAGAATCTTCGCCTGAAACAGAGACAACGAATAGCATCTCATAGCCAGTTGTTTCTCAACGAAAGTCTTAAACGGTAGCTAGACCTGGTTTACCGTAGTCGCTGTTATGATGTCCGCGCGCTGAGGTGCGGTCGGCGGCGAGACATCCAAGGTAAAGCGAGACTGCCACACGGGGGTGGCCTCAGCGCTCCTCGTCCCCTTGCGTGGGCGCTACGGTGCGGGCATACAACAGCTAGTGGAGGTGTCGTCGTGCGTGTCCTCATCAGCGCATTTGCTCTGTCCACCGCAGTTGCCATTGCGGCAATGCTCGGCCAGGGTTCACATCCCGCGAATGCGGACCTCAATTGCAGCGACTTTTCCAACCAGGCGGCAGCGCAGCAACACCTCCGAGACGATCCGAGCGACCCCGATCACCTGGACGGGGATCACGACGGAATCGCATGCGAGAGCCTGAAGTGTCCCTGCGACAAGACGCCCATCGGCCAGCCAACGCCAATACCGACGCCCGCGCCTACTGCCCCACCTCCCACCCAGGAACCTACACCAGTGCCGACCGCCCAACCATGCGGGGAGGAACGCTGGCCCGTTAAAACGCTCTCAGACGCTGATGTCGGCTTGGTGTCGTTCACCCCGCAGGAGACCACGGTTGACGATCTTCGAGCGTTATCCATGCCAGGGAGCCTTCCCAACGACAACCGCATAGCTCCGACGGAGGACACGTGGTGCGAGGGCCGTGCTGGGATTGTATTGTAAATTGCGTGTTACACAATAATTCCGGCCCCCGCCACGTCATCCGCATCGATGAGCCTGGCAAAAATGATGTAGCCGTGGTCGGCGGCAAGGGCGCCAATCTTCGGGAGCTCACCCGCGCCGGCATCCCCGTTCCCCCCGGCTTCGTCGTCACTGCCAATGCCTACTCCGAGTTGCTCGGCGCGACGGGTATCCGCGACACCATCGCATCACACCTGTCCATCCTAGACGTCGACGATGCGCCATCTCTTAACGCCGCCGCCGCCGAGATCAAGCGACTCATCTCCGAAGCGCCCATGCCTGCTGACATCGCCGCCGCTATCAGCGACGCGTATCAGGCGCTGGGCGAAGGCCCTGTCGCCGTCCGAAGCTCTGCCACCGCAGAGGATCTCGCTGAAGCCTCCTTCGCCGGCCAGCAAGAGTCATACCTGAACGTCGAGGCAGCCGACGTCGTTCGCGTTGTACAAGAAGTCTGGGCATCGCTCTTCGAGCCACGCGCCATCTTTTATCGTGCCAAGAACGGCTTCGATGACATGCAGGTCGGCATCGCCGTCGTGGTCCAAAAGATGGTGCAGTCTCACTGCTCGGGCGTCATGTTCACCATCCACCCGGTCACCAACAACCGCTCGCAAATTGTAATCGAAGCTGTCTACGGCCTCGGCGAGGCCATAGTGTCCGGGATGGTCACGCCCGACTCTTACGTCGTCGACAAAACGACGGGATCGATGCTCGACTGCGAGGTCGTTCCGCAGGAGCAGGAAATGATTCGAAACCCGCGCGCAAGGGCGCCGGAAGAACGAAATCTCTGGCAGCCCATCGACTGGTCCCGGCGCGCCAAGCAGAAGTTGTCAGATGAAGAAGCTACTGAGCTTGCAGCACTAGGCTCGCAAGTCGAGGAGCATTTCGGCTGTCCGCAGGATATCGAGTGGGCCTACTCGGGCGGAGTCTTCTACATCGTGCAGGCGCGGGCCGTGACTACCGTCAATCACTGACGGAACTTGGTAGTGTCTTCGGCCGCGATTGTGCGGTAAGCGAAAGCGTGCGACTTAACATCTGGGTACGAAGACGTCGCCGGCGCCTGACATCTGTTCCATGCGTGAGTTGTTCATCGTCATCGGAAGAGCCGTGGGCACGAAGACGACAACCGAGCCGTAGGCCACAAGTCCGGTCCGCGCGGCATAAGCTACCTGGCGGCCAAGCGGCAACACCTTCTCGGCGGAAGATGACCACCAGGCGAGATGTAAGGCTGGGACTGACGCCAGTACGCCGGTGACGTGACAGGTGGTCCTTGACGACCGACTCAGCAGAGCGGTGCCCTGACGCGAGTCGACCACGCTGTTTACGAGAACGCTGACGCTGCGATAATCCGTCCATAGATGCTAGACTTGCTTACCTATGACTGACGAACGGAACGTCGTATACGCCCAACGGTATGCGAGCCTCCTGAAGCGTTACACCAGTTCCGACGATCCAGCCCCGATTCTTAAGGCCGCCGCTGCCCTAAGCCAAGACTTCCTCGCCGATGGGATCGCGCCGTTGGAAATCCAAAGCATCCACGACGCGGCTATTGCCGAAGGAGTCAACCCCGAAGATGCTCCTGCACTCGTCGCGGCCCACCGACTTCTTCTCGAGGTGTTATTTGCTTATGGGGCGGCCTACAGCTTGTTATCCGAGAAGCTCCTGGCTGATGCGGATGCCGCTGAGCAAGCCATAACGGAAGGCGCGGAGCGCGCGGAGCAGA
>JBDTOK010000261.1:0-2629 GCA_039933275.1 Chloroflexota bacterium | reverse complement strand
CGCGGATACGGAAGGTGCCGAAGTGGAAGATGCTGGCCGCGAGCACGGCGTCTGCCTTGCCCTCGACGATGGCTTCGAGAAGGTGGTCGAGCGTACCGGCTCCTCCGGAGGCGATGACGGGGACGCGGACGGATTCGGAAATAGCGCGCGTCAGGCCGATGTCATAGCCGTCCTGCGTGCCATCTGCGTCCATGCCGGTCACCAGGAGCTCGCCCGCGCCAAGTTCCACGCACCGGTGCGCCCACTCGACGGCATCGAGCTCGACAGGCTTGCCGCCGCCAACGCCCCCGTACGTGTGCACCTGCCAGTGGCCCGGACCGGCGCGCTTGGCGTCGATGGCGACGACGATGCACTGCGACCCAAACTTGTGCGCGGCCTCTTCGATGAACTGCGGGTTCTCGACGCCGGCAGTGTTGATCGAAACTTTGTCGGCGCCGGATTCGAGCATCGCACGCACGTCTTCCAGCGTACGGATGCCACCGCCGACGGTGAACGGAATGAACACCTGGTCAGCGACTGCGCGCACCATTTGCACGGCGGTGTCGCGGCGGTCGGGCGAGGCTTTGATATCGAGAAAGACGAGCTCGTCAGCGCCCTCTTCGTAGTAGACCTTGGCGAGCTCGACGGGATCGCCTGCGTCGCGCAGGTTCTTGAACTGGATGCCCTTTACGACGCGGCCGTCGGCGACGTCGAAACAGGGGATGATGCGCTTCGTGAGCATGGCCCAATTATGGTAAGGGATGCGCTGAGGGGGCGTCGAATCAGACGAGGTCAGCGGCGGCGAAGGAGATGACTACGAGGCTCATCACGACGAGCTGGCCGACGACGAGGCGGCGAAAGAGCTCGGCCTGGATGTGCTGGCGGAGCCAAGCGCCGACGAGCACGCCAACGAGAATGGCGGGGGCGGCGACGGCGGCGGCGGTGAGGACGTCGCTGTTGATGCGTCCGACGATTGTGAAGAGCGTGAGAGTGAAGATGCTGATCGGCAGGAAGTAGGCTTGCAGCGTCGCGCGGAAACGTTGGACTTCTAGCTCGCGGCCGAGCATGTAGAGAACGACGGGCGGGCCGCCGATGCCAGTTGACGTGGCGGAGAAACCGCTGCCAGCGCCGGCGGCGACGCGCGCGATCATGCTGTCGTGGCCGGGGTCGATCTGCGGGCGGAAGTAGAGGATGAGCGTGGCGATGATGACGACGACGCCGAGCGTCAGTTGCAACACCTCGCCGCTGACGAGCGAGATGAAGAGCAGCCCCGGCCCGGCGCCGAGCAGATAGCCGCCGTACATGCCGGGCAGTCGATGTGTGCTGATGTGCCCCCGCACCTGCAGCAGGACGAGGACGTTTACGACGACGCTGAGGATGACGGTGACGGCAACGGCTGGCTTCGGCTCCCAGGCGAGGGCGAAGAGCGGCGCAAAGACGAGCGCGAAGGCGAAGCCGGTGATCGACTGCGCGACGGCGGCGAAGAACGCGATCAATGCGCCGAGAAGTGCTGTGTCGGTGTCCAGCGCGCTATGCCGCGTCCAGAGTTATCGTTGCAATTTCGACGGGCTGGGTTTCGAGCGGGACTGGATCGCCCGCCTTAACCAGGCCTTCGATAAAACCCTCGATCGCTTCTTTGGCGTTGGCGATGGCTTCGTCGCGAGTTGCGCCTTCGGTGATGCAGCCAGGAAGGGCTGGCACTCGGACAGTAAAGCCGAGACCCTCGGGATCAGGTTCGAGGATGATTGAGTACTTCATCACAACAGCTCAATGAAATCTTCCACCGAGATTCCTGCTTGGTCAAGGATACTCGCAAGCGTGCCAGGCAGTACGTCCCGGCCTCGGTGCATCGGGATGCTTATCTGGCGGCCAGGCTTATCAGGGTGCCGCAGGTAGACGTGCGAGCCCCGCTGATGGTGCTCATACCAACGGGCGCGCTTGAAAGCACGAAGGATGGCATCGGCCCTGAGGTGTGGCAGCTTCGGGCTCAACCAAGAGTTCCGCTAAAACACCGTGTCGCCGCGGAGCATCTGACGGGCGATGGTGCGGCGCTGGATTTCGCCGGTGCCGTCCGGGATGCGCAAGGTGCGAGCAATGCGGAAGCCTTCGTTTAGCGGGAGCTCGTTGGTGAGGCCCATGCCGCCGTGGATCTGGATCGCCTTGTCATAGCAGTCCTGCGTTTTCTCGACGGCGTAGGCCTTGGCCATCGAGATTTCTTTTACCGGCAGGCGGCCGGTCTTCGTCGCGTTCTCGATGAGGGCAGCCGTTTGCAGCACCATGTACTTCATCGTGTAGATGTCGATGGCCATGTCGGCGAGCATGAACTGAATCGCCTGGTACTCGGAGATCGGGGAGCCGAAGCTCATACGCTGCTTCGAGTACTCGAGTGAGCGGTCGAGGGCGTACTCGCACATACCGATGCAGTTGGCGGCGATCGATGTGCGGCCTTCGGAGATGCCGAACATCGCGATGTTGAAGCCCATGTTCTCGGCGCCGACTAGACGGTCGGCAGGGATGCGCACGTCCTCGAACGACATTGAGCCGCAGTCGCCGCCAGTGTGACCCATCACTGGCAGCACGCCGTCGAAGGTGTAACCCTGCGCACTTGTCTCGACGAAGAAGGCGCTGATCCCACCCTTGCGCTCCTTCA
>JBDTOK010000260.1:0-2733 GCA_039933275.1 Chloroflexota bacterium | reverse complement strand
GCGCGATAATCATGATGGAGGGGTGCCGGAGTGGTTGAACGGGACGGTCTTGAAATTCGTCCCCCGCGGTCCCGGTCGATCCCGCTTGATGCCCATTTCGTATCTGAAATCGGCCTTGTCCGTCCCGGCCAGTGACTTAGCGCACCGCCTTTGCTAACCAGTTTGGTTAGCAAAATGTTAGCAACTGATAGTGCTCTCAGCATTTGATTCCAGCCCACCGTTTTTCGTCGTGAAAGGGTCTCTGCCGCTGACAATAGTCGCCCATCCTGGGAATGCGCTTTCTCGCTGGATAGCGATCGCTTGCGCGACGCAGAGTTCGACGAGTGGACTTCCGGAGGAAGTCGTTCCATCGCACTGCGGTGGCTTGCACGGCGCTATTGGCACCGCTTGTTGAAGGACAGCGCGAGCTTCAGGATTTCCTGTACGCCGATCACGTTGTCACCCTGACCATTATTGGGAGAACTTAACGCTCCTTCAAATAACCACTCATCCGCGCCCGTCAGGATGTGCATATCGGCGCAGTGAGTAACAGAAAGGATATGAGATGACGAAAGTACAAACGTGGGCGATCGGTGGCGTCTCCATGGCGGCGCTGGTCGCAGGAGCTCTCCTCGGGACCGGAGCGATGACATCTGCGCAAACGACGACAACGACACCCGTCGCCACGGCGGCAGCGGCTTCACCAACTCCAGCCGCGGCCTCTCCAACGCCGGTCGCTACGAGTGGCACGTTCCAGTCGAATGAAGACGCAACACACGAGGCCAACGAGACGCCCGAGCAAGAGGCGGCGGAAGACTCAGGTCAGTTCCGTGGCGGCCATGGTGGCCAGTCCAACGAAGACCCGACGCACGAGGCCAACGAGAGTGCGGAGCGAGAAGCACAGGAAGACGCCACCGCGGCAGCCTCACCGACGCCCGGCGCATAGACGACAACAGAAGTCGCGAAGAAGGGCTTCCCGCGTGGGAAGCCCTTCTTTCAATTCCGGCCGAACAGATCTCGCGACGTTGGCTTGGTCTCCCGCGATCTTTAGTGCGCTACCAGCTCGATCCTGCATGGCGCGCGTCGTCTTCGATGTCGCAACCGACATTGGTGCATAACAAAAGAGGCCCCGGGGGTATTTCGGGGCCTCGTTCGCGAAAGGGAGACGTTCGAGTTGGTCAGTTGCTGCCCTGTCCCACCACTGTGCCCGTAGTCGCGTCTACCTTCACGTCTACGCCGCCAACGTCGACGTTGAAGACCAGCGCGCCGTTGTACTGCTCGAGGTCGATCTCGCCGATGGTCGCGCCATCGTCACCCGTCTCTCCGTCTGAGTTGCCGGGGTCGGCGACCGTGTTGTCGCCGGAGGTGTTGTCGTCAGCCGTCTCGCCGTCGGAGTTGCTGGGGTCGGCGGCTGTGTTGCCGCCGGAGGTGTTGTCGTCGGCCGTCTCGCCGTCGGAGTTGTTCGGGTCGGCGGCTGTGTTGTCGCCGGAAGTGTTGTCGTCAGCCGTCTCGCCGTCGGAATTGGCCGGGTCAATGGTGGCCGTTTGCGCTGCGGCGATAGCCTGATCGACTGTGATCTTCGCTTGCGGGAGCAGCTCCCTGCCGTCGTCGATGCGGGCGGCATCGCCGGTTGCCGGGGGGCTGTCTGCAGACGTTAGCTGGCTGGACAGTGTCACCGTGGCTGCCGCGATGGCAAGCACGGCGATCAGGGCTGTCAACAGATAGAGCCGTTTGGTTGTCGTCATTCGCTTCCTCCTTGATTGCGCTTCCTGAACGTCAAGGTAAGCGACGCGGGTGAATTGACCGTGAACTGCAAATGAATCTGGAGGCTACTTAAACGCTGGGAGGTGGACGACAAAGGTTGTTCCACTGCCGTTCGCGCTCTGGGCCTTGATGCTGCCTCCGTGTGCTTCGGCGATCCAGCGGGAAATTGAGAGACCAAGGCCGGCTCCGCCGTTCGGGCTGCTGCGGGCTGTGTCCGCGCGGTAGAAGCGGTCAAAGATGCGCGGCAAGTGCTCCGGCCCGATGCCTGGCCCCGTATCGGAAACACTGACGTCCACCGCACCGCCAACAGCGGACCAGCCGACTCGGACGAGGCCGTACTGAGGCGTGTACTTGATCGCGTTGTCGAGAAGATTCAGCATCAATTGAAGAAGCAAGTCCTCGTCGGCGAAGGTGCGGACGGATGGCCCGGGCGCGATCTTTATTTCGATGCTCTTGGCCTCGGCGGCGATGCTCATCTGCTCGACCGCATCGGTAACGATGGTCGCGAGGTTTACGGGCTCGCTTGCGATCGGGATTTGGCCGGCGTCGGCGCGCGCCAGGGTGAGGAGGCTGCCGGACATGCGGATCATTCGGTCGACCTGAGTGTTTACGTTCTGGAGCACCTGCTTGTAGCTCTCGACGTCTCGGTCTCGCTGCAGCGCGACTTCGGTCTGGCCTTTGATTGCAGTGAGCGGGGTTCGCAGCTCATGGGAGGCGTCTGCCGTGAACTGACGTTGTTTGCTGAACGAATCGTCCAGGCGCGCGATCATGTCGTTGAAGGTGCGCGCAAGCCGTCCAACCTCGTCGTTCGGTAGATCGAGGTCTATCCGCTGGTGTAGGTCCTCTGCTGTGATCCGGCGGGCGACGCCGGTCAAACGATCGATAGGGGAGAGCGCGCGGCCGGCAAGGAAGGCGCCGCCACCCGTCGCGACGACGAGTGTCAGCGGATAAGCGATGGCAATGATGATGAGGAGTATCCGGAGCGTATCG
>JBDTOK010000259.1:0-2764 GCA_039933275.1 Chloroflexota bacterium | reverse complement strand
ACATCATGGACGACTACGGCGGCCGCCCGCACTGGGGCAAGCTCCACTTCCAGACTGCAGAAACCCTCGCGCCGCGCTACCCCGAGTGGGACAAGTTCCAGGCCGTCCGCAAGCAACTGGATCCCGAGGGTCGCTTCTCGAACGTCTATCTCGATCGCGTCATTGGCCCAATCGGCCGCTGAGCGTCGCGCCTACTCTTCGTCGACGCGTTCGTCCGGGATTGGCTGCTTGGAGTGCCCGTTCGATCGCACACACGCGTGTCCTGACGCATCCATCGGCGCCCCGCACAGCGGACACTGCGGCCGCCCCGACGCAATGATCTCCTGCAGCCGGCCGTTTAGCGCCGCGCAGGCGTCGCCTGTGATCCGCACCTGCATGTCCGGCTCTTCGTCGTCCTCATCCTTCGTCAGATCGAAGACGTGCAGGACAACCGTCCCGCTCGTCGCGTCAAACCCGATCGCCATCCGGCCGACCCGGAAGTCGTGATCCGCGCCTTCGGGGAACGTCGCCGCACTATCGGGGTTCGCGTTTGGGCGACCCATCTGCGCCAGCACCTGCGTCAACGCCAGGTTGAGCGCCTGCATCTGCTGCTTCTCCATCCACAGCGACGCCGACTCCAAATTCGAGCCGATTACTCGAAGCTGGAACGTGCGCGAACCCGGCTGCCCGTATGCCGCAGCGTCTATCGCGCGGGCGGTGCCGAAATCCGCCGTCATTGGGTGCTACCGCCTCTCACTAACCCTTAGCTTGTCCTGCGGCTCGTGTCGCGTCAAGCCAAACGGCCCGCTCGCTTCGGGACATTCGGCTTCTCGCGCCTAAGCACGCTAATCCCGCACAATAGACCGCGATGGCAAAGAAGAAGAAGCGTTCCCAATCGCCCAACCCCATTCCGCCTGCGGCATCAGACGCATCGCTCTCACCTGAAGAGCGAGCCACCCGCCGCGCACAGCAGAAACAGGAGTGGGCCGCGCAGAAGCAGGCCGAAGACCGCGCCGCCAGTAGCTCCTTCGCTCCGATCATGTGGGCGGGCGGCGTTATTGGCACGCTCGTCATCGTCGCGATCGTCGGCATCGTCCTCTTCTCCGGTGGAGGTTCGTCGTCCACCACGCCAACTCCTGGCCCGACGGCTGACCCCCGCCTCGGCGGTGCGTTGCCAGTCGCGACGTTCGCGGTCAGCGCCGATGATGCCGGCGTCAACATCGCCACAGTCTTCTCACCCAGCCAGATAACCGCGAAAGCGGGAGAAGTCTTCGAGATCGACGTCACGAACGACGGCTCCTCCGCGCACAACCTCAACATCGCCGGGCTCGACGGCGAATACCAGACCGCTGATGACTGGACGACGACACCGTCGTCGCTACCGGTCGGCGCGAAAGGCAAAGTCGTCGTCAAGCTTGACGTTGCCGGCACATACAAGTTCCACTGCGACTTCCACCCGGACACGCAGCTCGGCACGCTCATCATCACCGGCAGCGCTGGCAGCGCGTCACCTAGCGCAACCGCCGCCGCCTCGCCAACGCCCAGCCCGTAACGCGATGGTTCACCCGCTCGTCGAGCAACTACGCTTCTCCCGTGCCGAATTCCTGCGCGCGCTCAAAGGCTTGAGCGACGAAGACGCTAGCAAGCGTGCCGGCCCCGCCAACTGCATCGCCTGGAACATCGGCCACCTCGCCTGGCAGGAGCAGCGCTACTGGCTCATCCGCGCCGCAGGCCGAACCGTGCGAGAAGACGTCAACACAGAATTCCGCAGCGGCGGACCCGGCACTACGCCCGCCCTCTCCACCACCCTCGCCGCCTGGCGCGAGATCACCGAAGCCAGCGCCCCGTTCCTCGACTCGCTGACAACGGAAATGCTGCAAACCACCGATACCGCCTCGGGCAAGCCGCTGCCGACAACGTGGGGTAACCTCCTCCAGCGCACGATCTACCACTACTGGTTCCACAACGGCGAAAACATCGGCCTCCGCCAGGCCCTCGGTCACACCGGCCTCGAAGAGTTCGTCGGCGACATCGACGGCGAAGCGCCCTACAGCCCGCACTAGCACAAACTCCTCCCATCTTCCGTCTTCCTTTCATCCAACCCCGCGCTCGTGCCACTTCCTGACACGCTCGTGTCATAACCCGCGATACACTATCTACGTATGACCGCCCTCGACTCCTTCCACCCCATAACCCGCACCTGGTTCGAGCGCCGCTTCAAAGGCCCAACTGACGCTCAGCGCGACGGCTGGCCGCACATTCTCGCCGGTCGCGACACCCTCGTCTCGGCGCCCACAGGCTCCGGCAAAACGCTCGCGGCGTTCCTTGTCGCCATTGACCGCCTCATCCGCAAAGCCGAGGCTGGCGACCTCACGGACCGCGTCGAAGTCGTCTACGTCTCGCCGCTCAAGGCGCTCTCAAACGATATCCAGCGCAACCTCGACGAGCCGCTCGCCCAGATCGCCGAAGTCGCGAAAGAGCTGGGCTACGACCTTCCTCCGATCCGCACGGCCCTCCGCACTGGCGACACCACCCAGGCCGAGCGCCAGGCGATCATTAAGACGCCGCCGCACATCCTGATCACGACGCCGGAGTCGCTGTACCTCATGATTACCGCCCAGCGCCCGCGCGAGATCCTGCGCCACGTCGAAACCGTCATCGTGGATGAGGTACACGCGCTGATCCGGGACAAGCGCGGGAGCCACCTCTCGCTCACCCTCGCGCGTCTCGATCACATTAGCGAGAAGCGCCCGGCCCGCGTCGGGCTCTCCGCTACCGTTAAGCC
>JBDTOK010000258.1:0-2818 GCA_039933275.1 Chloroflexota bacterium | reverse complement strand
CCCCGAAGCCGACGAACGCAACGTCCAGGTCTTCGACCTCGCAGAGCTGCTCGAAATGAGCGTCACCTACAGCAAGCCCGTAGCCGTCCACAGCGCCTCCGCCCTCCCAGACCACAGCGAACCCACGCCGTAACTCGGCGCGCTAGCAAACGTAGCAAATAGTCCGCGAACCATCCCGCCAATCCGTGGCTCGTCTCGTCCCCTTGACCCTTACCCCCTGACCCTCGACCCTAAGCACCATGAGAGCCGAAATCATCTCCGTCGGCACCGAAATCCTGCTCGGCGAAATCGTCGACACCAACGCCGCCTGGATCGCCGCCCGCCTCCCCGCTCTCGGCGTCGACCTCTACTACAAGAGCGTCGTCGGCGACAACCAGGACCGCATCGTCGACACCATCGAACGCGCACTCAACCGCAGCGACCTCATCATCATGACCGGCGGCCTAGGCCCGACCGACGACGACCTCACGCGCGAGTCGATCGCCGCCGCCATGGGCGAAGAAATGTACATCGACGAAGACATGTCCCGCGCCCTCGAAGCCTTCTTCAAATCGCGAGGCCTCGGCTTCCCCGAGCGCAATCGCAAACAGGCCGGCCTCATCCCGAGCGCCGGCGCCATCCTCAACCCGCGCGGCACCGCACCCGGCTGGTGGGTCGAGAAAACCCAGCCCGATCGCGGCGACCGCTACATCGTCGCCATGCCCGGCGTCCCCCACGAGATGTTCCGCATGTGGGAGAACGAAGTCGAGCCGCGACTTATCGACATCGCCGGCGGCGGCGTCCTCGTCACCCGCGTCCTCAAAACCGCCGGCATGGGCGAATCCACCCTCGACGAGCTGATCGCCCCGCTCTCCTCCGGGAGCACCAACCCGAGCATCGGCGTCTACGCCAAGCAGGACGGCGTCTACGTCCGCATGGGCGCCAAAGCCGCTGACCGCGATGCCGCCCGCGAGCTGATCGCGCCCGTCGAAGAAGAAGCGCGCCGCCTCCTCGGCCCGATCGTCTGGGGCGCCGACGACGAAACCCTCGAAGGCGCAATCGGCGCCATGCTCAGAGAACGCGGGCTCACCCTCGCCACGATGGAATCGTGCACCGCCGGCCTCCTCGCCTCCACCATTACCGATGTCGACGGCGCCTCCGACTACTTCCTCGGCGGCTACGTCACCTACGCCACCGAAACCAAGATCGCGCAGGGCGTCAGCCGAGACCTCATCGAGCAGCATGGCGTCATCTCCCCCGAGGTCGCCTGCGACATGGCCCGCGCCGTCCGAGCCAACCTCAACGCCGACTACGGCATCGGCGTCACCGGCATTACCGGCGCCGAACCCGTCGAAGGCAAGCCACCGGGCACGATTCACGTGGCCGTACACGATGGCACCCGGTGCGAGCCGCTGTCGTACGCGATCAACCTGGGGCGGGCGGCGAACAAGCGGCGGGCGGTGACGTCGGCGCTGTTCCTGCTGCGGCGCACGCTGCTGGCGAGCGTTTGATTGTCCTCGGCGGGTCGTGTCTGCGTTTGATTGAACTCTGAATTTGTTTGGTAAAACGCATGTGTCCCCACCGGTTGCGAGCGTCTTTTTGCGTCCAGATGGCCGAATCCCTTTGATTGAGTTTTGAGCGAGGTTCGGGCGCTGGCGGGCACAGTAGGGCAAGTTTAGTTTAGCTACAACGACGGCGATCTCGAAGGGGAAGTGGCACTTGTTTCTACGCCCCCACGGCTTGGCCTCATTGGCGAGGCGCGTAGCGCTTAGATCGGGGGATGTAATTCGCGGGCCGGCGGCGATACACTCGGCGCACGATGGGTCAGAGGGGTAGGCCGCGCCATCCGGAGGTGCTGACGCTGCGCGAGCAGGAGGTGCTGGCGCTCGTGCGGGAGGGGCTGACCAACGAGCAGATTGCGGAGCGGCTCGGCGTTTCGTTTGAGACGGCGAAGGCTCACGTTGGGAGCATTCTTTCGAAGCTGGGCGTGGAGTCACGGGAGGAAGCGGCGGCGTGGCGGCCGCGGCGGGAGCCGCTGTCGTGGCTGCTGCTGGGCGCGGCGGCGGCGGCGCTGGCGAGTGCGGCGCTGGCGTTTGTGTTGGTGCTTGGATTTGGGTGGTTGAAGGCGGGGGATGGTGACAACAGTTCGGCCACTTCAACGCCAACCTCGATTCATGGCCTCTCGCTATCGGCTTACTACCTTCCGCCCGACGACGGGTCGCCTTGGATCGCGTCAAGCAAAGACCTCCAAGACGCGAACATCCACGTCATAAGCTCCGTTGTTCAGCTACAGGCGAACTACACGGCGGATGCTTTCATCATCGACAAAGAGTGGTTCCCGCAAGTCGATCAGGGCACCTGGCTGTTCGAGCAGCGCGATCGCGGCGCGATCATCGTCGCCGGCCGCACGGACATCACCCACCTCAAGATGTCGATCGGAGTGAACTACGACCACTCCGGCGACTGGGACTATCCCGGCAACTTCTTTTCTCTATACCACAAGTGCGTCATCAGCCAGGATGAATCTGGGGCCCAGCAATACCTCGACCAGCATGGCAACTCCGGGTTCAAGTTCATGCTTACGATGCTTCAGAAACACTCGAACCAAAGTTGCCCCGGCGCAACTGCAACTGCCCAGAGTCCGGCGATTTACTCATAGACGTCCTAACGCCGTAACGTCTCGGGGGATGTAATTCGCGGGCGGGCGGCGATACACTCGGCACACGATGGGTCAGAGGGGTAGGCCGCGCCATCCGGAGCTGCTGACGCTGCGCGAGCAGGAGGTGCTGGCGCTGGTCCGCGAGGGGCTGACAAACGAGCAGATCGCGGAGCGGCTCGG
>JBDTOK010000257.1:0-2847 GCA_039933275.1 Chloroflexota bacterium | reverse complement strand
AAGCCCGCACCGCCTGGTTCGAAAAGCGCGACCCCGTCTGGCGCGACGCCTGAGCGCCGTGAAGTACGAACTGAGTGCACACGCACGCGCTGTGGCGCGGGAGAGACAGATCCCATCGACCTGGATCGCCGGGGCGCTTGATTCGCCCGAGTTGGTGCAACAGGCGCCCGACGGAACAACCCACTACCTTTGCTCGATACCTGAACGAGGAGGCAGAGTCCTCCGCGTGGTTCTCTCGACCGGCCGAGAGCCTTCGATTGTTGTTACAGTGTTCTTTGACCGGCGGATGAAAGGACGATTGCAATGAGACTAAAAGTCGATCGCGAGGCGGACGCGCTTTACCTACGTCTAGACGAGTCGGCGATCGTCGAGTCCGAGGAAGTGCAGCCCGGCGTCATACTCGATTTCGATGAGCAGAATCGGGTCGTCGGCGTCGAAATACTCGGACTGATCGGCCGAGTTCCCGATGCGATGCTACGGACCCTTCAGTTCGAAACGACCTGAGCCCAGATCAAAGAGGGCCGCTTCTCAGCGGCCCTCGTGCGAATCAAACTGCATGCGCCTCAGTCGCTCGAGAAGGGCAGTTCCCCCTCGACGCGACGTCCCTGGCTGGCGTGGATGCGCGCAATCTTCTCTGGCTCGGGGTCGTGGACCGTGGTCGTCTTCGCTCCCCTCACCATCGCTATCCGTCCCGTCCGCGAAAGCTCGCGGATGCCGTACGGCTCGCACATCTTGATCAGCCCGTCGATCTTGTCTTCGTCGCCGACCACCTGGAGCATGATCGAATTCGTCGCGATGTCGATCACGTCAGCCCGAAAGACGTTAGCGATGTCGAGCAGTTCGTGGCGATTCACGTTGTTGGCGCGCACCTTGATAATCGCCAGTTCGCGCGCGACCACGTCTTCCTGCGAGAGGTCGCTCACCTTGACCACGTCGATCAGCTTGTAGAGCTGCTTTTCGACCTGCTCGACCGGGGCGCTTTCGCCGTCCACCACGATGGTGATGCGGCTCAGCCCCTCCATCTCGCTGCGGCCAACGGTGAGCGAATCGATGTTGAAGCCGCGCCGTCGAAAGAGGCTCGAGACGCGCATCAGCACGCCCGGCTTGTCTTCGACGATCGCGACCACGGTGTGCTGCGTGTGCGGCTGGCGGCGTGAACCGTTCGTCGTTGTCGTGCTCATCGCGCTAACTCGTGCGCTGGCGCTTCGATCGTCTCGGCCAGTGAGGCCCCTGCAGGCACCATCGGCCAGACGTTCTCCTCCTGATCGATCTGGAAATCGAGCAGAATCGGCCCCTTGTGGGCGCGCGCCTCGCGGATTGCCAACGGTACTTCGGCTTTCGTCTCGACGCGGATGGCCTTGATGCCATAAGCATCGGCAAGCTTGCAGAAGTCCGGCTGCGAGATGCCGGAACTGCTGTAATTCTTGTCGTAGAACAACTCCTGCCACTGCCTGATCATGCCGAGGTAGCCGTTGTTGAAGATCGCCATCTTCACTGGCAATTGCTCATCGACCAGGACGGACATCTCCTGCAAGGTCATCTGGAAGCTGCCGTCGCCGCAGATCGCCCAGGTCTCCATATCGGGCAGGGCCACCTGGGCGCCGATCGCCGCCGGCAGTTCGAAGCCCATCGTGCCCAGTCCACCGGAGGTGATCAGTTGGCGGGGCCGGTTGTAGAAGTAGTGTTGGCCGGCCCACATCTGGTGCTGCCCAACGCCCGTGACAATGTTCGCGTTCCCTTGCGTCTCTTCGTAGATCGAACGCACCACGTACTGCGGCAGCATGCGGCGCGATTCGCGGATGTGTAGGCTCGGGTGCTCTTCGCGCTGGTTGTCGATCCACTTGATCCAGTTGGGCCGGCGCTGCTCTTTCACCAGGTCGGTCAGCCGTGGGAGCACGTTCTTTGCGCTCCCCACAATCGGCACGGCTGTCGGGAAGTTCTTGCCGATCTCCGCCGGGTCGATATCGATGTGGATGATCTTCGCCGTGGGATTGAAGTCCTTGAAGCGGCCCATCGCCCGGTCATCAAAACGCATCCCGATGCCGATCACGACATCGGCCTTATCGGCCGCCATGTTGGCGTAGAACATGCCGTGCATGCCCAGCCAGCCGTAGCTGTGGTCGTGCGATTCGGGGAAGCCGCCGATGCCGAGGAACGTGGTGATCACCGGGATCTGAGCCTTCTCGGAAAGCTCCACAAGCTCCTTCGATGCCTCGGCCCAGATGACTCCGTGACCGGAAATGATGATCGGCCGCTCTGCCTGGTCGATGAGCTCCGCCGCGCGGCGGATCATCCCGGCGTGGCCCTCAACGTTCGGCTTGTAGCCGCGCAGGCTCACCTGCTCCGGCCACTCGAACTCAGCGGTCTCCTGGAAGACGTCCTTCGGGATGTCGACGAGCACCGGCCCCGGCCGCCCGGTGGTGGCGATGTGCGTCGCCTCGCGGATCGTCAGCGGGATTTCGCGCGCATTCATCACGAGGTAGTTGTGCTTGGTGATTGGCTGCGTGATGCCTGTGATGTCCGCTTCCTGGAATCCGTCCTTGCCCAGCAACGAACGCGTCACATTGCCGGTCAGCGCGAACACCGGGGTGCTGTCCATCCACGATGTGCAGATCCCGGTGACCAGGTTGGTTGCGCCTGGCCCGCTGGTCCCCAGGCAAAGGCCCATCTTGCCGCTCGCGCGGGCGTAGCCGTCCGCCATGTGTGCCGCGCCCTGTTCGTGCCTGCAAAGGATGTGGCGTATCCCCGGAAACTCGGGGAGCGTGTCGTAGAGCGGGAGGACAACGCCGCCGGGATACCCGAACATCGTGTCCACGCCTTCGCGCTGGAGCGACTCCAGCACCATCT
>JBDTOK010000256.1:0-2869 GCA_039933275.1 Chloroflexota bacterium | reverse complement strand
CGCATTTTGGGGCGGCGACATCGGTCGTGGCGCTGCGGACGAAAACGGAGGAGCGTTTGCGACAGCCTTTGCAGCGGAACTCGTAGATGGGCATTACCAGCCCTCCCGGGCGCGGACTTCGGCGATCTCTTTGTGGAACTCGCAGACTTTGAGGAACGGGCAGTAGGCGCAGTGCGGAGCGATTGTCGGGGGGAAATCGTGGGCGGCATCCATCTCGGCGACGGTGGCGATGAGCTCTTCACGGGCGCGGCGCTTGTCATCGTCGGAGAAGTCAGTGGTCCAGACTGAGCCATCGTCGAGGTACCAGAACGACGCTTTCGTGACGCTGCGGTGGAGCTTGGCCTCCACCAGCAGCGCGTAGAACATGAGTTGCTTGGGGTCGATCTCCTCGGGCTGGGTGCCTGTCTTGTAGTCGATGATGTGGAGTGTGCCTTCGGGGTTCTCATCGAGGCGATCGAGGCGGCCAAAGAGCGTGAGTCCGGGCGCGATCTCCTCCTGGAAGTACGGCTCGACCATGAAGGGCTGCGCGTCGATATCAAACTTGGTCGAGAAGTTGTTCAGCTGGTGGAGCGAGGCTTCGTAGTGCTTCTCGACGCCGGCGATGCGGTGGTAGTTCGGCGTGAGTGCGGCCCAGCCGTCGTTGAACATGTCGAGCAGGCGATCGTGGCTGCGCTGGTTGGCGGGCACCTTCGAGTAGAAGTCACAGAGGACGCGGTGGACGAGACTGCCGGCGGTATCGGCGGGACGGAGGCGCGGCTTGACGCGACCGGCGTCCTTATCGACGTACTGGTAGCGGAAGCGGAGGCGGCACGTCTCGAAGACGCGCACTTTGAGCGGTGAAATACGGGCCACGTAGCCATTATCCGCGATGCGCGAGGCAAAATTGTGGACTGTGACGCCGTTAACGTTGGGCGCTTGCGACCCTGTGTTATTCTTGACGGAGCCGGACCCCTACATACCGGCGAGGGGTATATGAGTTACGAGGCGTCAGCTCGAAACAATGCGGGCCTGAAGGCTTTCCTCGATAGGCGGGCCCGCGAAATCAAAGCGAATGTAAACGTCATTCTGAAATGGCGGCCCGGACGCAAAGACGGCGCCGAGATCCTCCTCCTGCTTGGCACGCTGCCGCTGTACTACCTCGTGCGCGGGGTGACGAACAGCGAGAACCACATCAATGACGCTGTAGCCCGGGGCGTACACATCGTCCACATCGAGCAGAGCCTGGGCATCTTCTGGGAAGCGCAGTTGCAGGGGCACATCCTGGCGTATTCGTGGCTTGTGCACTTCCTCAACGGCTTCTATCTCTATGGGCACCTCCCGATCATCGGGGCGCTGGCGGTGTGGATGTACTTCTGGCACCGGCCGCAGTACCTGGTGATGCGCAACGCATTCCTGATCTCCGGGGCGATTGCGCTGATCTTTTACGTGAATTTCCCGACGGCGCCGCCGCGCCTGCTGCCCGACTACCTGGGCTTCCACTTCGTGGACACGATAACGCAGCAGTACTCCAACAGCCGGCCCGACACGCCGTCCTGGTTCGTGAACGAGTACGCGGCGTTCCCGAGCATGCACATCGGCTGGAACCTGCTGGTCGGCATCTCGATCTGGCTGTCGACTCGCAACCTGCTGATGCGTGCGTTTGCCGTGCTTATGCCGATCACAATGTTCTGCGTGATCATCCTCACCGCCAACCACTACTTGCTGGATGCCTTTGCCGGCATCTGTGTCATGCTTCTGGGCCTTGGAATAGCGTTCGGGGGCCGAGCGTGGGCGCAGAAGCTCGTCTCGCCGGACAGCAAAGCGGCCCACGAACGCTGGTGGGTGACGTGGATGTACTGGCTGTGCGGGGTGCCCCAGCGCGAAGAAGACCCGGTGGTCGCGGCTGGACTGGCCGGGCCGCAGGCCGCATAATTTTCCGTAGTGCAAGTTAAAGGGCTGCTCACCGCCGCACCGCACGTCCTTTTCGGCAACGCGCCGATTGATGCCCAACTCATCATTACCCGCCGCTGCAATTTGAGCTGCGGCTACTGCGCCGAATACGACAACGTCTCCGAGCCGGTCCCGCTGCAAGAGCTGAAGGACCGCATCGACGCGCTGCACCGGCTGCACTCGGCGAACATCACGCTACTGGGTGGTGAGCCGCTGATGCACCCAGACATCGCCGAGATCGTGCGATATGCCCGGCGCAAGGCGAACGTCAGCGTCGTCACTAACGGTTTCTTGCTGCGGAACAGCGTCATCGAGGCGCTCAACCAGGCCGGGCTGAACAACCTGACAGTGAGTGTCGATACTCTGAAGGCAGACCACACACGCTTCATCCAGAAGTCGTTCCAGTCGCTGAAGACGCGTCTGCAGCGGCTGCACAACCTGGCGAAGTTCGACGTGCACGTGACGGCGGTGCTCTGCGAATCGTCCAAGGATGACTTCCAGCAACTGGTGCGCGAGGTGCAGGGGATGGGGTTCCGGATGTCGATCAACCTGCTGCACAACGCAAAGGGGTACATCGACATCGAGGGGCAGCCGTACCTGGACCTGTTCGAAGAGTTTTACCGCGATGGCAAGCCGTTCACGTTCCTGGATTACGAGTACGGGAAGCAATTGCTCTCGGGTGAGCGGCCTGACTGGGTCTGCAAGACGGGCTCGCGCTACCTGTATGTAGACGAACACGGCGACGTGCAGTTGTGCGCATCGCAACTCGGGCGCAAGTCGTTCGTGAAGCCGATCGTGGACTATACGCGGGCGGACCTGGACCGCAACTCGAAGACGAGCAAGGGCTGCGAAGAAGGTTGCTCCGTGGGGTGTGCGTTCCGCTGCTCTATCATCGACAACGACAAGCCGGCGTTTGTGCGGGCGATCGTTAAGGGTGCGG
>JBDTOK010000255.1:0-2879 GCA_039933275.1 Chloroflexota bacterium | reverse complement strand
GTCCTTCATTAGCCCGAGGGGGTAGTCCACAGCGCCTTTGGCGGTCCTGCCCGCGCTGACAATTCTCTATTTTCGGAAAGCGCGAGTCAACGCCCTGCAGTCGCGAATTTCCAAGGTTGGAAAAATTTAACCGCCGCTAAGTCAGCGGGAATCAGTCAAGCGGCGGCGCTGCTTCGAGCGCCGCTTCCGCTTGCGCTGCAACTTTCGGTGACGTCGTCTCGAGTTCATGCTCCGCCGTCAGCACTTCATTTAGCGCCGCCAGCGCCACCTCGACCTGGGCGTCGTCGCAGGGCTTCGTCGTGATCGCCTGCAGCGCCAGGTTCGGCCACATCAGCACCTTCGTGATCGGATTGCTTTCGAACGCCCCGCCCAGCCGTATCAGCTCGTACGAAATTGACGCGATCACGGGAATCAGCACGATCCGCGAGACGATCCGTAGCCACAGGTCCGGGTTCCCGATCGGCGCAAACACCACGACGCTCACCACCACAACCGTCAGCAGAAAGCTCGTCCCGCAGCGGACGTGCGCCGTCGGGTGGCGCTGCACGTGCTCCGCGTCCAGCGGGTCGCCCGCCTCCAGCGCGTGGATGCTTTTGTGCTCCGCTCCGTGGTACTCGTACACGCGCCGGACGTCCGGGAGGAAGCCGATCCCGCCCACGTAGCCGATAATCGCCACCAGCCGGATGACCCCCTCTACGACCACCACCAGCGTGTCGTTGCCAAGCAGGCTGTGAAGGGCGCTCGCCAGCAGCAGCGGCCCAGCAAAGAAGATCGCGCCGACGATCAGCAGCATCACGATCGCCAGGCCTAGCACCGGGCCGCCCTCGCTGCCTGCGTCCTCGTCCTCCTCGACGCCCAGGGCGATGTTGCTGGACCACGTAAGCGCCCGGATCCCCAGCGCTACCGTCTCCCAGAGCACGATCACCCCCCGGATGAAGGGGAGACGCCGCCACGGCCCCGAATACAGGCTCCCCAGCTCCTCGCGCTTTGTGGCGATGCCTCCGTCCGGCTTGCGGCAAGCGATAGCCATGCTGCGCGCCCCGCGGATCATTACGCCTTCCATCACGGCCTGTCCGCCGTAGTACACGCGCTTATCTCCTGCCATCGCGACCTGCCATCGCCAACCAGCATAAAACAGAATCGGGCCCCGGCGCTTGCCGGGACCCGATTCGCGAAGTCTTGTATGGTACGGCGAGGACCGCCGCGGGTGTAGCCCCTACTTCATGCCATAGCGGCGCTTGAACCGCTCAACGCGGCCGGCCGTGTCAACGATGCGCTGCTCTCCCGTGAAGAACGGGTGGCAGCTGCTGCACACCTCAACCTTCAGTTCGGGGTGCGTCGAGCGCGTCTCCCAGCGGTTGCCGCAGGAGCAGCTAACCGTGGCTGTTACGTATTCGGGATGGATCTTCTCTTTCATGCCGTTCCTTATTTCAGTCTGCTGTTTGGACGCTCACCTTGCGGCGGCCGTCCTTTGCGAATGCTGCGAACTTAACTTTGCCTTCGACGAGAGAGTAGATGGTGAAGTCGCGGCCAAGCCCAACGTTCGTGCCGGGGTGGATCTTCGTGCCGCGCTGGCGAACGATGATCGTGCCCGGGAGCACGACCTGCCCGTCGTAGCGCTTCACGCCGAGCCTTTTCCCGTGCGAGTCGCGGCCGTTCTTGGCGCTTCCACCGCTCTTCTTATGAGCCATGAGCTATTCTCCTTCGTCCTCGGACGTCTCGTCCGCGTCCACCTCATCGCCAGCCTCAGGAGCTTCGTCCTTGACCTCCGTTTTGCGCGCACGTGGGCGGCGGGCGGGGGTCGCAGTCTCCGTCGTGTCCTCAGCTTCGGGCTCTTCGGCCTGTGCTGCGGGCGCTCGGCGGCGGCGTGGTGTCGGTTCAGCCTCAGCCGTCTCCATTGCCTCGGTGACCGGCTCTTCGTCCGCGTCGACCTTCACCTCGACGCGACGGCGGCGTGGCTTCTCGTCTGAAGATACGCTCCCGCCGGGGCTAACGATCTCTCGGATAGAAAGGCGGGTGTAGGCCGTCCGATGCCCGTGGCGGCGACGGTAGCGGACCTTGTTCTTGTACTTGAAAACCAGGATCTTGCGGGCGCGCAGGTGCTCGACGACTTCCGCGACGACGTTCGCACCTTCCAGCAGCGGGGTGCCGATCTGGGGGTCGCCTTCGCCACCCACCATCAGAACGCCCAGGTTAATCGTGTCACCGACTTCTGCAGCCATGCGGTCCACATCGAGCATCTGGTTCGGCTCGACGCGGTACTGCCTGCCACCGGTGCGGACTATTGCGTAAATGGGATGCCTCCGTGGGGTGATTCGCGGCCAATCGCCGCTTCCGGGCGCCATCTCAGGCGCACCAAGCGATTGTACGGGCGACGTGGGTTCCCTGTCCAGCGGGGCCTTAGCAGCCGAAGTCACCCTCTGTATACGGGTCCATGAAGAGAGGTGCAGTACCGAGGACTCCGAGCGCGATTAGTCCCGGGACTCGCAAAGCGAAACCTTGGTTGCCGCCAGTGCGCTAGTCGACAGGCGGGTCGATGTGCGCAGGGGCGTCCCAGGCAAGGCCCGGCTTCGGCGGCGCCACGTTCGGAGGCCGCTGCGGCTCAGGGCTCTGCTTCTCCGTCTTCGGCAGGTCTTCCTCCGGCGTCATCTGGCCGGGGGCGCCCGTGCCCGTCAGCAGTTGCATCAGTGACTCACCCTCAATCGTCTCCTGCTCCATGACCGCAGTGACGATCGCGTCCAACTTGTCCTTGTGCTCCGTGAGGAGGCGCTTGGCCGTCTGGTAGGCGTGCTCGATGATCTGCCGGACTTCTTCGTCGATCTCTTCGGCAACCTTGTCCGAGTAGTTGCGTGACTCAGAGATCTCGCGGCCCAGGAAGA
>JBDTOK010000254.1:0-2882 GCA_039933275.1 Chloroflexota bacterium | reverse complement strand
TGGGACTGGGGGCCGGCTCTTCCCCATCAGGTGGAAGTCTTTGATCCAAGCGGGCGCCTGCCGCGCGATCAGTTGTCTTGGCGCTAGAACAGGCGGCGCTGTTGCCCCGTCCGTTCAGCTCGACCCAACAGCAGGACTTGCGGACGCTGAAGCCCGCATAGCGATACGATGCTCGATCAAAACTCTTCGTGGTTAGCTGGATCGGCGTTAAATAGCCGGCCGTCGGCGCGGGTTAGGCCTGAGATCACCTGCATCTGCTGGTCATCAAGTTCGAAATCGTACACCGAGAGGTTTTCCGATCGGCGTGACGGCGTTGCCGATTTCGGAATTGGCAGCACGCCAAGCTGCAGATGCCAGCGCAACACAATTTGGGCCGGTGAACGCTCGAGCAGGCGGGCAATGGCGACGACTGCAGGTTCCTCCAGCAGTGCGCTTCCCTTGCCGATCGGCGTCCAGGCTTGGGTGAGGATGCCCCGCTGCTTGTCCGCCGCTCGTTGCTCGACCTGATTGAAGTAGGGATGCCCGGCATGGTGTACCACTCGATAACGAATGAGGGCACCGAGGTGTGGGTGGACGCGGCGGACCAGAAGTATCGCAAGAAGGACCCGACGGCGCAGGGTGCGCTCGTTTCAGTTGGGCAGGGTTGGACGCAATACTACTACGACCCGTTCGCGAACACGGTTGGGACTAAGGATCTCTCGCCTCAAGGGTCCGCCACGCCGCGGATCAACAACCCGGCGGTATCGTGGACGGACGCGCTGGGGGCGCTCGGTTTCGGGAATACGCTGGACTTGACTGCGAAGTCGCAGGCTGATGGCGTGACGGTGTGGGTGCTGGAAGCGAAGACGCCAATCGTCGACAAGAATGGCAACCTGGCCGGATCGCTGAACGGGCGCATCGAAATCGATACAACTACGAATCTGCCGCACGCGTTCGAGAAACACCAGGAGCTGGTGAACGGCGCGACGCCGACGACCGACCCGAATGGTCTCAACCCGAACCGGCGCATCGTCTACAAGACGTCGGAGATGATCGCGCGGAGCTCGCTGCCGGACAACTTCTTCGAGTCGAGCGAAGTGTCGACGCAGCTGCAGGCGCCGGAGCAGAACATCGAGAAGGTGCGGGCGCTGGGACTGACACCGTTGTGGCTGGGGGTGCACTACGAAGGTCCGGGTGGAATCCTGCAACTGCCGATGGACACGGGCGTGTTCGCGGTGTCGTCGCCCGTGAGCGGCGAAGTGCATTACTCGCTAATCGTGCCGACATCCGCGTCGCAGGCGGTGGAGGAGAAGGATGCGGTGATCGTTCGCTTTTCGAAGGACATCACGACGTTCAAGTCGCCGCTGATCCCGGAGATTGGCGGGACGTTGCCGGAGCAGCAGAGCGCCTCGTCGGTGAACGGCGGGCCGGCGGTGCTGTACACGAGCACGCTGACGCCGAACGACTTGCCGTGCCCGAACGGGAACTGCCCGGTGAGCAGCGCGGCGTTGTACCGGCGGCTGATCTTCTCGGTGGGTGACACGGGTGTACAGATCGAGACGGCGGCGCGCGTCGGGGCCGGTGGCAACGATGCGAACGGGTATAACGGCAAGGATGCGATTGTGGCGCTGGCGGAGGCTTTGTTTACGCCGCCCGCGCCGGACACGCCTACGCCGACGCCGAACGGGTTGCCTGCGCCGAACCCGACTGTTGCGCCGAGTCCGTAAGGCTTGGTGTGCTGGGCGAGGCGCTGGCAACGGGCCGCGTTGTCGCACATGAGGATTGTCCGTTTCATCGGATCATGTGGCTGCCGCGGTCCTTCGAGAACCTCAGGATGAACGGGTTCGGGGCGTGTTCTGTCTGTGAGTGGTGTTTGTAGTTTTGCGCGCCGGTAGAATGGGCGTCATGCAAAACAAGAAAACGGTTCGCGATATTGATGTGGCGGGGAAGCGCGTGCTGATGCGCGTGGACTACAACGTCCCGATGGAGAAGGATTCGGGGCGGATTCTTGATGACACTCGGATTACGGCGACGTTGCCAACGCTGGAGTACCTGCGGAAGCAGCAGGCGAAGGTGATCATCGTCTCGCATCTCGGGCGGCCGAAGGGTGAGGTCGTCGAGAAGCTGAGTCTGCGACCGATCGCTCAGCGGCTGAGTGAGGTGATCGAGGCGCCGGTGAAGTTCGTCGGCGATTGTGTTGGGCGGGAGGTGCAGGAGGCTGCGCACTCGCTGGGGGCAGGCGAGCTTTTGATGCTGGAGAACGTGCGCTTCCATAAGGAAGAGGAAGCAAACGACGTGGACTTCGCGAAGGCGCTGGCGTCGTTGGCGGAGGTGTACGTGAACGATGCGTTTGGGACGGCGCACCGCGCGCACGCATCGACGGAAGGGGTCACGCACTACCTGCCGGCGGTGGCCGGATTCTTGATGGAGAAAGAGCTGGAGTACCTGGGCCAGGCGGCGGCGGATCCGAAGCACCCGTACGCGGCGATCGTCGGCGGAGCGAAGATCAGCAGCAAGATCGCAGTGATGGACGCGCTGCTGTCGAAAGTGGACAAGCTACTGATTGGCGGCGGGATGGCGAACACGTTTCTCAAAGCGGAAGGCTTCGACGTCGCGGAGTCGCTGGTGGAGAACGACTACGTCGAAACTGCACGCGAGATCATGGAGCACGCATCGGCGCGCGGCGTGCGTTTGCTCTTGCCGAGCGATGTGATTGCGGCGGAACGGTTCGCGGTGGACTCGCCAGCGCGGCGGGTGTCGGTGAAAGCGGTGCCGGCGGGCTGGCGGATCATGGACATCGGCGAGACGACGGTGGACGTGTTCGCGACCGCGCTGCAGGACTGCAAGATGGTGGTCTGGAACGGGCCGATGGGTGTCGCGGAGATGGCGCCGTTCTCGCACGG
>JBDTOK010000253.1:0-2902 GCA_039933275.1 Chloroflexota bacterium | reverse complement strand
TGACCGGTAGTTGAAATGTAACAATCCCAGGATCGTCGGAGCAAGGTCGATCTGAGAAGTTAGCCTTGAAAACTTTTCAGGCTTGATGTATTTCGGTGAATAAATAAATAGGGGGATATGATACCCTGTTACCGGTAAGGCGTCGCTGCCTGCGCTTGCGCCCACGTCGCCGCCCTCGCCCAGCTCCGCGCCGTCCTCGAGCCGGAGCTCGCCGAAAAAGAGATGACGAAGCTCTTCCACGAAATCGAGATGCCGCTCGTCTCAGTGCTCGCCCGCATGGAGCTGCACGGGGTCGCTGTCGACACCACCGTCCTCCACGAGATGAGCGACACGATGTCGGAGACCATCAGCCGCCTCGAGGACGAGATCTATGCTTCCGTCGGCCACGAGTTCAACATCGGCTCGCCGATCCAGCTCTCGCAGGTTTTATTCGAAGAAATTGGCCTGCCAAAGCAACGCCGGCTCAAAACTGGTGCCTACGCCACCGACAAGGACACGCTGGAAAACCTCCGCGGCGTCCACCCGATCATCGATCTGCTCTTCGACTACCGCGAGCTCACGAAGCTCAAGTCCACTTACCTCGACCCGCTGCCTTTCCTCGTGAACCCGCGCACCAACCGCATCCACACCGAGTTCAACCAGACGGGCGCCGCCACCGGCCGCATGTCTTCCAGCAACCCCAACGTTCAGAACATTCCCATCCGCGGAGAGACCGGTGCCCAGGTCCGCCGCGCCTTCATCGCCCGCGATGTTGGCGGCAAAGACCCGATGCTCCTCTCTGCCGACTACTCGCAGGTGGAACTGCGCATCATGGCCCACATGACCGGCGATCCCGGCCTCGTCCAGGCCTTCCTCAATGACGAAGACATCCACACTGCAACCGCCTCGCAAGTCTTCAACGTCCCTATGGACGGCGTCACTCCCGACATGCGCCGTCGCGCGAAGGTGTTCAACTTCGGCGTCCTCTACGGCCTGAGCGAGTACGGCCTCTCCGCCCGCGAGCGCATCTCCCGCGAAGAAGCCGCCGAGTTCATCCGCACCTACTTCGAGAAGTACCCCGGCATCCAGGAGTACACCAAAGAAACGATCTCCAAGGTCCGCTCATACGGCTACGTCGAGACGCTCTTCGGCCGCCGCCGCTACATCCCCGAGATCAACGCCGGCAACTTCAACGTCCGCAACGCCGCTGAGCGCGCCGCCGTCAACATGCCCGTCCAGGGCACCGCCGCCGACATCATCAAGATCGCGATGAACCGCCTGGACGAAGAGATGACCCGCCGCAAACTCAAGAGCTGGATGACCCTGCAAGTCCACGACGAGCTAATCTTCGAGTGCCCCGCCGATGAGCTAGAAGAGATGCGCGCCCTCTGCGTCGACATCATGCCCCGCTCCCTCGACATGAACGTCCCGCTGAAAGTAGACACCAAAGTCGGCCGATCATGGGGCGAAATGCAATACGGCGAAGCCGTAGACGTAGCCGCCTTTAGCTAGCGTCACACCTCCAGAAGCCGCACCAACCCCGGTTCACCGGGGAGGCTTCAGCCTGACCGCCCGTCGCTGCTAACCTGAACCAGTATCGCGAAATCAGCGAGAACACCCCCGCCCGCTCACCTTGAGGGTCTCGAAGGGCCGGCGCCGCAGCGCAAATCGCCTCTATCAAGGCTGACTCCCCGACGCCGGCCACAAACGCATCGACCAGTGACGGATGGTGCCGCAACCAGCGACAGCCTGGCGCCTCTTGCCCTCGCGCCGCCCCGCCAATACGCTCACCCCATGTGGGACCTCCTCGTCACCCTCGGCAACATCATCGTCATCCCAGCCCTCCTCATGATGGTGCTCGATAAGAAGCTCTACGTCCCCCGCCTCAGCTCCGCGATGAGCCTCGTCGGCCTTACCTTCGTCATGATCGGCCTCGTTGGCGGCGGCTTCATCCTCAGCCCCATCGTCCTCGGTGTCATCACCGCCATGTGGCTCTTCATCTTTCTCTTCCGCGCGACACCCGCTGATCACCAAAAAGCGGACGTCGTCCCCGAGCTCGGCACCGAAATCCACCACATCCCCTCCGTCGCCGAAAGCGAATAGCGTTGCCGGAGTTACCGGAAGTCGAAACGATCCGCCGCGACCTCCATCCGTCGCTCGTCGGTCGCAAGATCACCAGCGCCTGGATCTCCGACAACGCCCCGCGCCTCGTGCAACTCCTCCCGCCGTCTGAATTCGAGCGCCTCCTCCCCGGCCACACCATCGAAGACGTCACGCGCCGTGGCAAGTACCTCATCCTCAACCTCGATCGCGGCATGCTCTGGGCCGTCCACCTGCGTATGACCGGCCGCTTCCAGCACAGCGACAAGGAGTGCTCCGGAGATGCCTACCTCCGCGCAAAGTTCTCCCTCGACGACGGCACCTGGCTTTGCTTCAACGACCTCCGCAAGTTCGGGATGATGTGGCTCGTCGACGACTGGGCGCTCGTCAACTCCGACATCGGCCCGGAGCCGCTGGACGAAGCGTTCGACGTCGCCGCCTTCGCCATGCTCCTCAAGCGCCGCAGCGCCCCCATCAAGTCAGTGCTGCTCGACCAGACCGTCCTCGCTGGCATCGGCAACATCTACGCCGACGAATCGCTCTTCCTCGCTGGCATCGACCCGCGCAAGTCCGCCAACAAGATCTCCAAGCCGAAAGCCGCTAACCTCCACGCCGCCATCGTTGACGTCCTGCAAGAAGCGCTCGGCGACCGGGGGTCGTCTTTCTCCGACTACGTCGACGGCAAGGGCAACGAGGGCCGCCACCAGCTCAAGGTCAAGGTCTACCAGCGCACCGATCAGCCCTGCCGCACCTGCGGCACCCCCATCCGCCGCGTCGTCGTTGGTGGCCGCAGCACCCACTTCTGCCCAAAGTGCCAGCGCTA
>JBDTOK010000252.1:0-2959 GCA_039933275.1 Chloroflexota bacterium | reverse complement strand
AAGATCTCCTCCCGGGCGATTCTCATGTCGTTGTTTACGTCCGAGAAGATCGTCGGCTGCACGAAGAACCCCTTGTCGCCGATGCGCGAGCCGCCGGTCACCAGCTTCGCGCCTTCCCCCTGGCCGATGTCTATGTAGCTGAGCACCCGGTCGAACTGCTCCTCCGAGACCACTGGCCCCATGTACGTCTCCGGGTCCAGCGGGTCGCCGACGCGGATCGTCTTCGCCCGCTCCTGCAGGCCATCGACGAACTCGTCGTACACCTTCCGCTCGACGACGATGCGCGAGCCAGCGGAGCAGACCTCGCCCTGGTTGAAGAACACTCCGCCGCTGGAGCCACGGATCGCCGACTCCATATCAGCGTCGGCGAGGATGATGTTCGGTGACTTGCCGCCCAGCTCAAGCGACACCTTCTTCAACGTGCCGGCGGACGCCCGCACGATGATGCGGCCAACCTCCGGACTGCCCGTAAACGCAATCTTGTCGACGTCGGGATGCTCGACCAGCGCCGCACCCGTCTCGCCGAAGCCAGTGACGATGTTGACGACGCCTTCCGGAATGCCTGCCTCCAGGCAAAGCTTTCCGATGTGCAGCGCCGACAGCGGCGACTGTTCCGCCGGCTTCAGCACGACGGTGCAACCGCAGGCCAGCGCCGGCGCCAGCTTCCACGAGCCCATCATCACCGGGAAGTTCCAGGGGATGATTTGCCCGACAACGCCAACCGGCTGCCTCAGCAGGTACGTGAAGTGCGGACCGCGGACCGGTACGGTCTCGCCGTGGATCTTGTCCGCCCAGCCGGCGTAGTACTCGAAGCAATCGATCGCCGCCGGGATATCGACGCGCAGGCTGTTCGTCACCGGCTTGCCTGCATCGATCGCATCGATCTCCGCCAGCTTCTGCGCGTCGCGGCGCATAAGTTCCGCCACCTTTATCAGAAGCTTGCCGCGGTCTGCCGGGTGCATCCCCGACCACTTCTCGAACGCGCCGCGAGCAGCCTTCACCGCGCGGTCAACGTCCTCCGCACTCCCCTCCGCTACGCGCGCGATCGTGTCGCCGGTGCTGGGGTTTGGGTCGTCGTAGTATTTGCCGGAAGCCGGCTCCACCCACTGCCCGTTGATCAGCAGCTTCGTCGGGCTGGCGATGCCTGTCCGGTTATCAGCAACTTGCGTCATATCTGCACCTCTCCGGCAATACTCTTGCGGGACAGGGGCGGGGTGTCAAGCGGGTGGGGCGCAGCACGTCTGCGCTCCATGATCTTCGTAAGGAGAGCGCCTGTCGGCAAAGATGGCGCGGGATGAGGGCACGTGCTGCGCCCCTACCGGGCTACACGCACCTTGCGGCCGCAGTTCTCGCACGTCCAGCGCTCGTACGTCTTCTGGGGCCAGCCGGCGGACTCTGATTGGTAGATCAGCACGTCCGGGACGGCGAAAACAAACTCCAGCAGCCAGCGAGGCGTGGACTTGCTACGCGTCTCGGTGCGCCAGTTGGTCTGGCCGCAGCGTTTGCAGGGCGGTTGCTTGCTCACACGCCGAGGCTATCAGCCCCGACGAGCCGACGCTATCGAAGCAGTTCGATTAGCTGGTGCATCATCCGGGCCGTCGCGCCCCAGATGCGGTGCCCGTCGTAAGAAAAGGCCGGGACCAGTACTTCCCGCCCCTGGTGCTGTCGCACCTCCAGCTCCATGTTCCCGTCTTCGAGCAGAAACTCCAGGGGCACTTCAACGACGCGCGCGACTTCGTGGTCGCTGATCGTGTACGGGTACGCGCCGTCGTACTCCAGCACACCGACGAAAGGCGTCACGCGGAAGTTGCTGATGGTCACCATGTCGTCCAGCGTTCCGATGAGTCGCACGTGGTTTCGCTCTACGCCGATTTCTTCCCACGTTTCGCGCAGCGCGGTCGTCTCGCACGTATCGTCCGTCTCATCGCGGGCGCCGCCGGGGAACGACATTTGTCCCTTGTGATGCTCGACGTGGTTCGTGCGCTCGGTGAAGATGACGTGCGGTTCGCCGGCGCGGGGATGGATCAGCAAGAGGACCGCAGCAGCAGCTGCCGTGGGGTTCTCGATCTTGCGGGGCGTATAGTCGGCGAGCGCTTGCTCGACCTTTTCTACGAGTTCGTTACTTCCCATGAGCACTGACATTTTACTTCTCCCCGCAAGGCTCGTCACTCTGAAATTAGTTCCGCGCGGGCTTTCACGATTCGTTCGCGAAACCCCGCCACGTCCAGGTACGACCAACCCCGCACCGCCACCCGTCGCAGTTGCCGGTAGGCCATCGCCCTCACCTCGTCGAGAGGGTCCGGTCCGTCACCGCGCGTGTCCTCGATGTGCTCCAACAACTCTGCGAGCGCGCCGTTGAGCCGGTCGTTTTCTGTGCTCAGGCTGGAGATGGCTATTCGTCCGTCCCCAGCCTGAGCCAACACCCCGTCGAGTTTAGAGACGAGGGATGCTGGCCCAGTGTTGCGTGCCAAAACGTCCCGTGCAGCGTCCAAAATCTGGCGCAGGCGCCCGTTGTCGGTGCGCAGGTCTTCGGCGAGCGTGTCTTCCTCCGCCGCCAGCGACTCCACGAGCATCGTGACGGCGGTTGCGGCCTCCTGCGCGAAGAGCGTCTGCAGCTCGGGAACGAAGCGCTCACCGACGGCAGCCTGGATCGCGCGTAAAGACTCGCTCGGTGTCGGTCTCATACGCCCATCAGGTCCATCACTTCGAGTTCCAGGCGCCTGACGTTGCGCCCGAGGAACGCCATCATCGCGCTGTGCGTGCGGCCTTCGCAGTAGGAGCGGCCTCCGGTTAAGAAAATCGCGGCCAGCTTCACGTTGCCTAACACTTCCCAGAACCGCACGGAGTCTTCGTCGATTTCAATGCCTGAAGCTTCTGAGTACATTCGATAAAAGTCGGCGCGCTCCATTAGCCCGCCGACGTGCTCAGTGCCGATCCAGCGCCACGGCCGGATGCAGGC
>JBDTOK010000251.1:0-3010 GCA_039933275.1 Chloroflexota bacterium | reverse complement strand
CGAGCACACCGGAGCAGGTGAACTACCACATGGGCCGGCTCTTCCACTACATGCCGCTCATCCTGCGCAGCGACAAGTCCGCCGACGTCGAGTGCACATACCTCTTCACGATGGACGGCGAAGGCGGCGGTCAATGGGGAATCGTCATCGATCACGGCAAGGCTGTGTCACAGGACGGCCCGCCCGAAAAGCACGACGTCGAGATCAAGACGAAGCCGGAAAGCTGGATCGACCTGTCCACCGGCGACCTGAATCCGATTACCGCCGTCATGCCCGGACCGTTCAACAAGGTGAAGCTCAACGGCCAGATGGGCCTCGCGCTAAAACTCAGCGAGTTCTTCTCGGCCGACGCCTAACGCTGGTGATCACCGCCATCCTCCTCGCCGCCGGCGAGGGCAAACGCATGCGCATGTCCAAGCCACTCTTGCAGTGGCATGGCGAAACGCTGATCGAGTACCAGGTCGACCAGCTGCGACGCGGCGGCTGCGAAGAAGTGATCGCCGTCCTCGGCCACAACGCGCGCAGCGTCCGGCCGCTCGCCGAGCGCGTCGGCGCAACTACAGTCGTCAACGTTGAGTACCAGAAGGGCCGCTCATCATCGCTGCGCGCAGGGGCCTTCGCCCTCCCGCAAGAAACCAGCGAGGCCGTCGTCATCAACGTCGACCAGCCGCGTCCCGCCAGCGTCATCCGCGCGCTCCTCGACGAGCACCTGCGCAGCGGCGCCCTGATCACCCTCCCAACGTTTGAGGGCAAGCGCGGCCACCCCGCGATGCTCTGCGGCAGCATCGTCCCCGAACTACAGCGCGTCGACGAAGCCACCAAAGGCCTGCTCGAGATCATGCGCCGCCGCGACAAGGACATCCACGAACTAGCCTTCGACACCGACATCGTCCTGCTCGACCTGAACTCCCCCGCCGACTACGAAGCGGCTCTCGCGCGCTTCGCGAACTAGCGGGCCTCCGTCTCGACATCCGCCGGCAGTACGCATACGATTCTGCGCGAACCACCACCAGAACAGAAAGAGACTCCGATGCGCGCCACAGTAATGCGAGACGGCAAACTCACGGTCAAAGAGATCCCGGATCCCACGCCCGGTCCCGGCAACGTTCTCGTAGAGACGATAGCCTGTGGCATCTGCGGGTCAGACCTGCACGCCCTGAAGCACATGGACCGCATGATGGACTTCTCGGACTCAATGGGTTTCCCGTCCGACGCCGATGGAGACGTCGTCATGGGCCACGAGTTTTCCGCGCGCGTGATCGAGCTCGGCTCCGGCGCCTCAGGCCTTGAGGTCGGCGACATCGTCGTCGCGATTCCAATCGCCATGGGTCCGAAGGGAATGGCCTCTGTCGGCTACTCAGTCTCATTTCCCGGCGGATACGCGGAGCGCATGGTGCTCAGCCCGGCGTTCTGCGTGAAAGTCCCCGATGGCGTCGACCCGCGCCACGCCGCTCTGACCGAGCCGATGGCCGTCGGCCTGCACGCCGTCAACAAGGGTAACCTCCAGAAGCACGAAGGCGCGCTCGTCATCGGCTGCGGGCCGATAGGTCTTGCCATCATCGCCGCGCTCCGCCTCAAAGGCGTCGAGAGGATCGTCGCCGCTGACTTCTCGCCGCGCCGACGCGATCTCGCGACAAAGATGGGCGCTCACGTCGTCGTCGACCCTCGTGAAGAACCCGCGATCGAGGCGTGGAACCGCTCTGCCGCAGGTAAGACGCCGGTCATCTTCGAAGCCGTCGGCGTCCCCGGCATCATCGACCAGATCATGCGCTTCGCCCCGCGTCTCACGCGCATCATCGTCGCCGGCGTGTGCATGGAGGCGGACACCATCTGGCCCATCGTCGCCGTCACCAAGGAGATCTCCGTGCACTTCGTCCTCGGCTACGACCCGATGGAGTTCCGTCAGACACTGACCCACATCGCCAATGGTGAGATCGACGTCGTCCCCCTGATCACTGGCGAAGTCGGCATCGCCGGCGTGCCGCAGGCCTTCGAGGATCTGGGCGACCCGGAGCAGCACGCGAAGATCCTGGTGATGCCAGCGCTGGGCTAAGAGATGGCCGACGAATACGAGATCCTGTCCCACACCCTGATGCCGGACTGCAGCATCCGCATCATCCGCATGCTCACAAACGAACGAGTAGGCCCACACTTCCACAAGAAGAGCGCCCAGGTCTACACCGTCCTCGAGCACGAAGTCGAAGCGACGGTGGGCGAGCAAACGATCCACCTTCGGCCCTACGAAACCGTCCGCATAGAACCGGGCGAAGTCCACGCCATCCGCGCCATCGCCGCCGAAGCGCTAGTCATGTCCCTCTCCATCCCACCCCTGGACCGCGACGACCAGCACCCTTCGTGATCTTCCGTTCTCAACCGCTCGTCCTGAGCGCCCACCACCGCGGGCAGTCGAAGGGTTGACGCGCACGTTAAGGTTGCTTATCTTACAAGCGCTCGCACGCCGGTACTCAGCCGAAGCGCGACGCGTATCTCAGAGGAGGCTCGCCTTTGGCTCAAGAAACCGCCACGGAGAAGAAAACCAACCCCATCCTGCCCTTCATCAAAGTCCCGGAAGGCTACCCGAAAGAAGACGCTTACCTCTGGGGTGTGAAGTGCAGCAACTGCGGCTCCAAGTTCCTCGGCGCGCGCATCGCCTGCGCCAAGTGCGGCGTCACCGACAAGCTCGAAGAAGTGCGCTACGGCAACGACGGCGAGATCTACGTCTTCGCAGTCGTCCACCAGGCCTCACCCGGCGTCGAGACGCCATTCGTCGCCGGCATCATCGATCTCGATGACGGCGTCTCCGTCCGCGCCAACATCTACGGCCTGGACCCGCTCAAGCCAGACCCAAGCTGGTTCGGCAAGCGAGTCAAGATGTTCAGCGAAGTCACCGGCACCGACAAAGAAGGCAACGACGTCGTAGCCGTTAAGTACAAGGTCCAGGCGTAGGCCGGGATAAGAAGGAGAATCACATGCGAGACGTAGCAGTCGTCGGCGCCAACATGCTCAAGTT
>JBDTOK010000250.1:0-3117 GCA_039933275.1 Chloroflexota bacterium | reverse complement strand
CTTGTTCGAGATCGCCATGAGGATCGTGCCCCGGATGCGCGCCTGCAGATTCTCCTCGGCCACGCCCGGCTCCATCCCCGCAAAGGTCTCGGCGAGCATTTCCGTGAAGGCGTCGTGTGCAGGCTCGATCGGGACGATGATGAACGGGATGCCGAGCCGGTCAGCGAGAGCCTGCGCGTCCCCGATGCTGCCTTCGCTGGAATAGCGAGATGGCATGCCGACGCCGAGGACGTTCTCGGCGCCGATCGCGTCCACAGCAATGGCGGCGACGATACTCGAGTCGATGCCACCGGAGAGGGCGATGAGCGCCTTTGTGAAGCCGGTCTTGCCGAGATAATCGCGCGTGCCAACGACGAGCGCGTTGTACACCTCAGCTTCGTGCGAAAGCTCCGGCTCGATGCGCGCTTCGATCGCTGGACGGTCACGATCCGGCAACGCTGGGACGAGGAGGTGCCGCACCTCCCGCGCGTCTTCTTCGCCGAGCTGCTCGCTTCGGAGGCGCGGATCGTGGAGTCGCGCGCCGAGCAGCGACTCTTCGCCGACGTCGTAAACCAGCAAGTCTTCTTCGAACATCTTCGCTCGCGCGAGCAGCGTGCCGTCGGGGCCGATGACCATCGAGCCGCCGTCGAAGACAAGCTCGTCCTGGCCGCCGACCTGGTTCGTGTAGCAGATCAGGACGCCGTAATCGCGCGCGCGGCCAGCCAGCATCTCCTCGCGGTACTTGCGCTTGCCAGCGTGGTACGGCGAGCCGTTGATGTTGACGATGACCTGCGCGCCACCCAGCGCCTGTGATCGCGTCGGGTCGCCGGCGAACCAGATGTCCTCGCAGATGTTCACGCCAACGCCAATGTCGCCGAAGTCGTACACGGGACATCCGCTATCGGAGCGGAAGTAGCGGAGCTCGTCGAACACGCCGTAGTTCGGCAGGTGCTCTTTGCGGTACGTGTCGATTGTGCGACCGTCGTGTATGACGGCGACAGCGTTGTAGATGTCGCCGGCCTCCAGCGCGACGTAACCGACAACGGCGGAAATCCCGCGTGTGGCGCCGAGGACGGAGTCGAGGGCGGCGAGGTTGTCGGCGATGAAGCGCGGGCGAAGGAGCAGGTCCTCTGGCGGGTATCCGGTGATCGTCAGCTCCGGAAACGCGACGATATCGACGCCGAGGTCACGGGCACGGGCGGTCCAATCGCGGACTTTGCGAGCGTTGACTTCCAGGTCACCGATCGTGGTGTTGATCTGGGCGAGCCCGAGGCGGAGAGTCTGCATCGCGTACTTAGTGTAGCAGAAACACTAACCGCAAACAGTACGATGCTCGATGCGCCCGCCTTGGCATCCGCAGCCCCGCTTTGTTGATCGAGATCGTCTGTTTGGCGCGCTGCTGCTTGCACTAAGCGGAGGGCTTGTGATATTTCCTACGAACGGAAGTTCATGGAATACATCCAGACGATCCTGTTCCAAATACCGTCGTCCCGGCTTGAAGAAGCAATGGGGTCCGGTGGCCTACTCGCCGAACTCGACGAACACCGCGAGTTTCTCCGCAACCAGGCCGGGTTCCGCGACCTGCGTATCAGCCGTTCGATCAACAGCGAGGGCAACATCCTCGTCGTCGTGGAGACGCGCTGGACGGACGACGGCAGCCTGGTCCGCTACGAGACAAACGACCCGAACGCGGCGACGATTGTCCGCAAGCACCAGGACGTTCTCGTCCCGAACACGCTGCAGGTGCTGGACATGGAGGCCCTGCGCACGGAGTCGTCCTTTAAGCCGATTGAGCAGGCTGAGCACGCCCGAGAGCGCGTGGTTCTCCCGTTGGCAATCCCGCTGGGGGCGCTGGCCTTCCTTTTGCTGGTCATCTACGGCCTTTCCCGCATCTACCTTGAGATTCGCGGCGACAACGCCACTGCTCTTGCAGCTGGTATCGCCATTTTCGTCCTGCTGGTGGCGCTCTTCCTGGCCAACAACCCGAAAGCGTCCGGCGTACAGATCGGCGCCATCCTGGGCATCTGTGCCCTGATCCTGGCCGGCGGAACTATATGGGCCGTAGCTCGTACAGACGACAACACGGAGGCGGCTTCGGAGCAGCCCACAGCCAGCGCAGCGCCAGGTGGTGCATCTCCCGGCGCGAGCCCGGCCGGAGGCTCAGAGATCGACCTGGCGGACAACGTGATCAAGTTTGGTGGGGCAAGCGATCCGACCGACGTCCCGGCCAAGGTCGGCGAGAACACTTTCACAGTCAAGAACAGTGGCACAGCCGTGCACAACATCCACGTGGCCAACCTTGACGGCACGTTCCCGGCAGACTTCTGCTCCCCGACTGACGGCGCGTCGGTTGGGTGCACGACTCCGGCTCGGCTGGCGGGTGGCGGAACGGGAACGCTGACGTTCACGGCGAGCGCGGCGGGGACGTACAAGTTCCGCTGCGACTACCACCCGACTGAGATGACCGGGGCGTTCGTAGTCAAGTAGAGACGGTCGGTCCTGGGGCGTAGCGTCGGCTGAGGCCGACGCTTTTCTTTCCCCCGAAGGTTGGTCTGGGCAAACGTTCGGGCGTAGCGCGTTCCGCGAATAGGTTGGTCTTGGCGGAGCATCAGTCTGCTCAAATGCGCCGGCGACTGATGTGCTGGCGCTGCGCCCATACAGGGGCGGGCGTGGCGACCCGCGCGCTACGGACGCGGGTGGGGGCGGCGGTCGCTTAGGGTCAAGCCGATGTCTTGCAGCTCTTGCTCGACGTCTGTCCAGGCTGGGCCTTTGTCCTGGCGCTGTTCCATTGCGTACCACTTGAAGAACGCCACGCCGATGAACGACCAGAGGATGAGGCTGCCGATGGTTTTCATGATGAGCGCGCCGACTTGCTGGTCAGTGACGGCGGACATGCCCCAGAGTCTCGGCGCCTGCCCGTAGTAGGAGTAAACGGCGGAGCTGGAGAACGTGATGAACGATCCGACGATCGCCGGGATCAGTGACTGCACGAAGAGGTAGGCCATCTGGAAGGGGTAGGTTAGGTGCGGCAGCTTCGGGACGTTGGTGATGATCGGGAACCACATCATCAACGAGGAGCTGACTATCAGGACGTGAACGACGAAGTGGAACCAGTGGTGGTTCAGCGTGAAGTCCATC
>JBDTOK010000249.1:0-3184 GCA_039933275.1 Chloroflexota bacterium | reverse complement strand
ATACGATCCTCTTCTTCCGCCTCGGCGATTTCTACGAAACCTTCGATGACGACGCGAAGCTGATCGCCGCTGAACTACAGATCACGCTGACCTCCAAACCGATGGGCAAGGACCTCCGCGTTCCTCTCGCTGGCGTCCCGTACCACAGCATCGACGGCCACATCGCCAAACTCGTGGCCAAAGGCCATCGCGTTGCCGTCTGCGAACAGATGGCCGACCCGGCAGATGTCAAAGGCATCGTCCCCCGAGACGTTGTCCGCGTTGTCACCGCGGGCACCGTCACCTCCGACGCCTCACTTGACTCCTCCGCGCCCAACTACCTGGCCGCCTTCGCTGTCCGGAAGGGCATTCCGGCCATCGCGCTATCTGACATAACAACAGGCGAAGTGCGCCTTGTCCAGGGGGCCGAAGCACCGCTCGAACTGCTTCGGAGCTCACCCTCCGAGATCCTCACCGAACCAGACGAGCAACCGCCCCCGGGCGTCAAGGCCGCCATGACCGTCCGCCTCCCGCTGAGCGAATTCGCGGTCAGCGCCGAGCTCGCCCGCCAGTTCGGCGAGCACGCCATCGACACGCTCGTCAACGGCCCCGCCGAGGCAGCCGCATTAGCGCACCTCATTGCCTATCTGCGCGAAACTTACGCGCCCGCCCTCGGCGCCCTCCAACGCGTCCGCCACGTGGCCACCGTCGGCATCCTCACGGTCGATGAGCGTACCCTCCGCAACCTCGATGTCCTACCCCAGTCTGGACACAGCTCATCCCTCATAAAGGTGCTGGACCGCTGCCGGTCGGCCATGGGCAGCCGCCTCCTTCGCGGCTGGCTCAGCCATCCCCTGCGCGATGCCCCACAGCTCGAGGCGCGCTACGATGCCATCGCCTGGGCGCTCGCCCATCCGATCGAAGGCGAACAGTGCCAGTCGGTACTCCGCGGCATGCCGGATATTGGCCGTCTCGCCGGCAAGGTCGGCACCCGCGCAGCTGGCCCGCGCGATCTCTCCGGCCTGCGCCTGGGGCTCCGCGCGGTACTCGATCTCGGCGCTATCGCCTCTCGCCCGGAGTCGCCGCCGCTGGTCAGGCAGTCGCTCGCGGCCTTCAGCGCCGCCGCCGAACCGCTCCTCGCACTCGACGCCGCACTCGACGAAGACCCGCCTACCGGCTTCGACGAAGGCGGCGTCATCCATCCCGGCTTCAGCCCCGAGATCGATTCCCTCCGCGGCCTCACCCGTGATGCCCGCGGCTTCCTCCTCGGCCTCGAACGGCTGGAACGCGAACGCACCGGCATCCGCTCGCTGAAGGTCGGCCATAACCGCGTTTTCGGGTACTACATCGAAATCTCCGCAGCCAACAGCATCGCCGTACCCGGGCACTACCAGCGCCGCCAAACGCTCGTCGGCGCCGAACGCTACGTCACCGAAGAACTCAAGGAGCACGAGTCTCGCCTTGTCGGCGCCCGCGATCGCCTGGTCGAACTGGAGCGCCTGGCCTTCTCCCAATTAATCGAAACACTCGCCGCCGACCTCGTCCAACTGCAATCCGTCGCCGAGGCCGTCGCCCAGATCGACCTCATCCTCGGCCTCGCCGAAGTTGCCTCCGAACGCGCCTACGTCCGCCCAACGATTGGCGTGGACCAGATCCGCATCATCGCGGGCCGCCACCCGGTGGTCGAAGCTGCCCTCGAGCCCGGCCGTTTCGTCCCGAACGACTGCCTGCTCGACGGCCAATGCCAGGTGGTGCTCCTCACTGGCCCTAACATGAGCGGTAAATCCACCTTCCTCCGGCAGGTCGCGCTCATCGCCCTCATGGCCCAGGCTGGCTCGTTCGTCCCCGCCGCTGAGGCTGAACTGCCGCTCTTTGACCGCATTTTCACCCGCATCGGCGCCCAGGATGACCTTGCCGCCGGCCAGTCCACCTTCATGGTCGAGATGGTCGAAACCGCCCAGATCCTCCACCAGGCAACGCCCGCCTCGCTCATCATCCTCGATGAGGTAGGCCGCGGCACCAGCACCTTCGATGGCATGGCGATCGCCCGCGCAGTCGTCGAATTCATCCACAACCGCAGCGAAGTCGCCGCGCGAACGCTCTTCGCCACGCACTACCACGAACTCACCACCCTCGCCGATGTCCTCCCGCGGGTCCAAAACGCACACGTAGCCGTCCGCGACGATGGCGGCGAGGTCGTCTTCGAGCACCGCATCGTCCCCGGCCCCAGCGACCGTTCGTACGGCATCCACGTCGCCCGCCTCGCGGGCCTTCCGTCCGCCGTCGTCACGCGTGCTGAGCACCTCCTAACTGAGTTCGAGTCCGGCCCCGGCGGCCTCCAGCCCTCTCCCGTTGCCTCCAGCAACGGCCACGTCCGTCAGCCCGCACTCTTCGGCGGCCCGTCACCCGCCGATGAAGCGCTCGCCAAAATCGACGTCGAGGGACTGACGCCCATCGAAGCCATTCAGAAGCTCTACGAGCTTCGCGCCCTCGCTCGCGCAATCCCCGCCCTGCCATGACGGCGCAGCCCGCCAGCCAGGTTCGCAACTCCATCCGCGTCCTGCCGCCGGAAGTAGCCGCCCGCATCGCCGCCGGTGAGGTCATCGAACGCCCCGTCTCCGTGGTCCGCGAACTCCTCGACAACGCAATCGACGCCGGCAGCACGCGCATCTCGCTCGAAATCGAAGATGGCGGCATCACCCTTATTCGCGTCGTCGATGACGGTCGCGGCATCCCGCCGGAACAGCTCGAAGTCGCCTTCGAGCGCCACGCTACCAGCAAAATCGTAGGCGTCGCTGACCTCAGCCACGTCCACACGCTCGGTTTCCGCGGCGAGGCGCTGCCTTCAATCGCCGCCGCTGCCGACGTTGAGATCACCAGTCGCGCCTCCTCCGAGCCCGTTGGAGTGGTCGCGGTCCTCGTCGATGCGCACGTCGTCCGCCGCTCGGGGCGGCCGGCCCCAGTCGGCACCAGTTTCGCCGTCCGCGATCTTTTTGGACGCCTCCCTGCACGCCGCAAGTTCCTGGGCTCGGTCGTTGGCGAATCGCGGCAGATCACGGTGCTCGCGTCGCACTACGCCCTCGCTTACCCGGAGATCGCCTTTCAATTCACCTCCAACGGACGTCGCGTCCTCTCAACGAGCGGCGATGGTGGCCTGCGGCATGCCTTTGCCGCGGTCTACGGCGCGGCCTCCGCCCAGCAGATG
>JBDTOK010000248.1:0-3209 GCA_039933275.1 Chloroflexota bacterium | reverse complement strand
CGCGTACGTCCCCCTCAGAGACGCCGACCTGGATTGCGCCAACGACCTGCGCGTTGTGCTGTATCGGCTGGGTCACCGTTTGCAAGACTTCGTCGGAAGACTGGACGCTGTCTCGGACGGTTGAGCCGGACAGCGCACGAGTGACGGATGCCTGGTCGATAGGCACGGTCACGCCGGTGCTGTTGTCGTAGACGACGTTGCCGGACTTGTCGAACACGCGCGCGAATTGCTCGCCCTGCGGATCCGTTGGCGCGTCCGACTGGGTAAGCACTGGGAGATCGCCCCGGAACGTGAGCACGCCAGTCAGTGTTTGCGCCCGCGTGTCGACGGTGTCCTGCAGGTTGCCGTACAGATTCTGCCGTAGCGCGAAGTAGACGCCGCCGCTGAACGCCGCGAGGGTCAGCGCTAGGAGAACAACGTACCAAACGGTGAGCCGAAAGCGAATCGAGCGGAACACGCTAGTTCTCGGCGCGGTCGGAGATGCGATAACCGACGCCGCGGACCGTGTGGATCAGCTTCTGCTCGAAGGGGCCATCAACTTTGCGGCGCAGGTTCTTGATATGCACATCGATCACGTTGGTGACGCTTTCGAACTCGTAGTTCCAGATGTGCTCCGAGATAACACTGCGTGAGAAGACCTGGTCAGGGTGCCGCATCAGGTATTCGAGCAGAGCGAACTCCTTCGCGGTGAGCTCGATGCGGTAGCCGGAGCGGACCACCTGGTGCATCGCCGTGTCGAGTTTGAGGTCGCCGACCTGCAACTCGTTGCCGAGCAGCGCGACTTCGCGGCGCGAGAGCGCGCGGATGCGAGCTAGCAACTCCGCGAAGGCGAACGGCTTCACGAGGTAGTCGTCGGCGCCGCTATCGAGGCCACGGACGCGGTCTTCGACCGTGTCTCGGGCAGTGAGCATCAGCACGGGTGCCCGCAGCCCCTGCGTTCGCCAGGTGCGGCAGACCTCGATCCCGTCGCGGACAGGAAGCATCACGTCGAGGATCAGCAGGTCGAAATCTACCGCGTCTGGCCAGTGGATGGCCTCGTCTCCGTCCTTCGCCACGTCTACGCTGTGACCGTTTTCGCTGAGTCCACGGACGATGAAGTCGGCAATCTGCGGCTCGTCTTCCACTAGCAGGATTCGCATAGGGTGTAGGGCGAGTATAGGCAAATTCGATGAAGCCACGGTGAAGATAAGTTTGGAGTCGAGCTGAGCTTGAGCGTGCGAGAGAGGGGACTGAGCCCCGGAGGTGGGTAAGTCCTCCGGGGCCGAGGGGTGATCTGTTTAGGGGCGCGTTCGGACTTTGACGAGAGTGGCGGTGCCGCCCATCAACGTCAGCCCGCCGAGGGCGATTAACAAGTAGACGAATGGGCTGGTGCCCTCGGACGTCGGCGGACCTCCCGTCTTCGGTACCGACGCAACGGTAGCCGTTGCGGAAGGCTTCGGTGTGGCCGTTGCCGTGGCTGCCGTCGTTGTGCGGGCTGTTGGGCTGGGCGTCGTGCTGGCGAGAAGCACCTGGTGGCTCGAGGCGCCCCTCGTCAGTGTTGCGGCCGAAGCGCCGCTAGTGTAGACGCTGGCTAATCCAACGGCCGCGCCGAGGACGATGATTGCCATGATCGCGAGTCTCATATGAACCTCCTTGAATTGAGCTTGGTGGCTAGGACTTACACACTTGGTGATTGCTTCACTTGATGACGATCGTGGACTGTGCCGACTTGCCGCCGCAGGTTACCAGCACCTTTCCGTTCCCCAGCGGCTTAGTCGTTGTGGCGATCAGCCAGGTCCAGCTGACGGTGCCGTCCGCGCCAGCCGTCTTTGGATCGAGGCCGGTTGCTGTGCTTGTCTTGCCGGAGGGATGCGTGTAGACGATGGAGCACGAGGCGCCGGGCGATGTTTTCACAGCGACGGTGGCGTTTTGCCCCGTCGAAACGGGTGATGTGAGCGAGGTGATCTTCGTGTCTCCCGTTGCCGCGCTAGCTCCACTCCCGGTGTCAACGGGCCCGACAGTAAACGTGGCGTAGGCCTTCTTTTGCCAGTGGACTGTTCCGTCCTCAACTATGTTGTCGACGAATACGTACTTGCCTTCCGTCATGGGCAACGTAACTGTCTGTTTCTGTCCAACGGCCAGGATCCCACCTTCGCCTGGCGACGTGATGCCGTCCCCAGATTCGTCGAGGGAACCGTCGTTAAGCGTCGGGAGTGAAGCCGGAGCAATGTCAGTCTTTAGGACGATGAACTCGTGCTTGGAGGAGGGACCAGTGTTCTCGATGTTGAACGTGATCGCGCCCGCTGGGGCGCTCGGGACACTGGTGGTGATTGCCCATTCGCTCAGTTTCACGTCGACAGTGCCCGAGGCTGGACCCGCAGCGTTCGGGTCGATGGCGTCGGCTGCGGTGCCGCCGGAGTCTTCCTCCTGGCTGGCGGCGGATGGTGTTTTCGCGAGGCCGATCTGCCGGGCACCAAACATAACCGACGCTGTCACCGCGCAGATGCCGAGGATGGCCACCCAGCCAGCAAGTTTCTTGTTGTCGTTCATGGATGTCCTCCGTGGAGTAGCGGCGTTGCCCTTTGTGCGGTCAGGCATCTTCAAGCTCGCCTCTCGCGAGTACTCCGAATATGCCGGGCTGTTTGCCTGCCGGGCTCCCGATCTGATCGGATCTGGTGACCGTCAGAAAAATGACGAGCCCGAGGATTGCGGCAAGAAAGATAAGGCTCGTCTGGTTGGTGCCGATGCCGAGGCCACCGTCCGACGTGCCCTGAGAGAGGTAGTCGCCAATGGACGCCCCTAGAGGACGCGTGATGACGTAGGCCGCCCAAAACGTCGCGACGGCGTTCATCTCCAGCGTGAAGCGTGCAACGGCCACGATCGAGATGGCTCCCACGAAGAGGACGAGCGCGTTGAAGTAGCCGAGGTTGAACTTCTCGGCGATCAGGTCACCGGCGGCTGTTCCCAGCGCGAATGTAAAGAGAATGGCGAGCCAGTAGAATGCTTCGCGGCGGAACTTGAAAATGCTGTGAATCGACAGCGTGCGTTCGAAGTAGTACCAGACCAGGAAGACGAGAATCAGGGCTACGGAGAAGAGGGCGGTTGTGAGCTCGAGCGGGACGCTGTAATCATCAGTTAGCTTGTCGGTAATGAGCGTTCCAAAGACGCTAATGAGGACGACGGTCACCCAGTAGATCAGTGCTACGTACCTGTTCGTCGCCAATTGCGCG
>JBDTOK010000247.1:0-3222 GCA_039933275.1 Chloroflexota bacterium | reverse complement strand
GATCGATGTCACCTGATCGCGTACCCATGAACTTTCTTCATGACGCGGCATCCCCGAAGGTGGAACCTACAGCTACTACACGCCCATAGTAAATGTTCGATCAGACCCAATCGGTAGCGAACAAACTCAGGTGTTGAACCACAAACCGGCGAATAGTCATCGTCAACCAAACAACCGGTACAGGAACCACCGTCTCCGCTGACAGCTCACAACAACGTAGGAGGATAACCCATGGTAGCCGAAAGCACGAAGGAGAGGCAGCAGCCCCCCGCGAAGTCGGATTCGACAACCGCCCCTGCTGGCACTGTACTGAACGCGATCGACCCGGCGACGAGGAAAATGATTGGGACGGTCCCGGTCACCTCGGAAGAGCGCATTCCGGAGATCGTGGCGCGTGCACGAGTGGCGCAGCAGGCATGGGGGTCGCTTCCGTTCGCGGAGCGCGCCAAAGCCCTGACCATGCTTCGGAACGTCGTTGTCAAGCGGGCCGAGGAGATCGCCGAGACGGTCTCGCGCAGCATGGGCAAACCACTGGTGGAGGCGCTGGTGGGCGATGTTGGACTCGTGCTGGATGAATTCGATGAATACATCCAGAATGGGGCCGAATTCCTGGCTGACGAGCCGGTTGATGTTCCAGCCAAGTTCGGCACCGGCAAACGGGCACTGATCCGCTACGTCCCGCGCGGCGTGGTGTGCGTGATCGCCCCATGGAACTTCCCATTCGGCATCGCCATGGGGCCACTCATCCCGGCGTTGGCGGCGGGAAATTCGGTGATTCTCAAACCGACGTCGGCCGCCCCGATGGTTGGAGTGCTCGTCGAGAAGTTATTCCAGGAAGCCTTTCGTGATCACCCGGACCTGGTCCAAGTCGTCCACGGCCCCGGGAAGCTGGGTTCGGCCATAGCCACGGCTTCCGGGGTGGACTTCGTGAGCTTTACCGGATCCACAGCGGTGGGCCGGCAAATCGAAGCCGCGCTCGCGCCTCTGCTGCGGCCGGCCTTGCTGGAGCTGGGAGGCAGCGATCCAGCGATCGTGACCGACGATGCGAACCTGGAGCGCGCTGCCAACGGCATCGTCTGGGGCCGGTTCATGAACAACGGTCAGGTCTGCGCGGCGGTCAAGCGTGTGTACGTTCAGCGTTCCGTTGCGGAGCCATTTATCCAGAAAGTGATCGAGAAAGTCCGAACGTTGCGTCTGGGGCCTTACACGGATCATTCCGCCGACGTTGGACCGCTAGCGAACAATCGTGCCATTCCCGCACTGACCGAGCAGCTCCAGGACGCCCTCAACCATGGGGCGAAACTCGAGACCGGCGGCGTAATCGAGAACACCTCCGCTGGCCTATTCTGGCCGCCCACCGTCCTCACCAACGTCGACTCCTCTATGAGGGTTATGAATGAAGAGGTGTTCGGCCCGATCCTTCCGATCCAGGTCGTGGACGATGACGAGGAGGCGATCAGGGAGGCCAACCGCTCGGAATCCGGACTGGACGCCTACGTGTTCTGCGGTGACCCCGAACGCGCCGAGCGAATCGCCAATCGCCTGCAAGCCGGCACGGTCGATATCAACGAAGCGATCGTCAACTACGTCATCGCCGCTCTCCCGTTCGGGGGCATCAAGCAGTCCGGCATCAACCGGTATCACGGGAAGGTCGGTGTGCGTCTTTTCTCGAACCTGAAGTCTATGGTGATCGGCGACGGTAAGAAGGATACGGAGGGTTACTGGTTCCCCTATTCGGACAAGACGCTGAAAGCCGTCGAGGACTCCCTACGCTAGCCCACATCGGCTCGCGTTCGAGCTCCACCGGAAATGAGCACGATGAATCGAAGATGGCGGTGTACGAGGGTGCTCAAGATCGACCGCGAAGTGCCGCCCTTCCAAAGCTACGACAAGTCGGTCAAGTGAACTGGCCGCTGTGACCAAGGCCTTCAAGTGAGTTGCGCTACTGGCGCTGCTTCGAAAACAGCTCGGAGGGCATGCGATAGGTGGGTCAACTCCGTGATAGCGCCCCCGTTTCCGCCGGACAGCTCAGCGTGTCCGAAACGCGCTGCTGATGAGAGGTGAAAGCAATGACAGAATCCGGCATCATCATCGTCACAGGATCCAACGGGCGGATCGGTGACGCCGTCATGCGGCGCTTTGCGGGGCGCTTCAGTACGGTCGTCGGGTTCGATCGAAAGGCGCCCAGTCCGCCGCCACCCGACTGTGTTTACGTATCAGTCGATATCACGTCGGACGATAGTGTGCGGGAGGGGCTCGCCATGATTGGCGAGCATCACGGCCGCCAGGTCACATCGGTCGTCCATCTCGCGGCCTACTACGACTTCCTCGGCAGGCCAAGCCCGCTGTACCAAGACATTACCGTACGAGGCACTGGGCGCATGCTGCGCGGCCTGCGTGACGGGAGCTTCCACGTCGAACAATTCGTCTTCTCCAGCACGATGCTCGTGCATCGACCCGCAGAGCCCGGACAGTTCATCAACGAGGACTCGCCGATCGAGCCGACTTGGGCGTACCCAAAGTCCAAGGTGGAGACCGAAGCACTGATCGCAGCGGAGCGTGGGGACGTGCCAGCCGTCAACCTCCGGATCGCCGGCGTCTACGACGATGAAGGCCACTCGGTCCCGCTAGCGCATCAGATCCAGCGCATCTACGAACGGCAGCTGACCAGCCATCTCTACTCGGGCTCGGCCGCGCACGGACAGTCTTTCCTGCATATGGACGACCTGATCGATGCTATCGAACGTGTTGTAGAGCGGCGGGGCTCGCTGCCGGCGGAGGTAGCCATCTTGCTGGGCGAGCCGGAAACGCTCACGTACGACGAACTGCAGCATACGCTCGCCCGCTCGATCCACGATCAGGACTTGGAGACGCTGGAGATTCCGGGGCCACTTTCGCCACTGGCGAAGGTTGGCGCCTGGGTACAAGAGAAGCTCCCAGGCCGGGACCCGTTCATCAGGCCATGGATGATCGACCGCGCAAACGACCACTACGCGCTCGATATCACGCGCGCCCGCACGCTGCTCGGCTGGGAACCGAAGCGCTCGCTCCGTGAGACGCTGCCCAAAATTGTTGCGGCGCTCAAGGCTGGCCCCGCGGCGTGGTACCGTGACAACGACCTCGATCCGCCATCGCACTTCCCCGAGACCCACGAAGCGAGTCGCACAGAGACGCGTGATGCCAGCTAACCCACCGCATGGAAACGACCACCAGGTCCCGCCG
>JBDTOK010000246.1:0-3238 GCA_039933275.1 Chloroflexota bacterium | reverse complement strand
AATATGCCGGTGACGATCGACTACCAGGACGACCACGGCAACCAGTACCCGCAAGAAAATGACCTCGACGTCGACAACATCCCCACGCCAACGCCGAGCCCCACTCCGAGCCCAACTCCCACTCCGTCGCCGAGCCCCACTCCATCACCGACACCTAGCCCGACGCCAACCCCGTCGCCAACTCCGTCCCCAACACTAAGCCCGACACCGACTCCCACGCCGACGACAACACCGAGCCCGGTTCCGGAGACCACGGGCCGCCCGACGCGTTCACCGGACGTCCTCGGCTCGACAACGACGCCAGACGTGACCGCGTCTCCAACGCCGACGGCCACCGCGTCTCCGCGCGCCACCGACACCCCGGCGCCCACGCCGACACCAACGGTAACCCCGGTCCCAACGTCGCCGGAGACGCCAGCGACTGGCACGGGCACGCCACTGCCGACGGCCACACCAACCGCAGTGCCAACGTCGCCGCCGCTGACCGATACGCCGGAACCAACAGTCGTGCCCACGCTGACGCCAACCGCAACACCAGCGGCGGCTCCGTCACCAACGGAATCGCCAATCGGCGCGCCGACAACTGCACCGACCGCAGCGCCGACGGCGACGCTGGTCGTGACACCGGCGCCGACTAGCCCCGGCCCGCCGCAAGACTCCACGCACACGCCAGAGCCGACCGAAGTGGCGCCGCCGGCAGCGCCGACCGCTGACCCGAGCGGCGCAACACCAGCGCAGCTCCCGATCACCGGTGGCGCACCAGCCTCAAGCGACAGCCTGCCGCTGGGCCTCGTCATCGCCGCCAGCCTGATGTTCGTCGCCGCCGCGGCCTTCTGCAGCAGCGCCGGCAGGCGTAGCAACTAGCGAATAACGTCTAACATCGCGCCCGCGGCCGCCTAACGGTTGCCTCGGGCGCGATTCGTTATGGTGCGCCAACCTCGCGTCCCACACCCGCAGCCGCTATCCTCTTAGAGATGCGATACGCCCTGCTCCTCACCCTCGTCGCCGCTGGTCTCGCCTTCGCGGCTTGCGGTGGAAGCGACAAGAAGACCATCGATGTGCCCTCTCCCCTCGCAGCCGTCTGCAGCCAGTCCGACGCCACCCTCTCCCCGGACACCGCTGAGATCACCGCCCCGCTTCCCGGCGCTACCATTCGCAGCCCCCTCACTGTCTCCGGCAAGATCTCCGCGCTACAAAGCACCTTCTTCATCTCGCTCGTCCTGCCGGACGGCACGCACCTCATCGATTACCCCGGACACACGACAAAACCCGACGAGCTCGTATCTTTCGAGCAGCAAGTGCCGTTTAGTTATTTCAGTGAGACACCCGCCTGCCTCTGGGTCTCCCGCCAGAACATCGAGAACGCCGAGGCAGTGCGCATACCAGTCGTGATCGAGCCACAAGGGCCCGGCGGAGCGACTCAAGGAGGACAATGAAATACCTGGTCGGGATCGCCCTGATCGCAGCCGTCGCCCTCAGCCTTGCCTGCGGCGACGATGACAACGCCACCAACACTCCGACTCCATTGAGCTCGATCGTAACCTCAACTACAACACAGACCGCGGCGCCCACCAGCACGACCGCCGCTACCGCAACCACCGCCGCGACAGCGACGGCGGCTAGCAACGTCTGCACCACAAACCCCGACCCAGCATCGCCGAGCGAGACCGCCGTCGACCTGCCGCTGCCAAACCAGCACGTCACCAGCCCGATCACCGTCGCCGGCCAGATCAACGCCTTCGAAGCGCAGTTCCTCATCGCCATTAAGGACGCGTCCGGCGCCGACATCACGCCGCCGCAAACCGGCCACTCCGTCGAAGGCCAGGTACTCTCTGATTTCGAGCAAGAACCCACCTTCACCGTCACCACGTCGACGCCCGCTTGCCTCTGGGTCTACCAGGCCAGCGCGATGGACGGCAGCCCGGTCAACGTGGTGCAGATTCCCGTCACGCTGGAGCCCTGATGATCCGCGCTGACGGTCGCCGCCCAGACGAAATACGCCCCGTCACCATCGAGCCGGGCTTCCTCGCCCACGCCGAAGGTTCCGCCCTCATCACGATGGGCGGCACCGTCGTCCTCTGCGCCGTCAGCGTGGAGGACCGCATCCCCCGTTTCGCGATGGGCACCGGCAACGGCTGGGTCACCGCCGAATACGGCATGCTCCCGCGCTCCACCCTCACCCGCACCTCCCGCGAGCGCTCCGCATCATCCGGCCGCACCGCCGAGATCCAGCGCCTCATCGGTCGCTCTCTTCGTTCTGTCGCCCGCCTCGACCTGCTAGGCGAACGCACATACACCGTAGACTGCGACGTCATCAAGGCCGACGGCGGCACCCGCACCGCATCCATCACCGGCGCGTTCGTCGCGCTCGTCCAGGCGATGCAAAAGTACGTCGAGACAAAAGCCTACAGCTCGATCCCGGTGTCGTCCGCCGTCTCCGCCATCAGCGCCGGCGTCATCGATGGCGTCGCCCTCCTCGACCTGCCGTACGAAGAAGACTACCGCGCCGCCCTCGACTTCAACGTCGTCGGCACGGAGATCGGCGAGCTCGTCGAGGTGCAGGGCACCGGCGAGAGCCACCCCTTCACACGCGAGCAGATGGACGAGATCATGAACCTCTGCGACTCCGGCCTCCGAGAACTGTTCGCCGCCCAGCGAACCGCACTGGAAGGCATCGGGATCAAGGTACCGGAACCCGCACCGGCCGCCTGACAGATCGCAAGCGCGCAATCGGACTCGCCGGACCGGGTCTCATAGATTGAGTCGATCTGACCCCTGGGGAAGAATTAGCTCCCGCCCGGTCAGCAACTCCGCCGGATCAGAGACAGGCTGGATCGATATGCCTCGCCGGACTCGTACTCGATTCATCAGCAGGAATGCATAGGCAACCAGGCTCAACGTGATTAGCACGACCACGCTCGACAACATGAACGCCACGAATCCCGCTCGGTGCCACCACTCCGGGGACCAGTCCAGCCAGAACAATGGCTTCCCCTTGAAGTACAACCAGTCGGGGTCGCCCGCGTTGAAGGACAGGTGAAAGAAAGCCCGCCACATGGCAAGGAACTGGATCACCTCGAGCATCAGGAACGATATCCAGAGCATCGGCCGGTTGATGTAGACGCAGCTCAGGAGCAGCGGTAGCAGGCTCGCGAACATGTACCGCTCATGCATGCGGGTGTTGAACGTAAAGAAAACGAGCATCGAGAGGGCGACGCCCAATGCCATCATTCCCGGA
>JBDTOK010000245.1:0-3254 GCA_039933275.1 Chloroflexota bacterium | reverse complement strand
CCTCGCCGATCACCCGCAACTCTCGCGCCGACGACTCGCTCGCGGCGGCCGTGGCCGCCGCGCGCACGGCGTAGCCGTCCATGCTCGTGTTGTCCAGCGGCGGAATCTCGAACGTCGCGGCGATGTCCTCGTCCAGCACCTGCCCCAGCGCTTCCAGCGGATGCTTCTCCTCCGCCGGCATCACGCTAACGTAAGCGAGGATGCGCTCCAGCGCTTCTTCGATCGTAATCATCGCCATCAAATCTGTCCGATAAGAAAACGGCGGCCATTGCGAGCCACCGTTCTTGCGTTGGTCACCATATTCCGTGGGTCAGGGCCCCAGCCCTGACCCCGGAAGCTTCTGCGAAAAGAGCTGTCAACCGGCAAATGTCACTCTCTGCGCTTCGCGAATTGCGCTTCCATGCAAACCTCGTTTTTGCAAAACGAACTTCCCTCGGTCAGCCCAGTTTGACCACCAGGCACGTCGTCGTCCGTTGTACGCCTTCCACGCGCTGAATCCCGTCCGTAATCGACCGGCCAAGCTTGTCCAGATCGTCGGACTCAAGCACAGCGATCACGTCGAACGGCCCCGTGACCGCCTCCACGCCGACAAGTTTCGCCTCGGAGAAAGATGACTTTTGGATGCCGCGCGCGATATCGCTGGCCATGCCAACGGCGGCCTCAATCAGGACGTAGGCTCTCATTCGGGGTGCCTCCTCTTGCAATTGTTAGGGCGTCGCTAGGCAAGCATACGCGAGGCGCTTTGGCTGTCAAGCGACCGGCACAAGGGGATGCAGGCCATTGGCCAATGCCAAATGCTCCATGTCTTCGCAGCGTCAACGCCTGTCCCCCTGCCGCCATCCGCGATACCCTACCCCCATGAAGACTGTAACCTTCGGCAAGACCGACCTCAAAGTATCAAACCTCTGCCTCGGCACGATGCAGTTCGGCTGGACCGCAGACGAGGCCGAGGGCTTCGCAGTGATGGACGCCTTCGTCGAGGCTGGCGGCAACTTCATCGATACCGCCGACATCTATAGCCGCTGGTCTCCGGGCAACCCCGGCGGCGTCTCCGAGGAGATCATCGGGCGCTGGATGAAGGCCCGCGGCAACCGCGACAAGATCGTCCTCGCCACCAAGCTGCGCGGCCAGATGTGGGACGGCCCCGACGGCGAAGGCCTCGGCCGCAAGCACATCGAGCGCGCGATCGAGGACAGCCTCCGCCGCCTCCAGGTCGACACCATCGACCTCTACCAAACGCACTACCCGGACGAGAAGGTGCCAATCGAAGAGACGCTCACCGTTTTCGATGAGCTGGTGAAGTCGGGCAAGGTGCGCTACATCGGTCTCTCTAACTACACAACGAAGCAGATGGAAGAAGCCCTCCGCGTCGCCGAGGACAAGTCGCTGCCGCATTTCGTCTCGCTGCAGCCGCACTACAACATGGTCTGGCGCGAAGAGTACGAATCGAACAAGATGGCCTTCTGCGATCGCAACGGCATCGCGGTCATTCCGTACAGCCCGCTGGAGGGCGGCTTCCTCACCGGCAAGTACAAGCGCGGCGAGCCCGGCCCGAAGAGCCAGCGCGCCTACAATGCCAAGAAGTTCATGACCAACGAAGGCTTTGCCGTCACCGAGACGCTAGCCGCCATCGCCGCCGAGCAGCGGGTCACCGTCTCCGCCATCGCCCTCGCCTGGCTCCTGCATCGTCCGGCAATCACCGCCCCGATCATCGGCGCGAACACGCCGGCGCAGCTCGCAGACCTCCTGCCTGCCTCCGACGTCAAGCTAATCGGCGACGACATGGAACGGCTGGACAAGGCGAGCAAGCCGTTCACCTACAAAGACCCGGCGTAGCGGCAGCAGAGAATCGAGATGGCCAAAGTCGTCGTCTGGATGAACCCCTCCCTAGACGGCTATATCTCCCGCGAAGACGGCGCGCTCGACTGGCAGTCCGTCGACGAAGACATCCACCGCTATTTCAACGAGAAGGCTAGACAACTGAGCGCCTTCCTCCACGGCCGCAGGATGTACGACCTGATGTCCGCGTTCTGGCCTACCCCGGAAGCCTTGGCCGACTCGGACGTAATGGCGGAGTTCGCGAAGATCTGGACGGAGAAGCCAAAGCTCATGTTTTCGCGGACGGTGAAAACCGCCAACTGGAATACTCGCGTCGTCAACGAAAACATCGGTGAGGAGGTCGCCCGCCTGAAGCAGCAGCCAGGCGGCGACCTGGCGGTCGGCGGCGCGAAGATCGCTGCGTCCCTCCAGAAGCTCGGCCTTATCGACGAATACCACCTCTTCGTGCAACCTGTCGCCATCGGCCGCGGCGTGCCCATGTTCCCGGAGGACTCCGACGTAAAGCTCCGCCTGCTTGAGTCGCACGCGTTCAAGTCGGGCGTCGTCTTCCTCCGCTACGAGACCATCCGCGACCCCTAGCCGCCGTTTGCCGCTGCTTCCGGCCCGTCGATATACTGAAACCCCATGACCTCCGAGACCGAATCCGTATCCGCAGTTGAGGCCGCTGCCATGCGCGATCTGCAGGCCGCGGCTGACCTCGATGCGCTGGAGGTCTGGCGCCTCGCCTACCTCGGGCGCAAGGGGCGCCTCAGCCTGCTCCTCCGCACCGTCTCCCAGCTTTCGATCGAAGAGCGCAAGACGGTTGGCCGTGAGGGGAACGAGCTCAAGAACCGGCTCGAAGCAGCGCACGAAGCACGCCAGGCGGAGCTCGAGCAAGCGCATCTGACACACGTCATCGAAAGCGAGGGCCTCGACGTCACGCTGCCCGGCCCGCCGCATCCGCACGGCCGCCTCCACCCAATCACGCAGACGATGCGCGACATGCTCGCTGCTTTCGGGAGCATGGGCTTCCAGGTGGCGGAAGGCCCCGAGATCGAGTGGGACCACTACAACTTCGAGAAACTGCGCATCCCGCAGGACCACCCCGCGCGCGACATGTGGGACACCCTCTGGATCGACTACGAGAAGGACGGCAAGCGCCCGATGCTCCTGCGCACGCACACGTCGCCGAACCAGATCCGCGTGATGGAGCAGCGCGAGCCGCCGATCCGCATCGTCGTGCCCGGCAAGTGCTACCGCTTCGAGGCGACAGACGCCACGCACGAGTGGATGCTCACGCAGATCGAAGGGCTCGCCGTGGACGAAGGCATCTCGCTCACCGACTTAAAGGGAACGCTTGCGGAGTTCGCGCGGCGGATGTTCGGGCAAGAGCGCAAGGTGCAGTTCCTGTGCTCGTACTTCCCGTTCGTGGAGCC
>JBDTOK010000244.1:0-3272 GCA_039933275.1 Chloroflexota bacterium | reverse complement strand
AAATGGAGCGGAAGACGGGATTCGAACCCGCGACCCTCGCCTTGGCAAGGCGATGCTCTACCACTGAGCCACTTCCGCTCGCTTCTTAGAAGTATAGCGGCCCCCTGCCCGATTTCAAAGTCAGCGGCTGCACTCACCCACAAAGAACTTGGTTCAAGCGATAGATTCGCGTACCTTGTTCCATGATCACGCTTCCAACTGGAGCCCGGAGGACGCCATGCCGAAAATCAAGGCAACAATCGATATCGACGCCCCGCGCGAGCATGTTTTCGCCGCAGCGGACCCGCTTCGCATGCCGGAGTGGACGATCCACGTGAAGGAAGTGCTGGTCACCGGCGGCGACGGCAAGAGCCCCGGCACGACCGACAAGACGAAGCTGCAGATCACGCCCCTACCCACGAAGCTGACCAGCGTTTGGACGGAGTACACGCAGGGCCAGGTCTTCTCGCGGAAGTTCAGCGGTGGGCTGAAGGGCGAGGAGCGGCTCACCTTCGCGCCGACGTCCACCGGCACGCACGTCGAGTGGACGATGAACTACACGCCGCCGATGGGCATCCTCGGCCAGATCGGCGCGATCGTGATGATGTCGCGCGTGGTACAGAACAACATGGAGACGTCGCTGGAGACGCTCAAGCGGGTGATGGAGACCTAGGACGGGAGTAGCAAGCAGCCAGTGGCCAGTAGCAAGAAGGGCGGAGGAGTAGCGCAGGTGTAGGGGCGCAGCACGTCCGATTACACGCCTCGACCCGATTCGCATCGTAGTCTTGTTTAGAAGGGCGCATCTCAACTCGACGTGCTGCGCCCCTACGACGCGCCGACTTACCCCCTCGGCAAGCCCAGCCCGCGCAGCGCGATAATCTCCCGCTGCACCTCAGACGTCCCCGCGCCGATGGTGTCTTGCACCGCCGACAGGAAGTTGTGCGACATCGCTCCGCCGTACGGCGCGTGCGGGTCGTCTTGCGTCAACGTGCCGTATGGGCCGAGCAGCGCCACCGACGTTTCGTACAGACGCTGCGCGAACTCCGTGTTGAACAGCTTCACCATCGCCGCCTGCCCGCGGTAGTCGAGGTCGGCCTCGTGCATCCGAAGTGCGTTGTAGAGCAGGAGCTCCGCGATTTCGTACTCCGTCCGCAGTTGCGCCAGCGTTTGTCGCACCTGCGAGTCGTCCCACATCTTCGAGCCGTTGCCCTGCGACTTCGCCCAGCGCACCATGCCGAGGAACGTGCGCCAGTGCACGTACGCTCGGTAGACGGTGATCCGCTCAAGGCCCAACGCTGACGTCAGCACGCGCCAGCCTTCGCCTTCCGCGCCGACGCGGTCAGCGGCGGAGACGCGCACGTCGTCGAACACGACTTCGTTGAACCAACTCTTCTCCAGCAAGTTGACGATCGGGTGCACTTCGACGCCCGGACTGTCCATCGGCACCATGAAGACGCTGATGCCGCCGTGCTTCGTCCCGTTGTCCGTGCGCGCCGCCAGCCAGCAGTACTCGCTGGACTCAGCGCCGCTCGTCCAGATCTTGCGGCCGTTGACGATGTAGTCGTCACCGTCGCGCTCCGCCTTCGTTTGCAACGAGGCGAAGTCGGAGCCGGAGCCGGGCTCGGAGTAGCCGAGGCAGGCCGTGATCGCGCCCTTCGCCATGCCGGGCAGGTAGCGCCGCTTCTGGTCGTCGTTGGCGGCGGCGATAATCATCGGGGCGATGATGTCGCGGGTGAGCGCGTCGCTGGCGTCGCCGCCGTGCAGGGCGATCTCCTTCTCGACGATGAACTGCTCCGCGATCGGCCGCCCGCGTCCGCCGTATTCCTCCGGCCAGCTGATCGCCAGCCAGTCCGTCTCGCCCATCTTCAGCTCGAAGGCGCGGTTCGGCATGTAGCCGGGCGGCATCGGCACCGGATCGCTGTCGTGCGTCGTGCCAAGCTCCTGCGTGAGCCAATCGCAGACCTCTTTGCGCAGCGCTTCTTCGTGTGGTGCGAGCCGAAACTCCATAGCGAATCGATTATACGGCTGCGCCAGAGCGCTACGGGCTGGTCGCGAACGTAAGTGTGAATGGGGACGAGGCGTCCGAGCGATCAAACGTCACGAAGCGGGAGTTCGTGCCTTCGCCCCAAGCGGCTGTATCGCCGCTGGAGAAGTGGAGCTCCAGTCCGACCAACAGCGTGAAGTAATACGCTGAAGTATAGGAAGAAGGCTGGTAACTCGTGATGCGACCGTCCCGCAACTGCGGCGTCGCGGTACCCGACTGGATGTCGTCCTCCGCGCCAACTATCTCGTTCATGAAGGCCTTGTCACCCCGCGCCCACGCATCGACATACTGCTGGAGGCGAGCTATCCCCTCTCCGTAGACAGCGGGGTCGCCGGGGCGGAGGGTCACCGTCGCGGGCGTAGCGCTGATGGTAGCGCTGGCGGGCGCCTGCGTCGGGGTACTCGTGGTAGATGAGCCGCCGCTAGAGCAAGCAGCGAAGGCGAGCGCGGCGATAGCGGACGCGATGAGCAGTCGCATGGCGTGCTCGATTATAGGCCAGGGTAGCCAGACGTAACGTATATGAACCCTACACGCAGCCAGCTTGCATTTCGTTGACGCCTTTAAGCGGGCGGCGGGATAATGAGATAGGCGATACGCATTTCTGCAATCAAAGGTGTAAATAGCACGGTCCCACAGAGAACGAAGGCGGGTATTTGGACGAGTACGATCTCGTAGTCATCGGTGGGGGGACGGGCGGCTACACCGCCGCCATTCGCGCCAGGCAACTCGGCCTGACCGCTGCCCTCATCGAGCGCACAAAGGTGGGCGGCACTTGCCTGCACCGAGGCTGCATCCCGACCAAGGCCTGGCTCTACGCCGCCGAGACGCTCCGCACCGTGCGCCACGCCGGCACATTCGGCGTGCTAGCCGGCGACGCGAGCGTCGATTACCCCGCCCTCCGCCAGCGTCAAGCCACCGTAGTTGAGTCGCTGCACAAGGCACTGCGCTCCACGATCACTAAGCACAAAGTCGAGATCATCGAAGGCGAGGCGACTATCGTCTCGCCCACGGAAGTCGCAGTCGGAGAGCGGCGGCTGAAGGCGAAGAACATCGTCGTAGCCACCGGCTCGCGGCCGAAAGAGATCCCTGGTCTGGAGACGGACGGAGACAAGATCCTCAACTCCGACCACCTTCTCGCCCTGGAGCAAGCGCCGAAGTCGATCACGATTGTCGGCGCCGGCGCTATCGGCTGCGAGTTCGCCTCGTTCTTCGCAGACATCGGTACGCAGGTCACGCTGATCGAAATGCT
>JBDTOK010000243.1:0-3280 GCA_039933275.1 Chloroflexota bacterium | reverse complement strand
CGACGGCCAGCGCCAGCGCCAGGAAGCCGGCGCCGGCGCCACCGTACTTCTCCGGGATCGTGAGGCCGAGCAAGCCCGCTTCGGCGAAGACCTGGAAGATGTCTTCGGGGTAGACGCCGGACTCGTCCAGCTCAGCCGCTCGCGGGGCGACTTTCTCGCGGGCGATGCGGCGTGAGGTGTCGCGGATCAGCTTGTGTGTGTCGGTCAGTTCGTAGTCCATGGGGCAGCCTCGATTCGGTTTGGTGCTGCCCATTCTAGCGGGGTCAGCGCGTGAGCGGCACGCAGACCGCATCGCCCCCGCTGAACGACCGTTCGCAGTCCGAGAGCGGCCCGTGAGCGCCCGCCGCCTCGACGACCTGCCGGATCGCCTCCGTGACGACGGAGGGCTGGCTATCGTAGATGAAGTGCCCGGAGAAGTTGGCGATCACCAGCTCCGAGTTGGCGGAGAGCATCGCCTGCTTGTAGTGGTACCCGAACCAGGCGGCATCGGTCGCCGCACCGCCGTGCAGAACCACGAGCGGCATCTGGCCGAGCGGGCGAGCGTTCTGCAGCTCGCTGACGGCATCTGTCAGATCGATGCGAGACGAGCCTTCGTTCCCGAATATCGCGCGGTCTTCGCCGCCGGTGATGAACTGATCTTCATGCGAGCCGTCAACGAACACCATGCCCGAGATATCCGCCGGGTACTGCTCAGCAAACAGTCGCGCGTAGAGCACACCGATCGAGTGCGCGGCGATGACGTACGGCGGCGCGATGTCCAGGTTGTCGAGCGCGGTGTGCAACTCCCGCGCAACGTCGTCGCCGGTGGCCGTTGTTGGGCGCGGATCGCTTGCCCCGAGCCCCGCGCGGTCGTACGAGCACACGCGCGCAAACTTCGAGACGTCCGATTCAACGTCATGCCAATCGCCGGAGACGTTGCCGCGCCCTGCCTCGATGACGACGGTCGGCGCGGCAGCGTCACCGCGGCACGTCACGCTGAGCTTGTAGCCACCAATGTCGATCAGCTGCGTCGTCGCTTTCGCCTCAGCGCCGGTGCAGGCGACGGCGATGAGCACGAGGGCCGCGAGCGCTAACGCACCGGTTCGCACTTAGCGTCCAGTCCAGCGAACGACGGCTCGCAGGCGGGCAATGGTGCGCCTGTCCGCGCGGCGTCCACTACAAGATCGATGCTCTTCACGACGACGTCCGGCGCTTCTTTCTGGATGCTGTGCCCCGCGTCGTTGGCGACGACGAGCAGGGAGTTGGTGGAGCGCTGCGCGAGGTCTCGCCGCAGGTCGAGCCACTCCGGGTTCATGATTTTGCCTGAATCAAGAGCGATGATTGGCATCGCGCCGTAACTCTTCTTCTGATGCAGCTCATCGATCACGGGCTGATAGCCGATGCGCGAGCCGCCCTCATCGCCGAAGTCGGGGATCTGCCATTCCGCATCGAACACCTTGAACTGGTCCTCGTGCGACGGATCGACGAACACGAAGCCTGCAGTCTCGCCTGGATACTGCGCGTCGTACAGCCGGACGTAGATGCCGCCGACAGAGTGCCCGACGAAAACGAACGGCGGCTGCAGCCCAGCGCCGACCAGCAACTGGTGCAACTCGTCCGCGACGAACGTGCCGTCAATGTCCGTGTTCAGCCGGTCTTCGCTCTTGCCCAGCCCTGCGCGGTCGTAGGAGCACGCCTTCGTTTGCTGGGCGATGCTCGGCTGCACCGCGCGCCAGGAGCCGGAGTTGGAACCGCCGCCCGCGTCCATAATGACGGTGGGAGAGCCTTCGCCGGTGCAGTAGATGCCGAGCTTGTAGCCGCCAACGTCCACGAACTGATCGGCCTGTGAGCGATCGCAGGCGATGCAGGCCAACGCAAACCCAACAAGCATGAGAGCGAGCGCGAAACGGCGGCTGGTAAACGTAACCATCGCCAAGTAGGACGGATGGCACGTGCGAGCGGTTACGGAGGAGACAGGTTATCGGGTGTTACGCATGAACTTTGAACGGCACCGAGTGCGCGCCCAGCTTTTCACCCCAGGAAGGTGCGGTGTCCTCGTAGAACATCTCTTGCACCACGTCAGCCGTCCGGCCAGCCGCGGGAGACTCCTTCACGACATCCCAGCCGCCTTCGTAGGCCAGCTCGGGCCGCCCCAGGCACACCGCCAGCGCGTGCCACTGTTCAGGCGTCTCGACCGATATCTCGATCTGGCCAGAAGAGCAGCGGTAAGTGCGGAAACCTGGGTTCACGCCGCCATCATACGCCCGGCGGCAGGCGCCCGTACGTCGTTTGCGCTACGACATCACCCGGCCGCCATCGATGTTGATGGTCTGGCCGTGGATGTACGAAGCGTCGGGGCCTGCGAGGAACGCCACCAGCCCGCCTATTTCGGCGGGGTCGCCCGGGCGGCGCAGCGGGATCGTGTTCATCACGAAGTCATGCACGGGGCCCGGCGCTGTCACGTCCTTCATGCGGTCCGTGGCGACGAGGCCGGGGCAGATGCAGTTGACGTTGATCTTATAGCGTGCCATCTCCATCGCCAGCACCTGCGTGAAGAGAATCGTCCCCGCCTTCGAGACGGCGTAAGCGCCCGTCTGCGGCACGCCCTGCCTCCCAAGGATCGAGGAGATGTTGATGATCGAGCCGCCTTCGTTCTGGGCGATCATCACCTTGCCCGCCGCCTTCGTGACGAGGAAGGTGCCGGTGAGGTTCGTCTCCAGCACGCGCCGCCACTCGCTCTCTTCCAGGTCGACCAGCGGCACGCGATCGTTGCCGCGGCCAGCCGCTGCATTGTTCACGAGAATATCGATGCGCCCGAGCTCGCGCTTTGCCGCCTCCGCCACCATCTGGCAATCGCCGGCGTCGCTGGCGCTGGCGACGAGCGGAACGGCCCGCCGTCCCATCGCGCGTATCTCATCGGCAACCGACTCAACGTCGCGCCAGCCCATCTCCTTCTCTTCGTCGGGGAACGTATCTGGCGCGCGGCCGGAGCCGGTGATGACAACGTCCGCGCCATGCCGCGCGAGCGCCAGCGCCGCCTCCCGCCCAATCCCGCGGTAACGCCCGGCGCCGGTGACAATCGCAACTTTGCCTTCGAGGTCCAGTGGCATGGTGAAGCGAAGTATAACGGCATCGAGTGCCCGAGGTCAGCAGGCTGTCCAAGCTTAATTCTCCCCAGCGACGCCGGTGCTATCATGCGTCTTCGAAGGAGGGACTCCCCATGCCAGCAAAAGACACCGTCGCCGCCTACATGGCCGCCTGGAACGAGAAGGACGAGGCCAAGCGCAAGAAGCTCCTCGAC
>JBDTOK010000242.1:0-3314 GCA_039933275.1 Chloroflexota bacterium | reverse complement strand
TGGTGGTCTGGAACGGGCCGATGGGTGTCGCGGAGATGGCGCCGTTCTCGCACGGATCGCACCGCATCGCGGCAGTGCTGGCAAGCCTCCAAGACGCGACGACGATCGTCGGCGGCGGCGAGACGGCGGCGGTTGTGGAGGAGATGCACCTGGAGTCGCGGATCACGCACGTGAGCACGGGCGGCGGCGCCTCGCTGGAGTTTTTGGAGGGGAAGGAGCTGCCGGGGGTGGCGGCGCTGATGGACGCTTAGCGCATGATTGCGCCGCCGTCTACGGAGACGGTTTGGCCGGTGATGTAGGACGCGGCGGGGCTGGCCAGGTATGCGACGACGGAGGCGATTTCGCCGGGGTCGCCCTGGCGGCCGAGGGGAATGAAGTGGGCGACGCCGGTCTTGATGGCTTCGAAGGGGACGCCCATGCGCTCGCCGGTGCGGCGGAAGGTGCCGTCCATCATGTCGGTGTCGGTTGAGCCGGGCGCGACGCAGTTGACGTTGACCTTGTGCGGAGCGAGTTCGAGCGCGAGCGATTGGGTGAGGCCGACGACAGCGAATTTCGCCGGCGTGTAGCCACCGTACTGTGGCTGCGCGAGGCGGCCGGCAAGCGAGGAGATGTTGACGATCGCGCCGCCTTGTTTCTGATCCACGAGGACGCGCGCGACGGACTTGGAGCAGTAGAAGACGCCGTTCAGGTTGACGTCGATTTCGCGCAACCACTGGTCATCGTCCACTTCCCAGATGTCTTTCTTGCCGGAAACGATCGCGAGGCCTGCGTTGTTCACGAGGATGTCGATACGGCCGAGCTCGGCGACTGTGCGGTCGACCATCGTTTGCACTTCGCCGGGCTTCGTGACGTCGACGTCAAAGGCGAGGGAGCGGCGGCCGAGGTCGCGGACTTCGTTGGCGACGGACTGGACGCCGTGCCATGCAGCGTGCCGCTCGGGTTCGGGGAAGTCTTCGTGCTGGCGGCCGCGTGCGGTGACGACGACGTCCGCACCGTCTTCGGCGAGGCGGAGGGCAATGGCACGTCCGATGCCGCGCATGCGTCCAGCGCCGGTGACGATGGCGACTTTACCGGCGAGGGAACGGGTGGTGTCGGTCATTGGTGTGTCTCCGCGAGAACGATGAGGTTGTTGGGCACGCGATCGAAAGAGCCGATTGCGCTCGCATCAGTGGTTTCGCTGGGCGCGAGTATTGTGACGTCGCCGGCGCGTTGCCAGCCAGTGTCGGTATACGTATAGAAGGCAAGACGTTCGCCCTGCAGTTGGTCCTTGAGGAGCGTGATGCTAATGCTCGCGGAGAAGCCAACGCCGGGACCGGCCAGAGTGTAGTAAGGGCTAGCGGCGGATTGGCCTGAGGGAATCGGCGGTGAGTCTGCTTCGTGCAGTGATACGCCTGACAAGTCAATGTTTAGGTTGTCGTTCGGAGCGCAAGAAGGTATCGGCGTTGGTGTGGTTGGTGTTGAGCCGTTACCGATTTGTGGGCAAAAGGTGATGGCGCCTGCTGATGTCGGCGTTGGTGCTGTGGTCGTTGCGGTGGGCAGATCGTCGTCGTCTGATGAGCAGGCGGTGAGGATTAGAGCGAAAGAGACGGCGATAAGCAGGGCGATGCGCATGCGGGGATTATATCGATGTTGTGCTGTTGCGGAGCGCGGAGGCTCGGTATCGGTGCTGGTGTGAGCGATGCGCCTTGGGTGCGGCAAAGAGGGCTTCGCGGATCCTTCGAACCCTCCCTCCTGAGGCGGGCACGCAGGATGAGCGGAATGTTGGGACTGGTGTGCGGAAGCGAGAGGGTGTCGTTTGGGCTGGCTACTGGGGTTCGGCGAAGACGATGATGTTTTCGGGGACGGGGGCGAAGACGGTTTGGGCGGCGGGTTGGAGGCCACCGACGACAGGGGCGGGGTCGAGGGCTTTCCAGGCACCGGAGGTGTAGGTGTACCAAGTGGTCTTGTAGCCGCTCGGGACTGTCGCGGTGAGGGGCAACGTAACGAGCGTGTTGTTGAGAGTGACGGTGGGGAAGAGGTGGTATTCAGTGACGGCGATGGCGCCACTTGGTGCGGGAGCGGGGAGGTTGGCGACGTCGGTGCGGGCGACCGTGGGGATCGGCGTGGCGCTGGAGCCACCACCGCAAGCGGCTAGAAGAATGGCGAAGGCTGCCACGGCTGCAAAGACGATTCGCATCGTTGATGGGCAGTATAGCGCCCGGTAAGCGTTGGGAGGAAGGATTTTATGTGAGTTTACACAGTCGTCATTCATTCTAGTCGGCTGTTTTGAGGGGACTTCGTGTCGTATTGACACCTTTGGTGGGCGGTGGTAATCTTGTGCTGGAAGAGAAAGTGTACAGCGGACACTAAGTAACCGGAGTCAGCACATGGTAATCGACATTCGGGACAGGAAGACAGCGGCAGTCGCACCGAAGCCGGTGCGGCTCAACGAGATCGCGGTCTTGAACGAGGCGAACTCGTGCAGCGGTGACCGGCCGCTGGAGACCGCGCCGCTTAGCTCGGAGCATGGGTTCGCGTTCTGGCAGAAGGACATCCCAGAGGCGTACTGGTCCCTCGATGGAGCGGCGCTGACGGAGCGCATTCGGATCGCGCGGGAGAAGCTGGGGACACGATGCGTAGTGCTCGGCCACCACTACCAGCGCGAGGACATCATCCAGTTCGCGGACTACCGCGGCGACTCATTCAACCTGAGTCGCTGGGCGGCGGAGAAGGCGGACGCGGAGTACATCGTCTTCTGCGGCGTGCACTTCATGGCGGAGTCGGCGGACATTCTTTCGGCGGACCACCAGAAGGTCGTGCTGCCAAACATGTCTGCAGGCTGCTCGATGGCGGACATGGCTGACCCCGACGACGTCTACGCCTGCTGGGACGAGCTGAACGCAGCCGGCTTCGACACAGTCGTTCCGGTTACGTACATGAACTCGGCGGCGGCGTTGAAGGCGTTCTGCGGCAAGAACGGCGGCATCGTCTGCACGTCATCGAACGCGCCGAAGGTCTACGACTGGGCGCTTGAGCGAGGCTCGAAGGTGTTGTTCTTCCCTGACCAGCACCTCGGGCGGAACACTGGACTAAAGAAGGGAATCTCACTGGACGAGATGGTCGTCTGGGACTACACGAAGCCGTACGGATCGCTAGGCGGGAACACTCGCGAGGCGATCGCAAACGCGAAGGTGATCCTGTGGCGCGGATGGTGCTCGGTGCACCGGAGGTTCTCGGTTGCGCAGATCGAGAAGGCGCGCGCAGAACACCCTGACGTACAGGTCATCGTCCACCCGGAATGCACGATCGAAGTTGTGCAAGCGGCGGACATGGAC
>JBDTOK010000241.1:0-3400 GCA_039933275.1 Chloroflexota bacterium | reverse complement strand
TCTACATCGACGAGATCGACAAGATCGGGCGCAAGTCCGGCGACAACCCGTCGATCACGCGCGACGTTTCCGGTGAGGGCGTGCAACAGGCGCTGCTCAAGATCATCGAAGGCTGCGTGGCCAACGTTCCGCCACAGGGCGGACGCAAGCACCCTCACCAGGACTTCATCCAGATCAACACCGCAAACGTGCTCTTCATCTGCGGCGGCGCCTTCCAGGGCCTCGACCAGATCATCGACAGGCGAATCGGCAAGGGTCGGCGGACGCTCGGCTTCAAGACCAACATCAAGGGTATCGACGCCGTTCAGACGTCCGACGAGCTGATGATGCAGGTCACTCACGACGACCTGCTGATGTACGGCCTGATCCCCGAGTTCGTGGGCCGGATCCCGGTCGTGTCCTCGCTGCAGTCGCTGGACAAGGCGGCGCTGATCCAAATCCTCACCGAGCCAAAGAACGCGCTGGTCAAGCAATTCGAGGAGTTCTTCTCCATCGACAACGTTGAACTCGTGTTCACGGAAGACGCGCTCGAGGCCGTGGCCGAGGAAGCGCTACGCCACAAGACCGGCGCGCGCGGCCTGCGCACCGTTCTCGAAGACTGTCTACTGGACGTCATGTACGAGATCCCGTCTCGCGGCGACGTCAAGAAGTGCGTGGTGGACGCCGACGCCATCCACGGCCTGAGGCGCCCGCTGATGCTGGCCCGCTCCGGCCAGGCCGTCGACGTCTGGGGCGACGCCCCGCAAACCGAGACTGCGTAAGCTCGCTGGCCTTACTGGGCGAGGGTTCGCCCTCGGATCTTCCGGATCGCCCTTCCAACACCCGTTTTTGCCAAACAATTTCCGGCCCGAGTCCGTTAATCGTCCGGGCCGACGCCTGGCGGCCCGAAATCGCGGGCGGCGGCTCCGAGCCGCAACCTGATATCCTGACCCCACTATGGCAAAACGACGTCTCGATGCCCTTCTGGTTGACCGCGGGCTGGCCGAATCGCCGGAGAAAGCCCGCGCGCTGGTGATGGCCGGGCAGGTCACCGTCGACCAGCGCCCAGCGCCCAAGGCGGGCTCGCTCGTGGCGGAGGACGTCGCGCTGGCCGTTGACCTCGGGCCGCGGTACGTCAGTCGTGGCGGCGAGAAGCTGGAGCACGCGCTGGAGAAGTTCGGCATAGCGGCGAACGGCCTCGTCGCGGCCGATATCGGCGCTTCGACGGGCGGGTTCACGGACTGTCTCCTTCAGCACGGGGCATCGCGCGTTTACGCGATCGACGTTGGGCGCGGGCAGCTGGACTACCGTCTGCAGCGCGATGACCGAGTCGTCTCGATGGAGACGACGAATGCGCGCGACCTGGCGTCTCTGCCTGAGCCAATCAGCATCGCCGTGATCGACGTGTCATTTATCTCCCTTCAGACGATCTTGCCGGCGGTGGCTCGATTGCTCGCGGCGGGCGCGCCAATCGTTGCTCTGTTCAAGCCGCAATTCGAAGCGGCCAGGGATGAGGTGCCGCGTGGCGGCGTCATCCGCGACGCGCAGCTACACTCGATACTCATCGGCCGGTTCGCGGCGTGGGCCGTCACGCACGGCTTCTCGATCCGAGATCTCGTCGCGTCGCCAATCCTCGGCGCTGAGGGCAACCGGGAGTTTCTGTTCGACCTGCGAGCGGAGCCGAGCCGATGAAGAAGGCCGGCATCTTTCTGCACTCCCGCTGGCCCGCCGCGCGCGAACTCGCGAACGAGGTCACCGACTACCTGCTGGCACACGGCGCGCACACCGTCTGGACGACATCAGAGTGGGACGACGAATCGCTCGCGCAGGACATGCCGGGTACCGAGATGCTGTTCTGCCTCGGCGGCGACGGGACCGTGCTGCACGCCGCGCGTACCGTCATCCCGCACGAGATCCCGATTCTCGGCGTGAACATGGGGCGCCTCGGTTTCCTGGCGGAGGTGCGGCCCACCGACCTGCTCGACTACCTGCCGCGCATTCTCGCCGGTGACTACCGGCTGGAGATGCGCTGGATGCTGCAGGCCGACGTTCCTGCCTGGGGTCAGACCTACCACGGTCTGAACGACGTCGTCGTCGGGCGGCAGACCATCGCGCGGCCGATCTACGTCGAGGTGGAGGTCGACGGCTCGCGGCTCGCCATCCACCGCTGCGACGCCGTCATCGTTGCCTCGGCCACCGGCAGCACTGCCTACTCGCTGTCCGCAGGTGGTCCCATCCTCCACCCTGAGTCGAGTGACCTTGTGCTGACGCCGGTATCGCCGCACATCGCCGCCGCGCGGCCGCTCGTGTTGCCGCCGGACTCGCTCGTCGAGTTGACAGTCAGCGCCGACAAGGAAGCGATCGTCAGCATCGATGGGCAGGTGGATGCGCCGCTCGCTACCGGCGATACGGTTGCCGTGCGACGCAGCCCACACCGTGCGCGCTTCGTCCGCTTCTCGTCGCCGGCCGAGTACTACGGCCTGCTGGCGGAGCGTTTGGACTGGCTGCGCGTGCTGCGCTCCAGCGATCACCCGGAGCTGTTCGAGCTGAAGGGCTCGGCGACCGCGAAGTGACCGACCAGCCGCGAGAGCCCGCTGCCGAGCGCGTCATCAAGAGCGAGCGCAAGTATGAGGGCAAGATCGCCAACCTGCGCGTCGACACGGTCGAACTGCCGAGCGGCCGCACCGCGGTCCGCGAAATCGTCGAGCATGAGCCCGTCGTCGCGATCGTTCCCATAGATGCGAACGGTAACGTCATCCTCGTGCGGCAATTTCGTCTTGCGATCGGTGAGGTGATGCTGGAGGTACCGGCGGGTGGCGTCGACCACGGCGAGGCGTTCAACCACGCTGCGCAGCGCGAACTGTCAGAAGAGATCGGTATGCGAGCGGGACGGATGGAGCAGATCGGCGACTTCTACGTTTCGCCCGGCTTCATGACGGAGCGCATTATCGTCTTCCTGGCGCGAGAGCTGCGCGAGGAGCGGGCGCCGGCGGACGAAGACGAGGACATCGCGGTTGTTACGATGCCGCTGGCCGAGGCCATCGCGATGGTGGAGCGCGGCGAGTTCCACGACGCGAAGAGCATCGCTGGACTGCTGCTTGCCGAGCGCCACCTGCGCTCGTGACGGAGAACGACTCCCTCGAGCGCGTCCGCGACGAGGTCGTTAGTTGCTACAAGTGCCCGCGTCTCGTCGATTGGCGGGAGCAGGTCGCCCGAGAGAAGCGCGCGGCCTTCCGCGACGAGGAGTACTGGGGGCGCCCGGTTCCCGGCTTCGGCGAGGCGGACGCGAGGCTGCTGATCGTTGGCCTCGCGCCGGCGGCTCACGGTGGCAACCGCACCGGCCGCATCTTCACCGGCGACCGCTCGGGCGACAACGGCCCCCACCAGCACCGCGCTGCCCAGCCCAACCGGCGATCCGTGC
>JBDTOK010000240.1:0-3408 GCA_039933275.1 Chloroflexota bacterium | reverse complement strand
CGGCCTTCGCGCGCTCAACCACCTCCGCCAGGACGTTAGGCTTAGCCTTCGTTTTCGTAGCCATCGGGCGGAATCATACGAAGCCGCCCCCCAGCCGGTCAACGCGCAAAAAAACGGGCGAGGCATATGCCTCGCCCGTTTTAGATTCGTAGTTAAGTTCGGCTAGACCGACATCTTCGTCGCGGAGCCGGGTGCGCCCGGCGCCGCCGGCTTTACGCTGCGCGTCATCACCTTGCGCTGGCTGTAGTTCAGGAACGCCCGAGCCTTACCGCAGCGCTTACAGTGCCCTTCGCTGCTCTCGCCGTTCGGCGTATCGATCATCCAGTGGTGGGCACAGCCGTCGTCTTCAGCGACATCCGACTGGGCGACCAACAGTTCTGCACGCTTCTGCTCTGCCAAGGGACCTCCTCTAGGACACTATTGTCCGGACGGAAACGAACGGAATTTCATCGCGAGAAACCGCAGGGAAGGGGCGTTAGCGGGGCTCGCATTCCCACTATAACGTACACGTAAGGGTAAGTGGAAGAGGTACGCCGCTAGAAAATCGAAAAGTCCCACCCGAACCCCCAAAAAACTTCCACTCAGACTCAATTGCTGTCATCCCGAGCGAAGCTGCAGCGCAGCCGAGACCTCACCTCACACAAACCTCTCAACCGCCAACCCCAACGTTCATCCAGAAATCTTGTACACCGTCCCCGTCGACCAATCGCCAACAAACACATCCCCCAAAGGCGACACCGCAACAGCCACCGGATTCGCCACCCCTTCCAAAAACGTCGACACCTCGCCCGTATACGTATCCCCGCTCTTTGTCAGCGCCACCCGCTCGACCTTCCCCGACGCCCACGCCGCCACCAGCGCCGAAGTGCCAATCTTCCCTCCCAACTCATCCGTCACGATTGCCACCCCACTCACCGCCGAGTGCTTGTCCAGCACCGCCAACGCCGTCGGCGCACCCGCGCATGCCGAGCCTCCCTGCCCGTAGCAGTCCGGGAACTCCCAGTCCTGCCCCGACGTCACGATCCCCAGCGCATCGCCCGTTGTCGTGTCGGCCAGGTCGTCCCGCTGGTCCATCGAGACAAACAGATCGCTCGTCCCCGGGTAGTACGCCAGCCCGATCGGCGCCCTGATCCCGCTCGCTTCCACCTTCAGGTCCCTCCCGTCCGGCAAAAACGATACAACGGCCGCCGAGTATGCGTCCGTTGGCTCGCAGTGATCGCACGGAGAAGTAATCCCAAGCCAGATCCGCCCCTCCGGCGATAGCGCCATCCCGTTCACCTCGCCCGTGCCCTCGGGAAACGTGACGATGTTAGTCTTCCCGCCGGCGAAGCTTGTCCCATCCCATCCACTCCAGGAGTCAACGCTCTCGCTCGATGATACGTACAGCGCGTGATCGATCCACAACAGCCCGAGCGCCGTGTGCAGGCCCGAGATCATCTTCACCGGCGTCGCACCTCCACTCGCCACGTAATACACCGCATCGTCGCCCGTGTCCGTAAACGCCGCCGTCGCCACCCACAACCCTCCGCTCTCATCCAACGCAAACGCCGACACATTCACTATCCCGGTCGCGTACGTCGACGCTGTCAGCCCCGCCGGCCCTTGCAACCCATCCCCGATATCCACCAACCCACTCGAAGTAGAAGCCGTCGGCGTCCGCGAATCCGTGATCGAAGACGAACCGTCACAGGCAGCCGCCAGCAACAAAATCGCGCATGCGACGCCAATGCTGATCATCGAACGCAATCGTTTCATTTGATACCCACCCTAACTGTCACCCGTAACCTGCCAACTGTCACCTAAAGCGAAAAGGGCGCCTCCCTCTTCAGAGACGCCCCTTCCACTCATAGCGCCACGCTACATATTCGGACAGTTCGCGTTCGTCCCGGCGCCCGGCGGAGCCATCGGCGTCGTCGTCGAGCCGCCCGATCCGGTGCTAGCCGCAGCCGTCGCGGCCGGCGTCGCCGTGTCCGTCGCCGTCTGCGCCGAGCTCACAGCTCCCGTCGCCACCAGGGCTGCAATCGCCAGCGCCAGTGCCGCCACAATGCTGATCGTCCATGTTCTTACGTTGCTCATCGTCTTCCTTCTTTCTTGTTGTGCTAGACCTTGCTTCTTCAACCGATCGGTTCCTACAAGAAGCACACTAAGCACGCGCCGTTAAGCATCCTTTGGAAGCAGATGAAAGTTCTCTTAACGCAGTTCGTTTGCCCCAGAAAATAAATTGCCCCTCAGCCGCGTAGCGGGAGAGGGGTCAGGAACTGTCGCGCCGCCGCCTAAACTATCGCCGCCTCCTGGTAAACACCCAGCACGTCGCGCATCACATCGCAGCACTCCTGCAGCGTCGCGTACGCGTTCACCGCGTCGAGCAAGTACGGCATCACGTTCTCGGTGCCACGCAGCGCGCCTTCCAGCGCCTTCAGTGTCCGCGCGCACTCGCGGTCATCGCGCGACCGACGCACTTCGTTCAGCCGCTCGATCTGGCGGTCGTACCCCTGCGGGTCCATGTCCAGGATCGGAATCTCGATCGGCTCGTCCATCACGTAATCGTTCACGCCGACAATCGTTCGTTCGTTCGTGTCGATCTCCCGCTGGTAGCGGAACGATGCGTCCGCAATCTCGCGCTGGAAGAAGCCTTGCTCGATCGCCGGCAGTACGCCGCCAATGTCCTCGATCTTCCGGAAGTACGCGCGCGCCGCTTCCTCCGTCTCGTCCGTCAACTGCTCCACGAACCACGATCCGCCCAGCGGGTCCACCGTGTTCGCAACGCCCGACTCGTGCGCGATGACCTGCTGCGTGCGCAGCGCCAATCGCGCCGCCTTCTCGCTAGGCAGAGCCAGCGCTTCGTCCATCGAGTTCGTGTGCATCGAGTTCGTTCCACCCAGCACACCGGCCAGAGCCTGGATCGCCGTGCGCACCAGGTTCACCTCCGGCTGCTGCGCCGTGAGCGAAACGCCTGCCGTCTGCGTGTGGAATCGCAGCCACTGAGAGCGCTCACTCTTCGCGCCAAACGTGTCCCGCATCTCCGTCGCCCAGATCCTGCGCGCCGCCCGGAACTTCGCCACCTCTTCGAAGAAGTCGTTGTGCGAGTTGAAGAAGAAGCTCAGCCGCGGCGCGAACTCATCCACGCGCAGGCCACGCCTGATCGCTTCCTCAACGTAGGCCATGCCGTCGGCGATGGTGAAAGCCAGCTCCTGGACAGCGGTCGATCCGGCCTCTCGGATGTGGTACCCGCTGATCGAGATCGTGTTCCACTTGGGTAACTCACGAGTCCCGAACTCGATCGTGTCCGTGACCAGCCGCATCGATGGCTCGGGCGGGAATAGAAACTCCTTCTGCGCAACGAACTCCTTCAGGATGTCGTTCTGGGTCGTGCCTTCCAGCTGAGCGCGTGGAAAGCCACGCTTCTCG
>JBDTOK010000239.1:0-3424 GCA_039933275.1 Chloroflexota bacterium | reverse complement strand
GGACAAGCCCTGCCCTTTCCCGTGATGCTCGCGCCGGTAGCGTTCCACCGTCTGGTGACTCCGGACGGCGAGAAAGCGACCGCGGCAGCCGCGGCCAGGGCCGGCACGGTGATGATCCTCAGCACGATGTCCAGCACGAGCATCGAGGACGTAGCCGCGGCGGCGAGCGGACCGAAGTGGTTCCAGTTGTACTGCTACGGCGACCGAGGGGTGAGTGAGCGGCTAGTCAAGCGCGCAGAGGGCTCGGGCTTCTCTGCGGTAGTGCTGACCGTGGACGTGCCGCGCTTGGGCCGACGCGAGCGGGACTACCGCCACCCGCTAGTCTTCCCTTCCGACATCATGCCGGTCAACTTCATGCACGAATTCGACCTTAGTTCGATGCCGGAGGACTCGCGCGGGATGGCGCTGTCGGCGATGGTGGCGAGCCTGATGGACCAGACGCTGACGTGGGAGACCGTCTCGTGGCTGAAGTCGATCACGAAGCTGCCAGTGCTCGTGAAGGGCGTTTTGACGCCGGAGGACGCCGTCTTGGCGGTTGAGAGTGGCTGCTCCGGGATCGTGGTCTCCAATCACGGTGGGCGGCAGTTGGACGGCTCGCCGGCGACGTTGGAGGTGCTGCCCGAAATCGCAGACGCTGTCGGCGGCCGAGCGGACATCATTCTGGACGGTGGCGTGCGTCGCGGGACGGATGTGCTGAAGGCGTTGGCGCTGGGCGCAAAGGCGGTACTTATCGGGCGGCCGTACATCTGGGGGCTGTCCTACGGCGGTGCGGACGGCGCCGCGCAGGTGCTGGAGCAACTGCGACTGGAGTTCGAGACGGCGATGGCGCTCTGCGGGGTGACGTCAGTCGAGCAAATTACGCCGCGCATCGTGCGCGCGCCCTGGGTCGGCTAGCCGCGCTTCACAAAGCGTGAGCGCTTCCGCACCTTCTTACGAGCGCCCGTCTGGAGCTTTGAGACTACGCTAATCGAACCATCGTTCTCCATCACGGCCTGCTTTACTTCCTGCAAATCGTCAATGCCGTGCTCGCGCATCGCCATCTCGACCATATCCTGATCGATGCCCTCGCGCTCCATGTTTTTCGTCAGGAACTTCCCGTCCTGGATGACGGTCGTTGGCTTGCCCTCTAGCAATTCGCGGAGGAACGGGATTCGCTCACGCGCCGTGCCAACGCCCCAGTTCAAAACGAACAATACGGCGGCCGCAGCCAATCCGCCCGTAACAGACACGTCGGCACCGACCATCGCGTTCTGCACTGCGTTTGCAATCAGCAGGACGACGGCCAGATCGAATGCAGTCATCTGCCCAAGCTCTCGTTTGCCGCCGATCCGCAGGCCGAAGAAGATGGCGAAGTACACGATCGTGGCGCGGGCGACGATCTCGAGGAGGTCGACCTGGTTGTGAAACACGGGCGGTTAACGCGACGCTTGCCAGGCTTGGATTACGCGCTCGATCTGTTCGGCGTGGTCGTGGCAGTGGGCGGCGTAGATGCGCAGCCAGTCCTCGGCGGTGTACGGTCCGGACTCGGAGTGCGTGCCTGACTTCGCCCACTCAGCGTCAGTGGCGCGGCGCAGGATCGGAACGGTATTGGCGCGAACGGCCTCTACGGTCAGCAGCGCCGCGTCGATCGGGTGGTGTAGATAATCGAACGTTTTGGCCCAGACATCAGGGTCATAGCCATGGATCGTGGCGTTATCCTGGCTCATCACGTAACGGATTCGGGCGTGCGAGTTCGTCTCAGAGTCGGCACAGTGGATGACGATCTCGTGGACGGAGAACTCGCCGGGTTCCGGCTGCCATTTGCGCATCTCCATCGGGGCCTTCGAAAGCGCTTCTCGCAGAGCGTAGGCGCCTTCGCTGTAGCGTTCGATCAGGCGCGCGCGTTCCTTCTTGTCGATCATCCCGGCCACTCCCCTTCGAAGATGAATTCGGCCGGTCCGGTGAGGTACACGTCACCGCGCCCGTCCCATTCGACGGTCAGCAAACCGCCGGGCTGCGTGACGTCGACTTTATCGGCGACGGAACCGTGCAGGTGCGCCATGACCATCGCCGCGCAGCAGCCGCTGCCACAGGCAAGAGTCTCGCCGGCACCGCGCTCCCATACGCGCACGTTCATCAGCTCCCGCGAGGCGACGTGCGCGACACCGTAGTTTACCCGCGCCGGAAACGTGCGGTGGTGCTCGACCTTGGGGCCAATTTCTAGCAGCGGGTAGTCGTCGACGTCGCCTTTGATGAAGTGGACGGCGTGCGGGTTGCCGATCGACATGCAGCTGACGTCGATCTTCTGGCCATCCACGTCGATGTTGTAGTCGAGCACCGGCGGCACCATGTTTACGGCGAAGGGAATCTCTTTCGGCTCGAAGCGCGGCACGCCCATCGAGAGTCGCGAGCGGACAACCTTGCCGCCTTCGCGGAAGATCTGTGCTTCCAGCGTATCGTGAATCGCTTCGATCGTGACGCGGTCGTCGGTACCAAGAGCGATGCCGCGCTCGACGGCGTACTTCACCAGGCAGCGCACACCGTTGCCGCTGACCTCCGCCTCGGAGCCGTCGGCGTTGAACAGGCGCATGCGAAAGTCGGCCTTGTCCGATGGCAACACCAGCATCAGGCCATCGGCGCCGACGCCTAAGTTGCGCTCGCACATGGCGATCGCGAGGGCCGGCCAGTCGCGCTCTTCGCCGCGGGATTCGGTGATCAGGAAGTCGTTGCCGGCGCCGTGCATCTTCGCGAACTTCATCGTTGTGCCTTCAAGAGATCGACGGTCATGTGGATGTGGCCGAGGTGGATGCCCGCGTGCTCGAGGACGTGGACGAAGCCACCACGGCGCTCGATTTCCGTTGGGGTGCCCTCGCCCCAGTGCTCTTGCGACGGCGTGAACCAGTCGCCCAGAGTCTTCGGGTCGAGTTTCAGTAGGGCGCCATCAATGTCGCCAGTAAGCTCGCGCGCATGCTCGCCTAGCTGATCGTACGTCCCGCGCGAGGCGAACTCGCCCGGCCGGTCGCGGCGAAGCGCCTGACCGGCGACGATGCCGAGAATCCAGGCGCGCATGTTGCCGTACGTGTGGGTAGCGATGACGAACGCGCTGTTCGCGCCGGGAACACCGGGCGGCGGCGTGTTCAACTCTTCCTCGCTTAAGTCAGCAAGCGCGGAGCGGATCTTCTCGATCTTCTCGCGGATGTAGCGACCATAGCAGGCGATCTCGGGGTCCATCGCTTAGGATTCTATCAGCCCTTCGCCTAGCCGCCGAAGCATCTCATCCACTGTCTCGTCTGCTGTCTGGTTGCTACTGTCGATCCAGAGGCCGACGCCCGCCATCGTGCTGCGGAGTTCCCCGTTGAGGTAGTAGCCCCACTCCGGGCCAACGGTCTTATGGCGAGCGGCATCGCGTGCGATCACCGTTTCGACGTTCGGTGCGAGGACAACT
>JBDTOK010000238.1:0-3482 GCA_039933275.1 Chloroflexota bacterium | reverse complement strand
CACGCGCATTCTTATCATCGGCTCTCCCCTTCATGACTGAGGTCGCGCATGCAATTGACGACGCTGGCTATCCTTAGCGCTAAACGAAAGAAACACTGATTTTGCCAAACAAACCCTCCCGCGTCCTCATCATCGGCTCCGGCCCTATCGTCATCGGCCAGGCAGCGGAGTTCGACTACTCCGGCTCCCAGGCCTGCCGCTCGCTGCGGGAGGAGGGCGTGCATACGATCCTCGTCAACTCCAACCCCGCCACGATCATGACCGACGAGGGAATCGCCGACACCGTCTACATCGAGCCGCTGACGGTGGCAGTGCTGGAGCGCATCATACAGCGCGAGAAGCCCGATGGCCTGCTGCCGACACTCGGCGGGCAGACCGGGCTGAACCTGGCGGTGGCGCTGGCAGACGCAGGCATCCTCGAGAGGTACAACGTCCGCTCGCTCGGCACGCCGATCGCGACGATCCGCACGGCGGAGGACCGCGATCTGTTCCGCAACCTGCTCGAAGAGCTCGGCGAGCCCGTTCCTGCCAGCGAAATCGTCACGTCCGTCGAAGAAGCGCGCGCCGCCGCGCAAACGATCGGCCTCCCCGTCGTCATCCGCCCCGCCTACACCCTTGGCGGTACGGGCGGCGGCATTGCCCACACCTCGGGCGAGCTCGACCACTACGCACAGAGCGGCCTTTCCGCCTCCCCCATCCACCAGGTGCTGATCGAACGCTACCTCGCCGGCTGGAAAGAGATCGAATACGAGGTGATTCGCGACGGCGCGGACAACTGCGTGACGATCTGCAATATGGAGAACTTCGACCCCATGGGCGTGCACACCGGCGACTCGATCGTCGTCGCGCCGAGCCAAACGCTGACCGACAAGGACTACCAGATGCTGCGCTCAGCGTCGCTCAAGATCATCCGCGCGCTCGGCATCGAGGGCGGTTGCAACATCCAGTTCTCACTCGCGCCGCGGCATGAGCTGGCGGAGTGGCACTTGCGCGACGACGGCCGCCCACCCTACCACGTCATCGAAGTGAATCCACGGCTCTCACGCTCGTCTGCGCTTGCATCGAAAGCGACGGGCTACCCGATCGCGCGCGTGGCGGCGAAGATCGCCGTCGGCAAAACGCTGGACCAGATCGAGAACAAGGTCACCGGCAAGACGACGGCTGCATTTGAGCCGGCGCTCGACTACTGCGTCGTCAAGATTCCGCGCTGGCCGTTCGACAAGTTCCCTCTGGGCGAGCGCCGCATCGGCACGCAGATGAAGGCGACGGGGGAGGTGATGGCGATCGACCGCACGTTCGAGGCCGCGTTGGGCAAGGCGGTCCGCTCGCTCGAGTTCGGCGGACGCTCGCTGCTCTGGGAAGACCCCGCCTGGCGCGACGCCGACCCGCGCGACTACGTCAGCATCCCGACGGACGAGCGGCTGTGGGCAGTACTCGCATCGCTGCGACGCGGCGCGACGGTCGAGGAACTGTCGCTGTTGTCCGGTATCGATCCGTGGTTCCTCCGCAAGCTGCAAGGCATGGTCGAGATGGAGCAACGCCTGCTCGCTGAGCCGCTGACGCCGGAACTGCTGCGCGAGGCGAAGCGGATGGGCCTCGCGGACGGCGTGATCGGCACGTTGGCAGACAGGCTGCCCGACCAGGTGCGCGACCTGCGCAAGGAGTGGGGCGTGCTGCCCGTCTACAAGATGGTCGACACCTGCGCGGCGGAGTTCGAAGCGCTGACGCCGTACTTCTACTCCACCTACGACGAAGAAAACGAAGCGCCTCCGCTGCCCGGCGAGAAGGCGCTCGTCATCGGCAGCGGCCCGAACCGCATCGGACAGGGGATCGAGTTCGACTACTCCGCAGTACACGCAGCGTGGGCCCTGAAGGACGCCGGCGTCGCCGCGATCATGGCGAACTCCAACCCCGAGACCGTCTCCACCGACTTCGACACGAGCGACCGCCTCTACTTCGAGCCGCTGGACGAAGAAGGCGTGCGCGATTTGCTCGACAACGAAACGATGAACGGTAGCGGCCCCGAATCGAGCGCGGCGTCGATCGTGCAGTTCGGCGGGCAAACAGCCGTCAACCTCGCCACGCCCCTTGCTCGCGCCAACTACCGCATTCTCGGTTCGAGTGCAGACTCCATCGACCTCGCCGAAGACAGGCGGCGGTTCGAGGAGATGCTGCAGCGGCTCGGGATACCCCAGCCACCCGGCGCCGGCGTCCACACAATTGAAGACGCAATGGCGACGGCGGCGCGTATCGGCTACCCCGTGCTCGTCCGCCCCAGCTACGTCCTCGGTGGGCGCGCGATGGAGATCGTGCAGAACGCGACTGACCTCATCAAGTACGTGCGCGAGGCCGCCGCGATCTCGCCCGGCAAGCCGGTACTCATCGACAAGTATCTTGAGGGCATCGAAGCTGAGGTCGACGCAATCTGCGACGGCACGGACATCCTCATCCCCGGCGTCATGCAGCACATCGAGCGCGCAGGCGTCCACTCCGGCGACTCGATGGCCGTCTACCCCGCCGTCGGCCTCACGCAGGGCGAGCACGACCTGATCGTCGACTACACCGCGCGCATGGCCATCGCACTTAACGTGCGCGGGCTGATGAACGTGCAGTATGTGATCATGCGCTCCGAGCCGGGCGCCGACGGCGATGTCTACGTGATCGAGGTGAACCCACGCGCCAGCCGGACGATTCCGTTCATCTCGAAGGTAACGGGCGTGCCAATGGTGAACCTTGCGGTGCAGGTGATGCTGGGCAAGACGATCCGGGAACTAGGCTGGGAGCCGGGACTGTGGCCAGCGCGCAATCTTGTCGCAGTAAAGGCGCCGGTGTTCTCGATGTCGAAGCTTATCGGCGTCGACACGTACCTCGGGCCAGAGATGAAGTCGACCGGCGAGGTGATGGGAATCGATAAGACGTTCGGCGCCGCGCTCGCGAAGGCGCTTCTCGCCGCCGACATGTCGCTATCCGGCGACCGCTCGATTCTGCTGAGCATCGGCGACCGCGCGAAGCCGGAGGCGGTGCCGCTGATCCGCTCGCTCGCCGGCGCCGGGTTCCGCATCTACGCCACCGAAGGCACAGCATCGATGGTTGCCGCGCTGGGCATCGACGTCGAGATGATCACCAAGCGCCTGGACCAGGGCTACCCCAACGTCGTCGACGCGATTCGTGAGGGCATGGTCGACGCTGTCATCAACGTGCCCGAGGGCCTCGTCACCGAGACGCTGCGTGACGGCTTCCACATCCGTCGTGCCGCCGCGGAGAAGCGCATCCCCTGCCTGACGTCGCTGGACACTGCGCGCGCCGCCGTGACCGCTCTGATGGCGGGTGACCAGCAGTACACCATCCAGCCAATCAGCGAATACTTGAAGTCTTGAGCACGTCTGGCCTGCGCCTAGAGCTCGCCACTGTAGTCGAACAGAACGAGTTGGCGCCGGGCATCTTCCAGATGTGGCTCTCCTGCCCGACCGTCGCGCGCGGCG
>JBDTOK010000237.1:0-3566 GCA_039933275.1 Chloroflexota bacterium | reverse complement strand
GGTGTTTACCGGCGCGATCGTGACGCCTTCGCGCAGTCCGCGGTCCATGAGCTGGTCCTTGGTGTGGCCCTTGAGGTAGCGCCGCGTCGCATCCAACACTTCGTCTAGCGAGTAGGCCAGTGGTTGGCGCTGGAGCAGGCGGATATCGTATGTGGCCCACTCTTCGCCTCCGATCCATTCCTTAGGAGTGATGCCGTCTTCGACGAACCAGGGCACCATCTTCTGGAGGGTCGCACCGTTTGGGGCGGCCACCACGTATCCGTCGGCGCATTCGTAGACGAGGGGGAAAGATATCGTGCCGAGCTGCAGAATGCCGCCGGCCCGGTTGAAGTCCCAGCCCTGGATCGCGTGGGCCACCATGCCCTGCATCATCGTCCAGACAACGGACGCCTGACAGGAGACATCCACGAACTGCGCTTCTCCGGTCTGGAGCATGCGGGCGTGGGCAACCAGCGAAGCGACCGCTGCTTCGGAGGAGGCGTGGAGCCAGACCTGTGGCACCGTGATCCGCACCGGCGGGCGGTCGGCATCGCCCTGGAGCGCCATCTGCCCCCCGGTCGCAGAGAGCGTAAGGTCGGTGCCCGCAAACTTCGCGTACGGCCCGTCTTGTCCGTAGGGAGTGATCGCGACGTAAACCAGGCGCGGATTGACGCGGCGCAGATCTTCGAATCCCAGGCCCAATGCTGCCAGCGCTCCTGGGGACGACGACTCGAACAGGAAGTCAGCTCCTGCGGCCTGCCGGAGCAGTTCTTCCCGGCCAGCGGCCGATGTCAGGTCGAGGGTGACGGCGCGTTTGTTACGGTTGAAGGCGAAGTAGTGGAGGCTGCGCTCACCGTCCGGGGCTCCGTCGAGCAACGGCGGCAATCGGCGGCTGGAAGACCCCTCGGGCGGCTCCACCTTGATCACATCCGCGCCGAGGTCCCCGAGGATCAGGGAGGCAAGTTCGCCCCGTTCGTCCGTGAGGTCTAGAACACGATAAGGGCTTAGCATGGGGAACGCCTCCAAGTATGATGGCGCAGTATAGCACCGACGCCTGACCGCTGGACATCGACAGTACGGCGAGCCTCAGCGGCCGCGCCCGTTGATCGCTGAGCAGACATCCGGTCGAGTCTCGACCGGGACACTGGGGCACCGGCTGTAGCCATCGCGACTGGCTTGTGCATTGGTTGATCGTGTTGACAAACGCCTTGTCGCTTTCACGTAGCCGAGCAATACTCACGCTGGCTTCTCGAAACGAGTCACAGGACTAAGAGAGAAGGGTCTCGCCGGAGCGACAGGGCAACTTGTGGTCCTGATGAGATCTGACCCTCGAAGCCGTTTGGCCACGCCGAGGGGCTATTTTTTTGCCGCGAGTTTCTGCTCGCCCCAGGTTGTGTGAATCTGGACCGCACACTACGGAAGAATAGCGTCTCACGCCTGTGCCTCGGTTCGTTCTTTGTAACAGAGTTGCCGATAGAACGTCCATTTCTCTAGGAATACGACCCTAGGAGGAGCGCACCGAATCAAGGCGCCTATGTAATGAGCAACACTGCGACGGCGATCAACAGCCATCCAAAGAAGAACTCGGCGACGCCTTCGGCTCGCCAGAGTCAGCCGTTTTCTCTATCCGTTCGCGTTCGTATCATCGGCGGGTTCGCGGCTCTTGTCTTAATTCTTGTTGGCGTGACAACTGGCGGGCTAGTTCAGGAACACAATCATAAATCTGAGCTCGCCCAGTTGGATCTTCATTCGCGAGAAGCAATCTCGTTGCAGACAACAGAGGCACAGGCGGCGATCGCCGCAGATGACCTGCAACGGTACATCTACGAGGGCAATGCCACGTACATTGCTGAGATAAATGTTGCTGCGAGTACTGCCCAGCAGAGCCTCGTCGAGGCGCTAGCGCTGGGAGCGCCGGAGGGAGCCGATCAGATGGCGGCGGTAGGTGCGCAACTCGCCGAAGGAGCCGCTCAGGCGCTCGCGTTACGTGAGGCCGGGAACACGGCCAGTGCATCCGCAGCGTTGGAAGCGATGGTGCCGATCTTCCATGACTATCAAGCCCGGCTCGAGAGCATGACGTCGTCAGAATTGACACAGGTTAGCGAGTTAAGGGCGTCAGCGGACCGCGCTGGCAATCTAGCGTTCTGGCTCCTCGTCGGCTCGACTGTTCTGGGTGTCGTCACGGGCATCGTAGTCTCCTTCTGGGTTGCTCGTTCAATCATCAGGCCACTCGCCCAACTCGAGGTCACGGCCCGACTGGTATCTGCCGGCGACTTGTCGGCCCGTGCCTCCCAACGTGGTCCCAGAGAGTTGTCACACCTCGGGGGTGTGCTCAACGAAATGATGTCATCGATCGAGAAACGCACCGCGGATCTACGCCTGGCTAACGACAATCTCACCGACGCACGCGCTCAGGCAGCGACAGACCCTTTAACGGGATTGGGCAATCACCGCTCGTTCCACAAGCGGGTGCAAGATGAAGTGGCGGCTGCTGCGGCCGGCGACGTGACCTTCGGCGTAGTAATGATGGACCTTGACGGCTTCAAAGAAGTAAACGACTCGCTCGGCCATCTGGCTGGCGATCAGCTTTTGCGGGAGGTGGCTCACGCCATGATCCAGGTGGTCGGGAGCGCGAACGCTTACCGATACGGAGGCGACGAGTTCGCAGTACTCTTGCCGAATAGCGACCACCAGACGTCCATGACGGTCGCCGAGTCGCTCAAATGCGCCTTTCGGGAGATTCACCACCCAGGTGCCGGCCGTGTAGCCGCGAGTTTTGGCGTGGCGAGCTTCCCTGAATCGGCTGCGACTCCACAGGAGCTTGTATACCGGGCCGATATGGCGATGTACTTGGCGAAGTCCTCAGGCAAGGACAGGGTCGCTAACTGGAGTGACCTGGCGAGTGCGTCGGCCAACGCACCGGCTGATTATTCAAGCGCAAGGCGAGGGCAGCCCGCAATGGTTACGTCGCTTTGCGTCGCTCTGGAGGCTAAGGACCCGTCCACGCGGGCGCACACCGACAGATGCGCGCGATACTCGACGGAACTGGGTGAAGAGCTCGGACTTGGTCGGCAGCAGATCGCTGATCTCAAGCTCGCAGCGTTGCTCCACGACATCGGAAAAGTGGTCGTTCCGGATAACATCCTCCAGAAACCCGGACCACTCAGCTCAGAGGAGATGGATATCATGCGCCATCATTCGCTCCACGGTGCCAGCATTCTCTCCCAAGTGAGCGTCGCGTCAGGCGCTGTGCCCTCGATTCACCATCATCACGAGCACTTCGATGGAAGCGGTTATCCCGACGGCTTGGCTGGGGAAGCGATTCCGATCGGCGCGCGCATTCTAGCAGTGACCGACGCGTTCGATGCTATGACATCAGATCGGCCTTACCGGTCGGCCATTTCCATTGGGGAAGCAGTAGCTGAGCTAAGACGGTGTAGCGGGAGCCAATTTGACGCGGTGGTCGTGGATGCCTTTGTGCGGGCGCTGGGCCGCAATGCCACCCCGTCGCACAGCCGTAGTCCGGTAGTCCCTGCCCCTTTCGTCTAACGCACCATCCTTTGGCAGCGTCCACTACCGTTTGTTAG
>JBDTOK010000236.1:0-3577 GCA_039933275.1 Chloroflexota bacterium | reverse complement strand
AGGTCGGCGCGTACGGCGGTGCCGGCACCGGCAAGACCGTCATCATCCAGGAGCTGATCCGTAACATCGCCACTGAACACGGTGGTTACTCCGTGTTCGCCGGCGTGGGAGAGCGCTCCCGCGAAGGCAACGACATGTGGAACGAGATGAAGGAGTCGGGCGTAATCGAAAAGACCGCCCTCGTCTTCGGCCAGATGAACGAGCCCCCCGGCGTGCGCGCCCGTATCGCCCTCACCGGCGTCACGATGGCGGAATACTTCCGCGACACGATGGGCCAGGACGTCCTCATCTTCATCGACAACGTCTACCGGTACATTCTCGCCAACATGGAAGTGTCGGCGCTTCTGGGCCGCATGCCTTCCGCCGTCGGTTACCAGCCGACGCTGGCCACGGACATGGGTGCGCTTGAAGAGCGCATCACCTCCACCAAGAGCGGGTCGATCACCTCCGTCCAGGCGATCTACGTCCCGGCTGACGACTACACAGACCCAGGCATCGTGACCACTTTCGGCCACCTGGACGCCGTCATCTCGCTGGACCGAGCGCTCGTCGAGCAAGCGCTTTACCCCGCCGTCGACCCGCTGTCCTCTTTCTCCCGAATCCTCGACCCACGCCTCGTCGGCGACGACCACTACCGCGCCGCCCGTGGCGTGCAGGCCGTGCTCCAGCGCTACAAGGACCTGCAGGACATCATTGCCATTCTCGGTGTCGAAGAGCTTTCCGAAGACGACAAGCTGGCAGTGGCGCGCGCACGCAAAATTCAGCGCTTCCTCACCCAGCCCATGTTCGTCGCCGAAGTGTACACAGGCCGCGCCGGACGCTACGTGCCCGTCAAGGAGACCGTTCGCGGCTTCCTCGAGATTCTGGACGGCAAGCACGACGCGCTCCCGGAGCAGGCCTTCTACATGGTCGGCACGATCGAAGAAGCGATCGAAGCCGCCGACAAGATGGCCGCGGAAACGAAAGCCGCAGCCTAATGCCACTTAGCGTCCATATTGTCACCGCCGAACGTGAAGTCCTCGCCGAAGAGGGCGTCGATGAGGTCGTGGCCCCCGGCATCGAGGGTGAGCTCACCGTTCTCCCCAGCCACGCGCCGCTCCTCACGATGATCAGCCCCGGCGTTATGCGCGTCGTCAGAGGCGGCGAAGAGATCGATATGGCCATTACCGGCGGCTTCCTGGAAGTGCGCGACGACCGCGTCACCATCCTCGCCGACGCCGCCGAGCGTAGCGATGAAATCGACGAAGCCCGCGCCGAGCAGGCCCGACGTGACGCTGAGCGCTCCCTCGCTGACCGTGCTGGCCGCGAAGGCATCGCAGAGGCGCAGGCCTCGCTCCAGCGCGCTCTCACCCGCCTCAAGGTGGTCGAGCGACGTCGCCGCCGAGCCCCGCGCTCCGGCGGCCCGCGCACGCCGATGCCACCGGGATCGTAATCAACGGCCAGGGGCGATTGATGGCGTCGTAGTGGAGTCCCCGAATAGATTCACCACCAGTCGACCATTGCTGACGGACCATATCGTACTTTTTCTTGACCGACTCGGCACAACTGACTATTCGTCGGCAGACAGCGCGCAGGCATACCTTGACCTGCTCTTTGACGTACTGTCGGAAGCGAGAAAGCGATACCTGAACCAAAGAGGAGATGATCAACTCTCGATCCTCAGCTTCACGGACAATATCGTCATTGGCTGCCCCATCGACGATAGCGTTGCGGATCTTGTGAACTCGTTTGAAATCGTTTCCCTAGTGGCTTGTGCCTATCAGTCGCTATTAGCAATAAGCGGGATATTCGTACGAGGAGGCTTAACACGAGGTCTCCTCTTTATGAATGATGACTTCGCGTTTGGACCTGGCTTGATAGATCCACAATTTAGAGCAAAGCGCTGTAACTCCGAGGATCGTTGTCGGCCCTAGTCTTGCCGTTGAGTCCGTCAAGATTGGAACGAGCGGGCTATTTCATGGCTACCAAGAGCCAGAGCAGCCCAGTCGGGACTTATTGGCGGGGGCGGACGGACAAGCTTTCCTCAGTTATCTTGAGGTACTCCCATACATCGATGACCACAAGAAACAGTTGCTTCTCAAACATAAATCCGAAGTAGAGAAGGCACTTAGCGAGTTCAGCTCAGACGATCATAAGTTGGCAAAGTATGTTTGGCTGGGCCAATATCATAACTATATGATCCGCAGATATCATAGTAATTCCGCTCAACTCACGGTGTCCGGAATCGATCCGTACGACTTCCAACCATATGATGGTAGGACTGAGCGGCCAACCACTGCCAATCCTGTAAGCTGAGGCGTAGTGCTGAAAGCTGAACCGCATACAAGAGGCCAGACTCTCGCCATCCACGGCGGCCGCCCTTTGCGTGGCTCCGTCGAGGTTGGCGGCTCCAAGAACGCCGCTCTCGGCGCGATGGCCGCCTGCCTCCTCGTTGGCGACGACTGCATCCTCGAGAACGTCCCCCACATCGACGACATCGAGCAGATGGCGCTCGTCCTCCGCTCGCTCGGCGCCAGGGTCGAGTGGGATGACGACCACGTGCTGCGTATCAACTCCGCCAACGTCGACAAGACCTGCCCTGACCGTGAGCTCGTCGGCTCACTGCGCGGGAGCTTCCTTGTCATGGGCGCGCTGCTCGGCCGCTTCGGCGAGGCGTCGTGTCCCCCACCAGGCGGCGACGTCATCGGTCAGCGGCCGATCGAAGTGCACCTCGAAGGTTTCCGGCGTCTCGGCGCGGAGACCGGCATCGACGCCGACACGTTCCACGCCCGCGCGAAAGAGCTGCGCGGCTCAACCTTCTTCGCCGACTATCCCAGCGTTCTCGGCACGCAGAACACGATGATGGCCGCCGCCCTCGCCAAGGGCACGACGACGATCATCAACGCGGCCGCCGAGCCCGAAGTACAGTCCGTTGCGGAGATCCTGCGCAAGATGGGCGCGCGCATCACCGGCGCCGGCACTCACACAGTTACCATCGAAGGAGTTGAGCGGTTGCAGCCCACGCGCATCCGCATCATCCCGGACCGCCTCGAGGCAGGGACCTTCGCCATCGCCGGCGCAATGACCGGCGGCGAAGTCGAAGTGCGCGGCGTCAACATCGAACACCTCACCTCCGTCATCTACAAGCTGCGCCAGGCCGGCGTCGAGATCGATGAGAAGGCCGACAGCTTCACCGCGCGCCGCTCCGATTCCCTGACAGCGATGACGATCCAGGCGCTCCCCTACCCCGGCTTCCCAACCGACCTGCAGGCGCCCGTCGCAGTTCTGCTCACGCAGGCTCGCGGTATCAGTTACGTTCATGAGCGCGTTTTCGATAACCGGCTCCTGTACATCGGTGAGCTGCGCAAGATGGGCGCCGAAATAGTGACGACTGGGACCACCGTTGCTATCATTAGCGGGCCTACGCCCCTGACGGGCTCATCTCTGCGCGCGCTGGATGTGCGCGCAGGCGCGGCGTTCGTCCTGGCCGGGCTCGCTGCCGCCGGCCGCGCCGAGGTCAGCGACATCTACCACGTAGACCGCGGCTACGAGCGCATTGACCAGAAACTACGGGACCTCGGCGCTGACATCGAAAGGG
>JBDTOK010000235.1:0-3629 GCA_039933275.1 Chloroflexota bacterium | reverse complement strand
ATACGCCGCGCGCGGGCCGGGCTGAAGGATCCGAACCGGCCGATCGGATCGTTCATCTTCCTAGGGCCGACGGGCGTCGGGAAGACGGAGCTGGCGAGAGCACTGGCCGAGTTCATGTTCGACGATGAGGAGTCGATGATCCGGCTCGACATGAGTGAGTACCAGGAGCGGCACACCGTTTCGCGGATGATCGGCTCGCCGCCGGGATACGTCGGGTACGACGAAGGCGGACAGCTGACGGAGGCGGTGCGCAGGCGGCCGTACCGGGTGATCCTGCTCGACGAGATCGAGAAGGCGAACCCGGAGGTGTTCAACGTGCTGCTGCAGATGCTGGACGACGGACGGCTGACGGACGGACACGGACGCACTGTGGACTTCCGCAACACGGTGGTCATCATGACCTCGAACATTGGGACGGAGGCGTTCGCCAAGAAGACGCTGGGGTTCGGGTTGCCGACGAGCAAGCCGAGCGACACGGAGCACGACAAGCAGAAGGGCGACATCGAGCGCTCGCTGCGGCAGACGTTCCGGCCGGAGCTACTGAACCGCATCGACGAGATCATCATCTTCGACCCTCTGACGGAGGACGACCTCAAGCGGATCGTGGAGTTGCTGCTGAACGACGTGAGCGATCGCCTCGGCGACCGTAGCGTCGCGCTGGAGCTGAGCGACACGGCGAAGGAAGCGCTGGTGCGCGAGGGCTACGACCCGGTGTATGGCGCGCGGCCACTGCGCCGCGTGATCGAGCGCCGGATCGCGAACCCGCTATCGAAGCGGATGCTGTCAGGCGAGTTCACGGAAGGCGACTCGGTGGTGGTGACGTACGAGGACGGTGAGTACGCTTTTGGCAAGAAGCCGACGGAGATGCGCGAACGCGCGAAGGAGCCGGTGGCGGCGGAAGTGTAGCGCGAGTAGCAAGTAGGGAGTAGCCAGTAGACAGGCGCTCGTCTTGGGACGGGCGCCTGTTTTTGTTAGTCAGTGGCCATGTATAGCATGAGCGGGCGATCACTGACGACGGCCGATCCTGGCAGGCGATTCGCGAGCAAGTCCAGTTGGTCTGCTTCGGCGGCGGCTTGTATCTCATCGAGCGTCACGCTTCGTAGTTCCAACCACTCCGCAATTTCGCCGAGATCGCGGATTTGTCCTGCCGCAATTCCAACGGTAAAGTTCACAACTTCGTCTTCGTCAGCACAACAAACGTAGCGATTGATCAACAAGAACACGAACGCGCTAGTGATGCCCATGCGCTTGTTGCCATCCATGAACGGATGATTCACGACCATCGATCTCAAGAGTGCGGCCGCCTTCATGAAGATGCCCATGTAAGCATCCTCGCCAAACGCCGACTGTCTCGGGAGTTCGAGGATGCCCTCTAGCTTTTCGCGGCCGACCTCGCCGCCGAGAAGGGCAAGCCCAGGGAGAGGGTCGTCTGGTTTGGAAAAAGACTTCTGCTGCGATCTCGTAGGCGATGGTGTTCAGATCGTCAAACGCGAGGTAGTTGAACGGCTAGTCCTTCTGAAGCCGTTCGAGCGCCTTCTTATGAGACCGTGAAACTGCACGAGCTGCCCCGCGAACAGTCGTAACCTCGCGGATCTTCTCATCCGAGACGCGGTACTTTGGCTTGGCCTTCGGCGCTGTCTTTTTCGTTACCATCGCGCACTCATCTTAACATTCGGTCTATAGGCCGCCGATTTTGTATTTGACGGTGACGGTGATTGGGCCGTCGCCTTTGTTGGCGGCCTCCACGGTGTCGCAGCCGACGGACTGTTCGCCGTTGGGGCCTTCGGCGACTTTGACGGGGGCGCCGTTGCGCTGGATCTCCCATTGGAAGTTGACGCCGTCCGGCGGGAAGGGGTGCTGCACTTGCCAAGAGAAATCGAACTGGAAGTTGGCGCAGACGGGCGTCGTGCCGGCGTCAGTGGCGAGTGCCTGCGGGTCGAAGGTGAATGTTTCGCCGGGGGCGAGATCGATGGCCTGGTTGCCGTTGGTGATCTCGTGGAGTTCCTGGTCGAGTGTTGGGTCGATCGGGTCGGGGGCAGTGGCACCGCTGCCGTCTGTTGGCGCGGGAGTTGCCGTGAGCGAGCTGGTCTTCGTGCCGACGGGGGAGAACGAGACTTGCGAGTCGTTGTCGCCGCCGCCGCAGGCGATGGTCTGGGCCAGCGTCGAGAGTGCGAGCAGTAGAAGAATGGCGCGCATTATTTCGGGAGGCGCTCTTCGAACTGCTGGAGACGCTGCTCGAGGCGGCGCTGCATGTAGGAGGCGGTGAAGTCGCCGCGAGTGCGCTCGAGGATGCCGCGCATGGCGTCGGCGGTGCGGCGGAGGCCGGCGGTGACGGCTTCGGGGTAGTCCATCGTCACGAGCGCGTCGTAGATGTCCCCCATCACTTGCAGCGACTCTTCACAGTGTTCGATGTCGCCGGCGCGCATGGAGTCGAGGAGGTGGCGGCGCAACTCTCCGACCGTTTCGCCGAGGCCGTTGAGGTAGGAGGCGGCCATTACGCCGATCTCCTGCGGCGTTGGTAGCGGACGGCCGGCGATGAGGGCGAGCGTGCAGTTGGCCTCGGCGTACTCCTTCTGCGAGTCGTGGACGAAGCCTGCGTAGTAGATGTCGCGGTGCTCGGCGAGGAGGGTCTCGGTCTGGTCGAGGTTGGAGCGCGCTTTGCGTAGGAGCGTCTCCGCTTCGTCGAAATTGCGCCGGTGGGTGTTGCGGATGGCGTTGGCGGAGAGGCGAATGACCTCGCGGGTGAGGGCGAGTGCGCCTTCGCGGGCCTTGTGCTTGGCGTCGAGGTACGCGCGCACTTCGTCGGCGATAGCGGGGAGGCCGTCAACGTTCACGCGGGAATCATACCGCGACGGAGGCGCGGGAAATAGGAAATGGAAAATTGGAAATGGAATCGACGACAGCTGACTAAACCTCTCGAGCGACCGGCCAGATACTAATTAGTACTTGCCAGGTGGGGCCGGTTCGCCGGTTCGAAGGGAACGAGCAAATGCTCGTTCCTTTTCTTTTTACAGGTCTTTGACGGGGTCCGGGAAATCGCCTTCGCGGGCTGCGTCGATCATCTGGCGCGCTTCTTGCGGCATGTCCATGCCAAACTCATCGAACTTGCGCTCGGCCCAGCGGCCAATCTGGCGCGGGTCTTTGTAGTCTTCGAGGCGGCTGGGTTCAGCGCCGTAGTCTCGGACGATGTCGGCTTCGCTGCGGTGGTGGGCGAACTTCGAGAACACCCGCTCCAGCTTCTTCGATTTGCAGTGCATGCAGACGGCGCCTTCAGGCGTGCCGGTTCCCCGCGTGAAGATGCTGGTCAGGCGGCTGCACTTTCCGCACTTGTACTCGTAGATCGGCATGCTTCTAGTCTAGCGCGGAGAAGTCGTCATCGGCCAAGCCACCGGCGTCGTCGCCGAGCATTTCGCCGGACTCCATGCGTTCGAGCTCGCCCTCCATATCGCCGTCCAGGGATTCGCCCATATCGCGGCTCATCTTGCGCACCCAGCGGGCGACGGAGCGGGGGTCGTTCTCGTCGACGTCGCCGAGGCCGGCCTCGGCGCCTTCCATACCGTCGAGGCCGCGGTGGACGGCGACGCGGGAGAAGACTCGCTCAGTTTTGGGAGAGCCGCAGTGCTCGCATT
>JBDTOK010000234.1:0-3680 GCA_039933275.1 Chloroflexota bacterium | reverse complement strand
CGTGTTGTCAGCTGCCAGGGCAAGCGCCTGGCTCAGGGTGCAGGGGTTCGATCCGGCAAGCTGGCCAACAGCGGTGTCGCTCGTAACTTTGAACGTCGCGCCAGCAGCGTGGGCAGGCTTGGCCTGGTCGACGGCAAAGAGCGCCGCAATGGCCAGCAAGCCGGCGATTGCGATAAGCGAAATGATGGTGCGCGGGCGCAGGGCGATATTCATCGGGTGCGTCTCACTTTCGGATTGGGCAAACGGGATTGGCTGCGGTCGAGGATAGCAGACGCGGCCGCAGGATTAAAAGAAGCGCCCCGGCCATGTCAGCCGGGGCGCTTTCGGTTGCCGCGTTATGTCGCGCTAGTTGTCGAGGAACTGGCGCAGCAGCGGGTTCATGCGCTCCCGCCGGTCGCCGAGGCCGGCGACGTTCAGGCGGTGCATGTACTCGTTCACGCGCTTGCGCTGGACGCCCATCGAAAGCTGCAGGCCCTTGTCGAAGTTCTTGATGCCGCCGCCCATGAGGATAGCCAGCGCCTCGAACAGCGCGAAGTTCACGCCGTCGGAGTTCATGGGGTCCGGGGCCAGCGTACCCTCTACCTTGTCGAGGTAGTGGTGGATCTCCTCGCGGCGCCACGGCTCGTTGTCCATGACGTACTTGAGGTGCATGACACCGAAGCCGAGGTGGCGGCTCTCGTCCTGGCCGCAGAGTCGGAAGATCGTCTTCTCGGCGTGGTTCTGGCCGATGTACTCGCCCATGCGGAACATGGACTGCACGAAGCCTTCGGCGGCGACGTGCATGATCGCGGACATCTCGGTGAAGTCCTTCGCCTCGATGATCACGCGCAGGCCGTCCTGCGGAAGCGAGGACAGCAGGCCTCCGCCGTTAGCGAAGGCGCGCTTGCGGAAGACGTCCAGGTGACGGCCTTCGTCCATGATCTGGCTGAGAAGGAAGAGCTTGACCTCGTGGTGCTCTGAGTTGATCGTGCCCAGCCACTGCGCAGGCGTGTCGCCGGCGATGAACTCCACCTCGGTAAGAAACGTGCAGAGCTGGCACATCGCTCGCTCCATGTCGTCCGGCAGCGGCTCGATCGTCTCCCACGGAATGTCCGTGGCGGATGACCACTGTCGAGTGACGCCTTCCTCATACAGAAGACGCGCGTTTTCGGAGTAGACATCGTTCTTGCCGGCGTAGGAGCCAGGGACACGCGGCGCATCGTTGCGCGGAATGGAACCGCGGATGCGCATCGAGCGGTTGGTAGAAGTCTCGGGGACGATGCCAGCGGGACCGATCTCGATTTCGTCGAGGGTGAGGCCGCGCTTGCCGGGCTTTGCGCGCATGCCCCACGGGTGGCCGTCTTCTTCGGTGACGAGCCAGCTCAGGTCGAGCGGCTGTGCGGGTTCGGCGGTTTCGGTCCGAAGCTTGGCGAGTGTGTCCTGATCGATGGCCATGAGATGCCTCCCGACGATGCTTAGCAAGGACTAAGTTACGCCCAATTTCTAACATGATCCGGGTACCCTGTCAACGCAAAAAAACGTGCCCGACGTCACCCTGGTCGCCGACGTTAAGCGTCCGTTCATCCTGAGGTTCTCGAAGGACCGGCCCGCAGGCCCTCATGCTCCCACCAAGCACCCCTATCCCGACACCCAGCGCTTAACCCTCCGCCCAACATCCACGCGCAGGCACTCCACTGCCCACTCATCCACTGCTGCTACACTTGGGGCATGTACCAGCAGCGTAAAGAGAAGGATGAGCTAACGCAGTGGGCCGGCGACAAACTGGACGGCCCGCAGGCTCAGTTCACGAACTTCCCGGACTGGAACAACCCGGAGGACGACGAAGACGCCCCCGACGGCTACTACGACGACGAAGAGGATGACGACGAGGACGAGGACGACGACTCGTACGTGCCGGACGAGTCAGACGCTGACTTCGATCTGTCGGAAGCCGCGGGCTACGCGGGCTACGACTCGAACCAGAGGGCGACGCCGTTCCCCCAATGGGTAATCACAACAGTCGCCGTGGTGCTAATACTCGCGTTCGTCCTGGGGATCGTCGCCGCGCTGAGGTAAGCGCTACTCGCCGACGGCGCCAGTCGCCGGGACGACGACGCCGTGGTCGCTGCCCGAAGCAGCGGGCTCAAGCTGCACCTCGATGAAGGGGTTGCCGTAGCGGTCTCTTAGCATCACCGCTTCCATCACCTTGCCGTGCTTCAGCTGCCGGTCGTTGTCCCAGTAAGAGATGACCTTCCCAATGAGCGTCGGCCCGAACTCCTTCATCCCCTTCTCGTCCAGGGCAAAGCGCAGTTCCTTCGTGATCGTAGCCATCGCCCCCTATGTTAGCGGAAGCCGCCAGTAGGGGCGAACCACTGTCGTCTACCGCCAGTCCTCTCGCGGCGGCGCAAAGCACTCCACCACCCGGCAGTGCTCGATCCCCGTCGCCTCGTGCGGCACCCCACCCGGAATCGACCACGCATCCCCCGGCTCCAGGTCGAACGTCTCATCCCCAATCTCGAACCGCATCCTCCCGCTGATCAGCGTCCCCGTCTGCTCGTGCGGGTGCGTGTGCATCGGCACCACCGCCCCCGGCGCAATGTCCACGTCCACCACCATCGCCATCGCCCCGTCCGTCAGAATCTGCACCACCACCCCCGGCGCCCGGTCCATCGATCGTGCCTCGCCCTTTCGAGTAATCGCCATCGTTCTCTCCTACCTCAAGTCCAGGTCGAGGAACGGCGTGTTCGTCGCCACCAGCTCGTGGTCGTGCTCCGCCACCAGCTTGCCGTGGTTCCGCTTCTCGCCCTCGACCACTGCCGCATTCTTGTACAGCGCCTCGATCACCGACGCATCGTTCGCCTCATATATCGTGATCAGCAACCCACCCGAGCCCGAGTTCGCCTCCGCCGAGTGGAACGACGTAATCCGGGTCAGCCCCAGCGACTTCAGCCCAGGCGCCCCCATCTCGAAGCCGTTCTTGACGTTCGCCAGGAACTCGTCCTTCTGCCCCGGCAAAATCCGCGCGACGTGTACAAACTGTGGCATGTCCCACCTCCTGCCGCGGAGGTTAGCACAACATCTGATCACCGAACGCCCCACGCCGTACGGACAGAGCTTCAGCGGGAATGATCGGTTTGACACAACGCCATGTACTTGCTAAAATCCTAGCATGAACAGTGAACCAACGCGAAAAGGACACACTCCAAACCTGACCGATCTGCTCCGCACCGAGGCCGACGCCCGCGCGTTCCTTGAAGGCAAGCGATGGCCAAAGGGCGTCGTTTGTGCGTTCGATGATTGCGGCGGGAACGAGATCACGCGCTTTGAGGTCAAGGCAAGCGAGCGTAAGAACGGGCGCACCGTTCCCGCCCGATCTCTCTACAAGTGCAAGACGTGCAAGCGCCAGTTTTCCGTCACTAAGGGCACAATCTTTGAGGACTCCAAAATCCCGCTGCGAACGTGGCTCATAGTTGCGCAGCGAATGTGCGTCTCAAAGAAGGCGGTTAGCGCCCGACAGATCGAACGCGAGTTTGGCGTCACTTACGAGAGTGCCTGGTTCATGTGTCACCGCATCCGCTGGGCCATGACAGACAAGAATCCTGAGCCGCTGAGCGGCACGATTGAGGCCGACGAAACCTACATCGGCGGGCAGCCGCGCGGTCACCGCAACCACCGCATAAAGACGCGCACGATGAGCGACG
>JBDTOK010000233.1:0-3722 GCA_039933275.1 Chloroflexota bacterium | reverse complement strand
AACCTGTCCAACTCACCAGTCGGTGACACGGGGCCGGAGATCTCGCCTGACGGCCAGCACATCGCCTGGCTTCACAACGTCACCGAGCCGTGGATCATGGACACGGACGGTGGTAACCAGCGTAGCGTCACCGACGCCATCGCCGCCTTCGGCGAGCCGACGTGGTCTCCGGACAGTAAGAACCTGATGACGTACTGCAACAACCCGGACGACCTGACTGTGCATGGGTTCTGCATCATCGACGTCGCGACCGGCGACGTTCAGTTCGGATACGCGATGGAGTTCTACCAGGTCGAAGGACTGAGTTGGTCGCCGGACAGCACGCGTCTGCTCTTCAGCGGCGAGCAGATCAGCGGCGGCACCGATCTTTACGTTCTGAACCTGAAGACTGGCGTCGCGACCAACATCACGAACACAGACGGCGACAACGAAATCGGCACCTGGTCACCGGACGGGACCGAGATCGCCTTCGTCGGCAACCCGATTACCGCAGACAACGACGACGACCCGTTCGCCAACCTCTACCGCATCGATCCCGACGGACAGAATCGTGAGCTCCTCTACGACCCGTTGTCGCTCAGCCCGGCACACAGCGGCCCGGCGTACTCGCCGGATGGCAAGCAGATCGCCTGGTTCTGCTCTGACTCGGCGCCGTCGGCCAAGGACATCTGCTTCAACGACTCCGACGGAGGCGACCTGATCGACGAGCACACTGACGGCGATGCCGGTTTCGTCGCCGGCACGAACCCGGATTGGAACTTCACGTCAGGCTATCTCTTTGGCGACACGGAGTGCGACGGCGATCTCGACGCGACAGATGCCGCGCTGCTCCTTCAGAACGCTGCGGAGCTTGAGGCGCCGGTCGAGTGCTTTGAGATAGGGCAGTCGCACTTCTTGAACGGCGACCACTGGTTCTACGGCGACTTCAATTGCGACAACGAGGTCGACGCGCTCGATGGACTCTTCGTTCTGCGCGGGGTGCTCGGCATGCCGATGACTTCCCCTGACTGTCCGGTCGTCGGATCGAGTGCAGACGTCTTCAACTGATCGATATGGAAATAACCCCGCACATCCACTCCATCCCCGTCAGCGAGCAGGGGTTCTACACCGGCCCGCAGTCCCCGAACGTCTTTCTCATTCGTGACGGCGATGAGGGTGCGCTGATCGACAGCGGCTTTGGCGACGAGCCGACGATCAAAGCGCGAGTCGATTTCCTGAAGGACCACGCGGACGTGCGCATTCGCTACATCATCCTCACGCACCACCACTTCGATCACGCAGGCGGCGCGGCGCAACTGCGCACGGCCACCAACGCCGAGATCATGCTCCACCCGGACGAGCAGAAGCTGCTCGACGACTGGCAGAGCGACGCGCCCCAGGACATCGAGCTTCCGGAAGAAGCGAAAGAGCTGCGCGAAAAGGTCGCGAAGTTCCGCGAGCAAGCCGCAGACGCGGAGCCGGTCCATCACATCAACGGAGGCGACGAGCTCTCCGTCGGTTCGCTGACGTTGCGCATCGTGCACACGCCCGGCCACACGCTGGGCTCCGTGTGCATCTACATCCCGCAGGAGAAGGCGCTCTTCACCGGTGACACCGCCATCGGCCTTGGCAGCGTCGCGATCTCGCCGCCTCCGCACGGCGACATGGCGTTGTACCTGAAGTCGCTGGACAACCTGAAGACACTCGACTCCGCCGTCATGCTGCCCGGCCACGGCCCCGCTGTGAACAACGTCGGCGCCAAGCTCGACGAGCTCATCTCGCACCGCCTGGACCGCGAAAAGCAGATCATCAAGTTGATGCAAAAGGGCAAGCGCACCGTAAAGGCGATGCTCAGCGCCATCTACTCGGAACTGGACAAGCGCATGTACCCCTCCGCCACCCGCCAGATCGAAGCACACCTCGCCAAGCTGGAGTCCGAAGGCCGCGCCAAGCACGACGGCGAGGAGTGGACGCCCGTCTAACACACGCAGACGATGAGGTTGGGGGACGGGTGGTAGGGCCGCGTGAAGCATTCGAGCATATGAGCAATAGAGCCCAGAGGGTGGCGATGGACGCTCGCCTCCTAACGCTTCATTGTCCGCGGATGTTTGACAAGCGCTGATTAAGGCCCCGCCCAGATGCTCCATTGCTCTAATCGAATGCCGACGCTGAACAGCGCCGGCCTATTGCCGGCACCCGCGTGCGCTCTGTCGGCGTATACTTCGCCCACCAACGTAACAAGGAGGAAACGGATGGGTCTCGCACGCGACTTCAAAGCATTCATCCTGCGCGGCAACGTCGTCGAGCTGGCGGTGGGCATCGCCGTTGGAGCGGCGTTCGTCGCCGTCGTCAACTCGCTCGTCGCCGACATCATCACCCCGCTCATCGCGGCTATCGCCGGCAAGAACGATTTCTCAGCCCTGACGTTCACGATCCACGACAGCGTCTTCCGCTACGGATCGTTCATCAACGCCGTCATCGCTTTCCTGACCGTGGCCGCCGCGATCTTCTTCTTCGTAGTCGTGCCGTACAACGCCTTCCAGCAGCGCATGCGCAAGGAGCCGTCTCCCGACCCCACCACCCACAAGTGCCCGGAGTGCCTCAGCGAGATCCCGATCGAGGCTCACCGCTGCGCCTTCTGCACAGTGGAGCTGGCCGCGGCCTAGCGCGAAGCGCCTCCCGCGCTCGTGGCTACCACCACATCACATCGTCGAGGCTATCTGCGTCGTCCGGCTCGGCGACCGAGCTCCAGACGGGAGTGTTCAGATACTTCCATCCGCTGTCCGCAAAGGCGAGAACGATCGTGCCGCGGGTGAGGCGCGGGATGACTTTCATCGCTGCATGCAGGACGGCGCCTGAAGAGACGCCGGCGAAGATTGCTTCGCGGTTCATGATGAGCGCGGTGGCTGCGAAGGCGCTGGCGCTGCGGACGAGGATCTTGCCGTTGAGGACGCCGTAGTCCAGCAGCGGCGGGACGAAACCCTCCGCCAGGCTGCGCAGCCCTTGGACGTGGTTGCCGGGGTGAGGCTCCGCGGCGATCACCATCGTTGCCGGGTTCACCTCTTTCAGGCGGCGCCCGACGCCCATTAGCGTCCCGCCCGTACCGATGCCGGCCACGAAGGCGTCGATGTGGTCGAGGTCAGCGAGGATTTCGGCGGCGGTTCCCTCGTAATGGGCGCGCAGGTTCTCTTCGTTAGAAAACTGGTCGAGCATGACGTATCCCTCGGCGGCGGCGATTTCTCGGGCGAGTTCGATCGCGCGGGTCATCCCCCCTTCGCCGCTCACCCACGTGATCTCGGCGCCGTAGGCGGAGACGGTGCGCGGGATCTCCGGGAAAACGTTCTCCGGCATCACGATGCGTACTGGGTAGCCCAGCGCCCGGCCGACCATCGCCAGCGCGATGCCAGTGTTCCCGGTCGAGGCCTCGATGATGCGCGCGCCGCTGGGCAACCGGCCCTCGTGCTGAGCCTGCTTGACCATTGCCAGGGCGACGCGGTCCTTGATGCTGCCGGTGGGGTTGAACCCCTCGAGCTTCGCAAAAAGGCGGACGTCGGGATTGGGGCTGCAGTGCTTCAGCGCCACGATCGGAGTGTTGCCAATAGCATGGATGAGGTCCGAGTGGTGCACGAACCGATTGTACGGCGGGCTGCGCGTGTGGGCGGCGTCCTAGCCTCGCGCAAAGAATTGCTCATTCGTTTACACCGTGTTGAAAAGTTGTTAACTTTCCCCCTCCTCCGGTCTCC
>JBDTOK010000232.1:0-3745 GCA_039933275.1 Chloroflexota bacterium | reverse complement strand
CGCCGAGGCAGAAGTGGATGCCGTAGCCGAAGGCGATGTGGTTGGTGGTGTTACGCGTGACGTCGAAGCGGCTGGGGTCCTCGAAGACGGACGGGTCTCGGTTGGCCGCACCGATTAGCTGCATCACGAACGCGCCGGGCTCGATCGTCACGCCGCCGACCTCCGCCTCCTGCACGCAGATGCGCCCGTCGAACTGCACCGGCGGGTCGTAGCGCAGCACCTCCTCGACGACGGACGGCGCCAGGTCAGGGTTGGCGCGGAAGCGGGCGAGCTCGTCCGGGTGGCGCAGCAGTTGCAGGATACCGTTGCCGATCAGGTTGACGGTCGTCTCGTGGCCGGCGATTAGCAGCAGCGTGCACGTCGAAAGTAGCTCGCCTTCGCTCAGTTTGTCGCCCTCGTCCTCCGCCGCCAGGAGCGCCGAGAGCATGTCGTCGCCAGGCTTCTTGCGTCGCTCAGCGGCGAGCTGCCGGAAGTACGCGCGCGAGTCCTGCACAGCCTTGATGCGGCGGGCGATTACCTCGTCCCCTTCGCCGATGCTTGGGTCCAGCGACTTCGCTAGCTCGACTGACCAACCGCCGAAGACAGGCTGGTCTTCTTCGGGCACGCCGAGCATCCCGCAGATGACGGCGACTGGCAGCGGGTACGCGAGGTCAGTGATCGCCTCCATCGAGCCTTTCGCCGCGGCCTTGTCGAGCAATCCATCGACGAGCTCTTGCACGCGCGGCCGGAGCGCTTCGACGGCCTTGGCGCTGAACGCCTGGTTAACGAGCCGGCGCAATCGCGTGTGGTCCGGCGGGTCGAGGAATAGGAACGGGCGGTCTTCGTCGGTGACGCCGGCGGCCGGGTCGGGTGCACCGGAGTTCAGGCGGAACGACTCGCCGATCGGCTGGTAGAACGGCGACTTGCGGTCGTCGGAGCTGAAGCGCTTCGTGTCGCGCAGGATCTGCAGGCAGTCAGCGTGCCGGGCGAAGGCTCGCACACCAAACGGCGTCAGGTGGACGGGGTCCTCGGCGAGGATGCGCTCGTAGATGGGGTAAGGGTTCTGACGGAAGTTCGGGTCCAGCGGGTTGAAGACGATCGGTTGCGTAGTCGTCATGACGTGCTCCTCTGCGTCTCGATATTGCGGGGATTATCGCACGAGCTGAGGCGCGGAGGCGTGACGCGACGCACGAAGTCTGGTTCGGTAGTCTGGCGACAGCAATCGGCCCGCACAACAAAATAGCTTCCCGATCCGGGACCGCTGCTGGCTCTGGATCCGGGTCTGGCGGTTCACTGCGGGTTGCCCCGCCGCTCTTGCCAGTCCGTTCACCGGAACTGCGCTGCGACTCGTTTCGAGAAGCTGGTGGGATCATGCGCCAGGCGCGGGAAGCTGCCAAGAGGTTTGTCCACACGGCCAACAAATGAACATTTCGAGCTGCGAGGTTCGGGGTACCGCGTGCGAAACACCCGTTTTTGCCAAACAATTTCCCCATGCGCCTGGCCGCGTAGAGGATGCGAAGCGCGATTGGCGCCGGGCAAAGAAATAGCCTCTCGAGGTCAGCCACTGCTTGTCCTGGATCGGGGTCTGGGTGGCGCTCCGGGTTGCCCCTTCGCGCCGCCAGTCCTCTTTCCCTGACTCGCTGCGACTCGTTTCGAGAAGCTGGCGTGATCATGCAGCCTGCGGCGGAAGCTGCCAATACCTTTGTTCACAGCGCCAACAAATCCACACCACCGCAGGTGGTTCGCGGCGCGCCGTAGTGCGAGAATCGCGGCATGGAACTGGATCGCGATCTGGTGCGACGGCTCGTCGTCGAGGCGCTGGCTGAGGACCGTGCCGGAGAAGATGTGACGACGGCCGCGCTCGTACCGCCGGAGCAGCGGGGGCGAGCAGATCTGCTGGCGAAAGAGCAGGGCGTGCTCGCTGGGCTGGCGTTCGCGCGGGAGGCGTTTGCGGAAGTCGATCCGGCGTTGCGCTGGGCCGAGCTCGCGGTGGAGGGCGATCGCGTCGAGCCGGGGCAGGTTGTCGCTAGAGTCGAAGGCCCGCTGGTGGCGATCCTACGCGGCGAACGGGTCGCGCTGAACTATGTCTGCCACCTGAGCGGCGTGGCGACGGCGGCGAACGACATCGTCCGCCTGCTCGAGGGCACTGGCTGCAAGCTGCGAGACACCCGAAAAACCACCCCCGGCCTGCGAGCGTTGGAGAAATACGCTACGCGCATGGGGGGCGCGACGAACCACCGCTTCGATCTGGCAGACGGCGTATTGATCAAGGACAATCACATCGCCGCTGTGCGGGCGCGAGACCTGAACGTCGGCGACGCGGTGCGATTGGCGCGCGAGGTGAACCCCGCAATGCGGATCGAGTGCGAGGTGACGGACCTCGCGGAAGCGCGCGAAGTGACCGCCGCCGGCGCGGACGAGCTGCTGCTCGACAACATGACGCCGGACCAGGTGCGAGAGGTCGTACGCGACTTAGGCTCGCCGAGGCCGGTGCTAGAAGCGTCCGGCGGTATCACCGCGGAGAACGCACGGGCGTATGCGGAGGTGGGCGTGGACTACATCTCGATGGGGGCGATCACGCACTCCGCGAAGGCGCTGGACTTCTCGCTGGAAGTCGAAACCGCCTAACTCTGCCGCCGCGGCTGCTCCAAGTGGCTCGAGTCGATCACGATTGTCACGGGGCCGTCGTTTAGGAGCGCTACGTCCATGTGGGCGCCGAACCGGCCCGTTTGCGTGCGGACGCCGAGGTCTCGCAGCGATTGGGCGAACTTCTCGACGAGCGGTTCCGCGACCTCTGGTGTGGCAGCGCGAGTGAAGCTGGGGCGGCGGCCGTGGCGGACGTCGGCGAGAAGGGTGAATTGAGAGACGACGAGCGCTTCGCCGTTCACGTCGAGGAGGGAGCGGTTGAACTTGCCCTCATCGTCTCTGAAGATGCGCATTTCGGCGCACTTCTGGGCCAGGCGCTCGGCGATGGCGGTGTCATCGGACGACTCCGCCCCTAACAGCAGCAACAGCCCTTCCTTGATCGAGGCGATTTGCTCGCCATCGACGGAGACTGAGGCGTTCCGGACGCGCTGAAGGACGACTCGCACGAGGGTAGGGTCGAGGGTCTAGCGTCGCGGGTCAAGGTGCGAGGGCGCCGGTCAGTCGGCCTTGGAGTCGCTCTTCTTGGAGGACTTGGCTGGCTTCTCGCTCGCCCCGTGGGAGTGGCCGCCGTCGCCGTGGGAGTGGCCGTTGTCGCTGGTCGAGGCTGCGGGCGTCGAGTCGCTCTTGGTGTCGCTTGAGGACGTCTCGCTGGCAGATGAGCTGGTGGAGCGCCGGTTGTCGGTGCTGTAGAAGCCGCTGCCCTTGAAGATGACGGCGGGCTTGCTGATCTGGCGCTTGGCCTTGGCGCCGCAGACTATGCATTTCTGCTCAGTCGGCGCGGAGAAGCCTTCGGTCTTCTCGTAATCGTGGCCCTTGGCGCAGCGGTATTCGTATACTGGCATAGGTTGGTGTGCTCCTGAATTTCAGTATAGCTGAGCCGCCGCTTAACGGTGAAGGCGACGCCAAAACAGCGTTTTTGCCAAACAAACTACCCTTGGCCATGCGGATCGGCGAGCAGTCGCGTTCGATTGCCGTCTGGAGCCTTCGCGCACTATACTGTTCGTTCGGACACCCAAAAGGAGCAAACGTTTGTCAACACCCGTATCAATGAAGTCCCTGCTTGAGGCAGGCGTGCACTTTGGGCACCAGACAAGGCGCTGGAACCCGAAGATGCGCAAGT
>JBDTOK010000231.1:0-3768 GCA_039933275.1 Chloroflexota bacterium | reverse complement strand
TGGGAAGGCTACGTAACTGCGAAAGCGCCCCGCGCGTCTCTAAATATGACCTAAGAGATGTGGAAACTTAACCAGGCCAAAACCCGGCACTGGGCGCTTGACCTCCTCAGCGTCCTGACGATGCTCGCCCCAAGCGAGCGGCCGCGCCCCGCTGTCCTCGCCCTGCGGGCCGTGTTTTTGCTCGGCGCGGTCATTGCCATCGACGCCGTGATCGCCGAAACCGGCGGCCTGCCCAGCGTCTATACGAACTTCTACTTCATCTTCCTGATGTACGCCGGCCTCTCGTTGCCCTTCCCGGTCGCGCTCAGCATCACCGTCGTCGCCATCATCGGGCCGTCGCACCGCGGATCGCTGTTTATCGACGCTGTCGGCGACGAAGGCCTCGCAGCACTCTCGCGGCCGGTGTCGATGGGTGCGATGGCGCTCTTCTCCTGGCTGGTCGCACGCGTCATCCGCCACAACGTCTCGCTGTACGAACAGATCTACACGTCGATCGCCGCGCACTTCCCGAACGGGACGATCTCTATCTTCGACTCGTCTCTGCGCTACCTCGTCTCGGGCGGCGAAGGGCTGACGCAGGTCGGCATGACGCCGGATCAGATCACCGGTAAGCAGCCCTGGGACCTCGTGGATGCCGACCACCTTGAGGTCGTGCTGCCGGCAATGCAGAGAGCAGTCGCGGGCGAGGCCAGCGCTTTCGAGTTGCAGTTCGAGGGCCGCGACCGCCTCGTGCGCATGACGCCGATCCGCGACAGCTCCGGCCGGATCGTCGCCGGCCTTTCGATAACACAGGACATCACGGAGCTTCGCCGCGCTGAAGCCGCCGTCCGCGAAAGCGAGCGCCGCACGTTCACGTTCCTCGAGAGCATGCCCGTCGCCGTCTTTATTCTCGATCAAAGCGGTATTCCCTACTACAGCAATCTTCTCGCCACGCGGCTCCTCGGCGCTGGCATCGTCGCTGGCTCAAACAGCGAAAACCTGAGCGAGGTGTACCACTCCTTCCGGGCGGGCACTGACGAGCACTACCCCGATGAGCTGTCGCCGATCGTACAGGCGCTGGACGGCAAGACGACGATGATCGAGGACATGGAGCTCGAACGCCCGGACGGCCGCATGTCGATCCAGGTCTGGGGGGCGCCGATCCGCGATGAGAGCGGCAAGATCGCCTACGCTCTCGCCGCTTTCAGCGACATCACCGCGCAGAAACGCTTCGAGAAGGCGCTGACCGACAGCGAAGAGCGGTTCCGCACCGTTTTCGAAGACAGCCCGCAAGGAATGGCGATCGTCAGCCCCGACTCTCACTTCATGCAGGTAAACGACGCGTTTTGCGTCATGACCGGCTACGGAGGCGACGAGCTCGTCGGCCGCACTTTCGCTGAGATCACGCATCCAGATGACCGCCAGCTTCACGCTGAGCAGCAGATCCGGCTCAATAGCGGCGAATTGCAGGTCCTCGGGATTGAGAAACGCTACATCCGCAAAGATGGCGAGATCATCTGGGTGAAGGTCAGCGTCAGCCTCGTGCGCAATGCGGAGGGCAAGACCATTTACTCCCTTGCGACGATCATGGACATCACCGAACAACACCGGAGCCAGGAGCAGATCAAGCAGCTCGCCTACCACGACCCGCTAACGGCGCTGCCCAACCGCCGGCTGATGCTGGACCGCATCGAGCAGGCTCTCGCCCACACGCGCCGCTACGGCAGTCCGCTCGCCCTCCTCTCTCTTGACCTAGACGGTTTCAAGCTCGTCAACGACCAGCACGGGCACGCCGCCGGCGACGCCTATCTTGTCGAGACCGCGCGCCGACTGGAGAAGGCGATCCGGGAGAGCGACACCGTCGCGCGCATGGGCGGCGATGAGTTTCTCGTACTGGTCACGGAGGCTTCCTCTGCCGACCTCGCCGTCATCCGCGACCGGATCGTCCGCTCGCTTACGGCCCCCTTCGCCTACGAAGGTCATGCGCTCGTCGCCGCTCCGAGCATCGGGGTCGCCATCTACGGCCGGGACGGGACTGAGACGGACGCCCTGCTGCGGGCCGCCGACGCCGCGATGTACGCCGATAAGAAGGCACGCCAGGCCGAGCCAGTCACGCCCCTCTAAGGACCGTCCCGAGGGCCGCCAGGGGCGCAAATGGCCGTTCTGTCACGTTATGACGTAACTCACCGCCCATACAGCGCGTCAAATTTGTATCGCGATGTCTACAGACCAATCTGGGGGCAATCCTCTTTCCGCCGACCGCCCGCCCGCGCCAATCGACGGCGAGCGGCGCCTCTTCTCGTTCCTGGATAGCCTCCCCGTCGCCATCATCGTCCTCGAGGCCAGCGGCAAGCCCGCCTTTGCCAACGACCTCGCCAAGCGCCTGCGCGGCCCCGGCATCGACCCGACCGCCGACCGCTCGCAGCCACAGCCCGTCTATACGGCGTTCTGCGCCGGTACTGACAACCGCTACCCCTACGGCCGCATGCCAATCGTGCGGGCCCTCCTGGGCGAAACGTCGATGGTAGAGGACATGGAGGTTGAGCGACCGGACGGCCGCATCCAGCTGCAGGTCTGGGGGGCGCCGATCCGCGGCGACAACGGCGAGGTCACGTACGCCGTCTCCGCCTTCAGCAACGTCACCGCGCAGAAACGCTTCGAGCACGCGCTCCAGGAAAGCGAGGGGCGCTTCCGCACAGTCTTCGAGGAAAGCCCGCTGGGTATGGCGATCACCACGCCCGACTTCCGCTTCCTGCAGGTCAACCAGTCCCTCTGCACGATGACCGGGTTCGCCGGCGACGAGCTACTCACGTTGAGGCTCACAGACATCACCCATCCGGACGAGCACGGCATCGAGGTCGAGCCTGCCGAGACCCTGCACACCGGTGAGTTCGGCGTGCTCGGCATTGAGAAGCGATACATGCGCAAGGACGGCAGCACGCTGTGGGTGAGGATGAGCGTGCGCCGTGTAAGCGACGACTACGGCGAGGCCGAGTACTTCCTGGCGACGATGCAGGACGTCACCGAGCAACACATGGCGCAGGAACAGGCCCAGTTCCTCGTCTACCACGACGGACTGACTGGCCTGCCTAACCGCCGCCTGATGCTGGACCGCCTCGGCCAGGCCGTCGCCCGCGCGAGGCGCTATGAGCACAACGCCATCCTCTTCGCGATCGACCTCGACAACTTCAAGAGCGTGAACGATGAGCTCGGCTACGCCGCCGGCGACACGCTCCTGGTCGAGACCGCCCGCCGCCTGCACACCGTGGCCCGCGACACCGACACCGCCGCGCGACTGGGCGGCGACGAGTTCTTGCTGCTGATCACGGACGTCAGTCCCGCCGACGGCGACGCCATCTACGAGCGCCTGCGCCAGTCGCTGGACGCCACATACCTCTGCCAGGGTGCGGAGATCTTCGTCGGGGCCAGCATCGGCCGCGCCACGCTGGGCGAGGCCTGCACCGATAGCGACTGCCTGATGAGCGCCGCCAACAGCGCCATGCACGCCGACAAGCGCGCCCGCCGCGCCCTCCCGCATCTGCGCTAAACTGCGCTAGTCTGCGGCCCAAACTCGTCCGCGATCAATCCGCGCAAGTCCGCGGCCATTCTAACCGTCCCGGCGCGCGCGCTCCGACATCTCGTACAGCCGGTTGATCGCCTCAAGCGGCGACAGCGAGTTCACGTCGAGGCCTGCCAGCTCCTTGCGGAACGCCTCCTCAGCCTGCGTGAAGAGGGGCAGTTGCGCCAGCGTCTCAGCGGTTCGAAGCGCCGATCCGCGCGCCGCCTCCA
>JBDTOK010000230.1:0-3783 GCA_039933275.1 Chloroflexota bacterium | reverse complement strand
GCATCCCATCGATCGCCGAGTCACGGGAGAACTGGCGCATCACGGCGATGAAGGTGTACGAGATCAACCAGGGCGAGATCGGCGAGATGTTCCGCGACGGCGGGCTGACCAGCGACAGCCGCGACTACTTCATGAACATCGACGCGGTGGGCAACGACTTCCGCCTGTTCTCGATCCCCAACTGCGGCAAAGGCCAGCCGATGCAGACGAAGCGCATGGGCAACGGCGGCCCAACGATGCGCTCGCGGGCGCGCCTGACCGGCAAATGAACCGACCGCGCGCGCTCGCCAACGACTATGACACCAATCCCGAGCGCTGGGCAAACTGCCCGCCAGAAATAGTCGCGACCGGCGACGTGCACCCGGTTATCGCCGAGCGCATTCTCGCCGAAGGCCTCTCGCCGGTGATCGACATCGGATCCGGGCGGGGACGACTCGCCGAACAACTAAAGGGCGGCGCGCGCTATCTCGGGCTAGACATGTCGCCCACGCAGGTCGCGCACACGAAGCTGCCGGTCGCCCTGGGCGACGCAAACCACATGCCGGTCAGAGATGCGTCCGCCGGCGTCGTCGCCGCGCTGTACATGCTCTATCACCTCGACGAGCCGTTGCTGGCGATCCGCGAGGCGCACCGCGTGCTCAAGCCGGGCGGCCTATTCGTCGCATGCTCGCCGGCACGAAACGACTCGCCCGAAGTGCAGCCGGAGCAAGAACCGAGCACCTTCGACGCCGAAGACGCACCAGCGATTGTCCGCGAAGTGTTCGACGACGTCGAGGTCGACGCCTGGGACGCGCCGATGCTCACCTTCGAGACGCGTGACGCGTTGCGGCTCTACCTGACTTCGCGCCTCGCCGACCCTGCTCTCGCTGATAACGTAGCTCTGCCAGTTACGGTGACGAAGCGTGGGTGCATCGTCTGGGGACGCAAACACTGATGCTGCCCTGGAACGACGCGGACGCCGGCACGGACGACATCTCGCAGCTCGTCTACCTATCGAACCTGATCGGTGCCGATACGTCACTCGTGCAACCGGGCGGCGGCAACACCAGCGTCAAACTCGAAGAAGAGGACATCTTCGGCCAGCGAGTTCAGACGCTCGCCGTCAAAGGCAGCGGCACGGACCTGCGCACGATCACAGCGCCCGGCTTCACGCACCTCTACCTCGACCGTCTCGCCACTCTACGAGAACGCGACGAGATGTCGGACGAAGAAATGATGGCCCTGATGCGAGCCTGCATGCTACGTGACGGAGACCCGCTGCCCAGCGTGGAGACGCCCCTGCACTCGCTCATCCCAGCGAAGTTCGTAGCCCACACACACGACATCGCGACGCTTTCAATCACAAACACGCCGTCCGCCCGCCAGCACATCGAGAAATTGTTTGGCAAAAACGCCGCTTTTCTGGAATACGTGCGGCCGGGCTTCCCGCTGGCCAAGCGCCTCGCAGAGAAGTTCCCAGCCGGCCCGCCTAAAGAAGCGATCGGGCTCGTGATGGCGAAGCACGGCCTCGCCGCCTGGGGGACCACCGCGAAGGAGTGCTACGCCAACATCTGCTCGATCATTGAGCGAGCGGATGCGTACGTGGCTGAGAAGCGCAAGGGGAAGCAGGTGTTTGGCCCGCGAACGGAGCATGATCTGAATGCGGACCAACGTCGCGAAATCGGGTCGAAGATCGCACCCGTCATTCGCGGTGAGCTGGCGTCGCTTGGCTGGCGCAACGTTCTTGCGTTCGACGATTCTTCGCAAATGCTGGATGGGTCGGGGCCGGCCAAGCCGAGGCTCCGCCTGCTGGTTCCGGACGCCACGGATGACGAGATAGAGGAGTTCGCCGCGGCACTAAACGCCGACGAATGGGACACTGTTGGCAACGCGATCGATCGCGAAGACTTCCCCAACGTCGCTGCACGTGGTGTGATGACGCCGGAGCACATCATGCGCGCCGGGCGACGGGCGCTTGTTATAGAATCGGCCGACGTTGACTCGGTCCACAAGGCTATCCGCTCCGCTCACGCACGGTACGTCGATTACGCCGCGGCCAACGGCCAGGCCGCGCCGCTCGCCGATTGGCTGAAGGTCATCGCCGTGCAGGGTGCGGGCATCTTCTACGCGGGCAAGGACCGTCGCAACGCGCTCATCGCCGGGGAGTGCTACCGCGCGACGATGGCGGCGATGGCCGGCGCCGAAGCAGTGGAGCAATTCGTGTCGCTGACTGAGGCGGAAGCGTGCGAGATGGAGTACTGGCCGCTGGAGCGCCGTAAGATCGACGAAAGCGCTCAGTCCCGCCGCGATCTTGAGGGTAAGGTCGCGATCGTCATCGGCGGAGCCAGCGGCATCGGCGCCGCGACGGCAAAACGCTTCGCCGATGGAGGTGCGCACGTCGCCATCGTCGATCTCGACCTCGCGCGGGCGCAGACCGTCGCACGCGAGATCAACGCCGCGACGCCGGAACGAGCTCTCGCACTCGCCGCCAACGCCGGAGATCCAAGCGCACTCGAAGGCGCCATGCGCGATACGGTTGTGCACTTCGGTGGAATAGACGTGTTGTTCTACTCACCCGGTGTCCCGCCTGAACTACACGCCGTCGCGGAGATGGCGGACGCCGAGGTGCAGGCGCAGTTGCGCGTGCACTACCAGGGCGCGGTCGCCGCCACGCGCGCCGCGGCGCAGGTGATGCTCGCGCAGGGGAACGGCGGGCGGCTGATCTACAACGCCTCGAAGGCGGCGTTTGCGCCGGGCGAAGGGGCGGCCGCGTACGGGGCGTCCAAGGCCGCGCTGGTCCACTACGTCCGCAACGCTGCGAACGAACTCTCGCGCCACGGCATCACCGCCAACTACATAAACGCCGACGCCGTCGACACACCGCTCTTCCGCGCGCTCGTCCAGGAGCGCTCGCTGAAGTCGGGCCGGACCGAAGAGCAAACGCTCGCCCGCTACGCCGAGCGCAGCATCTTCCGCCGGGCAACGGTGCCAGCAGCAGCCGTCGCAGACGCCGCGTTGTGGCTGGCGTCGGACCGGTCAGCGTACACAAGCGGCTGCGTGATCACCGTGGGCGGTGGGAGTGAAGGAATGCCGCGATGACAGATTGCCATTACGCCGTGGGGCTCCGGACGATAGACTGATGCGCTGTCAGGAGCGTTGGTTGATATGACACTGTTGAAAGAGACCAGCAGCGCGAGCGGCACGTTCGATGTTATTAGGGAGACTCCGCCAAGCTATCAGACCAAGAAGATGCTGAAGCAAGTCACCATCTTTACTGACGGGGCGTGCATTGGGAATCCCGGTCCCGGTGGCTATGGCGCCGTCCTGATTTATGGCGATCATCGCCGCGAACTCTCCGCTGGTTACGCAAAGACAACCAACAATCGCATGGAACTGCTGGCCGCGATTGTTGCGCTTAAGGCGCTCAAGGAACCATGCCAGGTCACCATATTCAGCGACTCACAGTACGTGATAAAGGGTATTGAGGAAGGCTGGGCGGAGAGTTGGAGACAACGAGGGTGGCGGAGAAAGAAAGGCACCGCGCTGAATGCTGATCTGTGGCAACAACTCCTGGATCTGTGTGATAAACATGAAGTCACATTCAAATGGGTAAAGGGCCATGCGGGCATCCCCGAAAACGAACGATGCGACCACCTCGCAACGGATGCCGCCGCTAACTCGGCGACAGAACGTGACGAGGTCTACGAATCAACCACTAGTTTGGAGAGACTCCTATGACACCCACCACAAACGACCTCAAGCGCGCCGTCGACGAAGGCCTGGCGTATCTCCGACAGCAGGACG
>JBDTOK010000229.1:0-3789 GCA_039933275.1 Chloroflexota bacterium | reverse complement strand
CGCGCTGGCGCGACCAGGTGGACGTGATGCCGGCGATCTGGCACACGCCGCTCTCGCGGACGCCGCCGATGATCGGCGTTGTGGTGCACCCGAGCCGCCACACGCACGACATGATCCGCTTCTCCGAGGAGTTTGCGCTCAACTTTCCGACGCGCGAGCTGATGAACCACACGCAGTACTTCGGGACGGTGTCTGGCAACGACGTCGGGAAGCTGGAGCTCGCGCGGCTCGATACGTTCAAGGCGAGCAAGATCGACGCGCCACTGATCGAGAAGTGTCTCGCGTGGATTGAGTGCGGGCTTGAGGACAGCTTCAAACTTGGCGACCACACGTTATTCGTCGGCCGCGTGATGGTCGTGCAGGCGAACGACGAGGCGTTCGACCAGACGTGGACGCTGGAGACGCCGGGCGCGAAACCGCTGCACTACCTGGGGATGGACCGCTACGGCGTGCTCAGCACGAGACTGCAGGCGGAACTGCGCACGAGCGACGAAGGCACGATCGAGCTGGCGGAGACGCAGGAGGAGCGCGAGAAGCGCGAGGAGTCCGAAGCGCTGGAAGCGGAGCGCAACCGCCGCGAGGGGTTGGGGCCGGACGGCGAGACGCAGTAGCACTAACTTTCGACGGGTGAGCCGTCCGCTTTCCCAAAACCAGCGATCGGAGCAAACTGTTCCGTATGGCTCGTGGCATTCCCCTCCTTGCGGTTTCCTTACTGCTTGCATTGGCGATCAGCGCGTTCTTCCTGGGTAATACGACGAGCGCGGCGCTGAATTTGACGGGCGATTGGAAGTTCACGATCGCGGGCGATGAGACGGGCATTTGCACGTCGACTCTCACCGAGACCGGCGATAACATCACCGGCGCTTTCGACTGTCCGTCACACCATGGTCAACTTGACGGAACCGTCAAACTCCAGGGACAGTCGCATATCCTCGACGCCACGGTCACTCTCTATAACGGCAGCGTCGTGCTGGACACCTGGCAGGTGTCGGCAGCAGTGTCCGCTGCAGGGAACAACGTCTCGGGCCATTGGGATGCATCGAGTGGAGAGTCCGGCACTCTAGATGGCGCGCGCGATGTGCCCGTATACATCAAAGGCGATCTGAACTGCGACGGATCAGTCAATAGTCGTGACGTGCTGGCAGGCGTCCGAGATAGCCTCGGTCTCGATCCGATGCAGCAACCGGACTGCCCGCAGATAGGCGCTAACATCGGAGTCATCTTCGGCGACCTCGACTGCAACGGTAAGGCCGAGATCGACGATGATTTCCTGCTGCTCCGCTATGCTGCGGAACTGGCGACTGCTCCGCCAAGCAGTTGCCTGGCCATCGGCGAGGAATACTCCCCAGCTCCGAAGTGAGTCTGCTCATCAACATTGACGCGTACGTGAGAGTCTGCGCATAATCGCGCCGGACGTGCGCGTTCTAAAACACCTCAAGGAGACGCCCCATGGACTTCCGACTAACTCCCGCCGAAGAGATATTCCGCCAGGAAGTCCACGACTTCATCGAGAAAGAATGCCCGACGCAGTTGCGAGAGCGCTCCAGCGTGGGCGGCTTCATGTCCAACGCCCAATACTTTCTCGACTGGCGGCGCAAGGTCGCCGGGAAGGGCTGGGTCGCTCCGGCCTGGCCGAAGGAGTACGGCGGCGCGAGCATGACGATCATGGAGCAGTTCATCTACAACATGGAGACGGCGAAGATGCGCGCGCCCAGCCCGATCTTCATCGGTGGGCTTGGCGTGGCGGTGCTTGGGCCGACGATCCTCGTCTACGGCAGCGAAGAGCAGAAGAAGGACTACATCCCGGGCATCCTCTCCGGCGAGGTGATGTGGTGCCAGGGCTTCTCAGAGCCGGGCTCTGGGTCTGACCTGGCCTCGCTGCAGACGCGGGCGGTGCGCGACGGCGACGACTACGTCATCAACGGCCAGAAGATCTGGACGACGCTGGCGCACATGTCGAAGTACATGCTGCTGCTGGCGCGCACGGACCAGGACGTCCCGAAGCACAAGGGCATCTCGTACTTCATCGTGCCGATGGACTCGCCGGGGATTAACGTGCGACCGATCAACAACATGGCGGGCACGCACGAGTTCAACGAAGTCTTCTTCGACAACGTGCGCATCCCGGCGGAGAACCTGCTGGGCGAAGAGAACCGCGGCTGGTACATGGCAGTTACAACGCTCGACATCGAGCGATCGAACATCGGCTCCGCTGTCGGCCAGAACGAATCGGTGAAGGACCTCGTCGACTTTGCGGCGGAGCACAAGGGCAACGGCCAGAGCGTTGTCGCCAGCAACCCGAAGGTCCGCCACGAGCTGGCCGAGCGCATGATCGAGGCGGAGTGCTCGATGATGCTCTCGTACCGCCTGATCACGATGCAGAACCGCGGCCTGATCCCGAACTACGAAGCCAGCGCCACGAAGATGTACTCGATGGAGCTGAACCAGCGCATCGCGAACACGGGCATGAAGCTGCTCGGCATGTACGGACAGCTGACAGGCGGCAGCAACTGGTCGCCGCTGGGTGGCCGGCTGCAGTACACGTACCTGCGTAGCGTGGCCAACACGATCGAAGGCGGCACGACGGAGATCCAGAAGAACATCGTCGCGACTCGTGGCCTTGGGTTGCCGCGCGAATAAACGCAAATCGCATCGAACAAGAGGGCGTCCGATTGGACGCCCTCTTTTCTTTTGTGCGCGAACGTCCTCCACATCTGAGCAAACCATTGCAATGCAGCGTACGAATGCGTTACAGCAATGCAACCCTGAAGCGCCCTTGCACTTTGTTCGCATGCAAGACGTTCGGGCGTACGTTGAGGACGTTGGGGGCAGGAGGCTGAGATGAGAGAGCAGACGAACGTCGGCTCCGGGCAGGGACAGTGAGACGAGCCAGGGGGATGTGTGACCGAACGCCCCGCTGAATCGCGCTATAAGAACGGAGCCGACGAGATGTACGTAACCTACGACCTCCCGCAGAAGACGCCCAGCGGTAAGCACGCGATTTTCCCGAAGGTGAAGCGGATTCACATCGCCGGGGAGGTGCAGCACTGGGACGTGGGCGACTTTGAGATGCGGTCCGGGCGCACGGCCCACGGTGTCCGCATTGAGTACGAGCAGTCGCGCAAGGGCTACACTCGCAACCGCGCGGGGGAGGAGTCGCATGTGCCGCCGGGAGTGTCGCTCTTCACGAAGGTGGTGGAGCTCCCGGACCGCGCGACGAACATCGCGTTCCACACGACACTTCCGGAGACGTACCGGTCGGCGCTGCAGGACGTGCGTTAGGGGTTCGATTGACTGACTCCGGCTGTGTCTGGGGTTTGATTGTCCGCATGCGTTTTTCTCGAACGGGGGGTTCGGAGTGCGGTCGATCGAGTGTGGCGGCGGTCGGCGCGAGCGGCGGCTTTGTTGATTGAGTCGGATTCATCGACAGGAACACTTAGTTTCAATCTACCGCGACCAACGTCTTCTGCTCGCTGAAAGAGGCGGGTGAGGAGAAGGGCGGCGACTTCGTCGGCTTTGGTCTGGCGAAGGTTGTGCTTGTTGGCGAGGGCGAGCAGGGCTTCGCGAACGGTGTCGTTGGAGGCGAGTATGGCGCCGACCTGGGCGAATTGCTTCGAGTAGCTGCCGTGTTTGAGCGCATTCATGTTGCCCCGGGGCGCGCCGGCGCCGGGGCGTCGGCCTCCGCGCGGCATTAGTGGTTGCGGGCGCGCGGGATGGTGGGGAGGGGCCGCGGCCGCGGGATGGGGCGGGCGCCTCGGTTAGGGCGCAGGGGACGGACGGCGGGGATGG
>JBDTOK010000228.1:0-3808 GCA_039933275.1 Chloroflexota bacterium | reverse complement strand
GCTGGAGCGAGCGCGGATTGCTGCGGCTGAAGAGGTTTCGATGCACGCGGTGACGGATCCCGAAGGCGAGGCTCGCCGACGGTGGGCTTTGCCCAGCCGGTACGATTTGATGGCGCTTGGGGTGTTCGCCGTTGTGGTAATCGTGGCGCTTCTTGTGATGGCTCTCGCATGAACGAGTTGGACCGCTTTGCGGTGACGGTGCGCCTGGCGGCGGCGGAGGCTGAGGGGGCTCGGCGGGCGCAAGCGGCGCGGGAAGAGGCGCGGTTGCGGCATCGGCCGGCACACTGGTTGGACCGGGTGGTGGTGCTGGTTGTGGCGTTGATGCTGGCTACGCCGATCGTGTTCCTAGTGTTGCACGCGATCTAGAAGTCGCTGCGTGGGCGTAAACTGAGAACTCGATGACAGATTCACAACGCACCGAGGTGGAGTTGCCACTCGCTGCTGCGCAGGGCGATCAGTTGGACGCGGAACGGCGCGCGGCAGGTCCGGTGCGCGACTTCCGGGCAGGGATGAGTCCGATGGATCGGGTCTTCCTGGGTGTGGTTGTGTTGGTGAGTGTGTTTGTGATCGCGGCGCTCTGGCTCTTCGGTTAGTGTCCACGCCGGTGACAACGCGTGGTTCGGCGCTGGGTTCGGGTACTCAACCTCGGTTGGTGGCGATGAGGGCCTGCGGGCCGGTCCTTCGAGACCCTCAGGATGAACGGTGGCGAGGTTGGGTCCGGGAAGGCGCTCATTTGTGCTACAATCTGCGTGTACGGGGACGCACGGTTTCGACAGGGAGGGTGCGGTCCGGATTGCAAGCCGAGGAAGCCTGAACCTCGTTAATCTCCGGGCAAAATGTATCTGGCAACACTAACCAGTACGCTCTCGCAGCCTAATAACGGCTAGCGACGTCTGACGCAGGCCTCGCCCAGGTGGGCGGCGTCAGGCGAAACAATGCTTGGGTGCTGTCCTCAAGGTTCCGGTACTTGAGGGCCTAAGACTTACCGGATGGCCTCACGGTTACGTCGCCGCTGGCGGTACGTGAGGCGAGATTAAATCGGCGGAGAAGCTTGTGGGACATTCGGGTTGGCTTTCTTCTGGACGAGGGGTTCGATTCCCCTCCGTCTCCACCATAACGTCCACTCTTGGGTCTCTTCCGGCGGGACCAGTAGTTCGCCCTCCAGGGCGCTAAACGCCTGCCGGAAGGGACCCTTTGGCGTGACGCCGGCGAGCAGCCGCGAAGGTACGTCGATGTAACAGGCTTCCACCATTCCAATGAGGAGGCTGTATCTCTCTTTTTCGGCCGCTTCCCGCCAGAGCGTGCGCATTTCAGCCAGCAGGGCACCAGCCTCTATTGCTATGTCCACTTCGGGCACATTCAGGGAGGCGAGACGCTCCTTGAGGCGGCGGCTCTCAGCCTCGTACGCTACATCAGCGATCATCCCGTCTACGTAAGCTCGGGTCAGCCTTCGCAACCTGTCCTCAGACTGCCGCCGGTCGCTGGCGATCCGCTCGCGCTCACTGAGCGCTATGACGCGTTCGATGATGTTCTCCCGCCAGTTCTCCTCCATCCGGAGGGCCCCGATCAACTGCTCCAGCTGGGCGTCGATCACGCTGCAGGGAACCATCCTATTGCCGACGGCACAGTCGCCATAGCCGCTCCAGTGCCTGTAGTAATCGTGTCCCCGGGAGTTGGTGCAACTCCACAGTAGGGCCCCGCAGCGCACGCAGCGAGCCAGTCCTTTCAGCAGGTAGTGCTTCACCTGCCCACTTCTGTATCTAGGTTGCCTGAGAGCCCGAACAGTCTCGTAAAGAGTTATGTCGATAAGTGCCTCATGGGCGCCCCTGTAGATATCGCCCTTGAAATTTAGACGCCCTGTGTAGAACGGGTTTTTGAGCATGTCGCGAATGGCGAAATTGGTGAAGAGACGGCTCTGACGCGTGCGGAACCCCTGGCCGTTCAGCCAGGTTGCGATGTGACCGGTGGTCTGCCCCGAGGCCCGAAGGCGAAAAACCCGTTTCACGGCACCCGCTTCAACTTCTACCGGGAGAACGGTGCCATCCCCTCCCCTTTTGTACCCGAAAGGAATCGGCCCGGCGGGCCTCCCCTGATATACGCGCTCCGCGATGCCCTTGCTCGTGTGCTTGGCCAGGTTGTCAGAGAAGTACTGGGCGAAGGCACCAAGCATCGCCACGAAGAGCCGGCCCTCTGGAGTGGTGTAATCGATGCTCTCGGTGACTGAAGCGAAGGCCACTCCGGCTTTCGCCAGCTGGCCGAAGGTCTGGAGGGTCGCCATCAAGTTCCGCGCCCAACGATCAAGGGAGTAGACGACCACGACATCGAGTTCCCGCCTCTCACACGCTTCCAGCAGAGATTGCAGCGCGGGCCGCCTCTCGATCGCTTCTGAGCGTGCCGACCGACCCTCGTCGACGAACTCCTCGGGGATGCCCCAGCCTTTTGCGGCACAATATTCGCGGATGCCGCGCTGCTGGGCGGTCAGGCTCAGACCCTGTACCTGCTCCTCTGTGCTGACTCGGGAATAGCTACCCGCCTTCGTGTCTGTTCCTCCTCGTCTGGGTGGATTCCATGATCGTCGCGCGGCGACCGGCGAGTCAAGATCGCCGTGACCACTTGGGCCAGTTCTTCCAACCAAACTTCCAGGACCGCGTCTTGAGAACCGCGTGAAGGTTTAAGTCCACTTTCCGCCACTTTCGCCGATACCGTCACTTGAGCTGTTCGGCCGGTTCCGGAGCCCATGGATGTTTTTCGCCTAAGAATTTCGTGCCGGCTCGCTACTCTTCTCGTCGTCATGAAACCACTCGAGGCGAACTATGACAGTCGTCGCTCTAAGAACACTCCCAGAATCCGTCCAATGACGCCAATTTAGGGCTGTTTTCACTAATTTCGCTCTAAGTCCTTTGGGACCCAATTCAACACGCGCAACGCCCGAACGAACGATCGCTTTAATAAGCGAGCCGCTCGATCGCCTGGCTGACGAGCTCGGCCTTGGGATTCCCGGTCCTCTCGGCCCCTACTCCAGCCAACGGGCCCGATCGAGGTTTAGGTACAGCGCTTTCATCGCCGGTTCAAAAAGTGTGGTATTTGCAGGTGCTCTCAAGGCAACAGGCTCATTTGCACCAACGGCGCGTGCCAGCCGCGAGGAGAAGCTCATCCATCTCATCCACGGCGAGCCCGAGTCCCAGTCCAAGCTTATTATTGCGTCTCGGCTTGGATGACGGATGCGGCCATCAGTGACGTTCTGTTCAGAATGTCAGGCTCTTCTCTCGTTAGGCGCCAGACACAGGCGCTGTCGAGCCACGATCGATCGGCCAGACAAGGCGCGGACATCCGGCGAGCGTTCATCAGCCGTTGCAGGAGCGCCTAGAAGGACTCCTCACCTGTGGGTTCGGCTCATCTGTCTGTCACCGGGCTCCCGCTCCTCCTCCCTCGCGTGGCTGTCTGCATACCCATTGGTGGCGCCCTCAACCTTCTCCTGTCTGCTAGGTCTCCCTTAGGTCGACCGTTCGGCCATGACAATCCTGCCATCCGGCCAGCACCTTGTCGGGATGGAGCGCTTCCAGCGTCGCGAAGAGACCGAGTCGTCCTTCTATCTCCTTGCGAGTGACACGGATCAAGTTCTCCATCCTCCTCTGTCCACTGGTGACGACTAGCACATCGACGATCTTGTAGTCGAAGCGTTCTTCGAACCCGCGGCGACGGTAGGAGTCGTAGGCTCTCATCTTCCTCGCGACGCGAGCGTTCGTCTCGGTTCCCATATCCATCTCGACAAAGAGGCAGCGCACCGTGTTATCTGGGAAGAGCAGCT
>JBDTOK010000227.1:0-3820 GCA_039933275.1 Chloroflexota bacterium | reverse complement strand
GCTCCCGCGCCCGATGTCGTTCCACCGCTTCCGCCAGGCCGGGACGGAGTGGCAGTTCGCCATTCTCTACGACGTGCGCGGGCGCGGCACGTCTTGGCTCGCCAAGCGACGGGCCGGCGATGAGATCGGGATCTTCGGCCCTCTTGGCCGTGGCTACGAGCTGAAAGAGGACACGCAGAACGTCCTGCTCGTCGCCGGCGGCATGGGCGTCGCGGCCGTCATCGCGCTGGCAGACGAAGCTGTCGCCGCCGGGAAGAGCGTCATGCTGCTGCAGGGCGCTCGCAACTCGGAGCTGCTGTTCCCGCACGCGCTGCTGCCCACGGACGTCGAGGCGATCTCCGCCACCGACGACGGCTCCGCCGGCCACAAGGGTGTTGTCACCGGCCTGCTGGCCGAGCACCTACCCTGGGCAGACCAGACGTTCGCCTGCGGCCCAAACCCAATGTTCGCCTCGATGGCGGCTGTCGTGAAGGGCGCGCGAAGCCGCAAACCCGTGCAGGCGCTCATGGAGGAGCGCATGGGCTGCGGCACCGGCGTCTGCTACGGGTGCGCCGTCTTCACGCGCAAGGGCGTGCGCCTTGTCTGCAAGGACGGCCCGATGTTCGACCTCCGCGCCGTCTTCTCCTAGCCCACTCGCTTGACCCTCACCCGCTAACCATTGACGCTTGAGTCGTGCAAGACGAGCCCGAACTCGAACCGCAATCCTCCTACCGCAAACCGATTTTGATCATGGGCGGCGTAATCGTCGCGTTCATCGTGCTGATTGTCGTCGGCGTGATGATGTCGTCGACCAGCGAAGACAGCACGGGCGACCCCGGCCCAACGTCCGTTAACGATGCCGATGTCTTCATCAGCGTGCGCGACTACGCCTACAACCCGAAGGTCATCTCGATTCCGCGCGGCGCGAAGGTCACCTGGCTAAACGACGATAAGGTGGACCACACTGCCACTGACAAGAACGGCCGGTGGGACAGCACCGTCATCCACAACGAGCAAGAGCAGTCGGTGACGCTCACCGCGTCCGGCACGTATCAGTATTACTGCACGATCCACCCGTACATGACCGGCACGATCACCGTCCGCACGGACCTGGCGCCGACGCCTGCACCATCGTTTGACGCGACTGCCACGCCTACACATAATTAGCAGTCCGCCCGCTTCGAAGACGTATCCATACGGATGACGTGCCCTCAGGAGGAGACCGATGGCCGGCTACAGACTGTCGATCGGCGACGCCGAAATCATCTCGATCACCGACTGCGCGATGCAGTTTCCCTGGTCGGTCTTCTTCCCCGACCTACCGCTTGAAGAGATCGAGGCGTATCGCGATCTATACCCGGAGTCCTTTGGCGACAAGCGGTTCCGCACGGACGCCGGCGCCTACGCGATTCGCAGCGGCGGCAAGACCGTCATCGTCGATACCGGCCTCGGCCCTGGACCGACCGCGATGCTTGGCGGGGTGATCGGCAACCTCGTGCCCGACATGAAGGAGAAGGGCATCGCGCCGGAAGACGTTGACGTCGTCGTGCACACGCACCTTCACGTCGACCACGTTGGTTGGAACATGACCGGCGATACGCCCACGTTCCCAAACGCCACGTACTACGCGCCGGAGGGCGACCTCGAAGCGTTTATGCCGCTGAAGGAGCAGCAGAAGCACATCGCCACGCAGGTCGAGCCGTTGCTGAAATTGGGCAAGCTGAAGGCGTACTCCGGCGAGAAAGAGCTCGCGCCCAACGTCACCACGCTACCGACGCCGGGACACACGCCCGGCCACAGCAGCATCATCGTCGGATCAGGCGCGGACTACTGCGTCGTTACCGGCGACGTCGCGCATCATCCCGCGCAGGTCGATCGAACGGACTGGTCGCCCGCATTCGATGAGGACGGCGCGGCGTCGGCAGCGTCGCGCAAGATGCTGGTCGACCGGCTGGAGAAGGACGGCGGCATCGCGGCATTCTGCCACTTCCCGCACGCGTTCGGGCGTATCGTCCGTCAGGCCAACCGGCGCGTCTTCCAGGCGCTCTAAGTCGCCGCGACGACCGGCGTCCCGCCCGTAAGCGCTGCCGCGCCGTGCTCTCGCGTGCGCACGCGGATCACGTCGGTCACATCGGAGACGAAGATCTTGCCGTCGCCGGCTTCGCCGGTGGCGGCGTTGTCGCAGATGCAGTCGATGACGGCGTCCGCGTCCTTGTCGTCGACGACGACGAGGAACCACATCTTCGGTAGAAACTCGATCCAGAACTCCTGGCCTTGCCACTGCTCCAGGACGCCGCGCTGCGTGCCATGGCCCTTTACCTCGGTCACCGTCATCCCACCATATCCCAGGCTCTCCAGCGCCGCCTTTACGTCGAGCAGTTTTTCCGGCCGTATGATCGCTTCGATTCGTTTCATCCCCTGCTCCTTTCGCAAACCACTGCTGCGCAAAGAGTACGCGCAAAGAGATGCGGGCTCGTTACGCTGGGATTACGTGCGCGTCAACTTCGCGTGACGTCGACGCCGCTACGACGTCGCAGGAATGGCGTCGAGGGATGGGATGGGCGCAAACTCTTGCTGCGGTTCCGTGTCCCTCGCGAACGAGGGGTTACGCCGGTACATGACCTTGAGGCCGATCGGCGTGAGTATCGTCGTAACGAGCGTCATGATGATCGCCGCAGAAAACAGCTTGTCCTCCACGATGCCCGCTTGCAGACCAGCCGCCGCCACCACAAGCGCCACTTCACCGCGCGACATCATGCCAACGCCAATGATCGAACCTTCGTCGTGCGAGAGTCCCGCCACGCGCGCCCCGAAGTAGCAACCGACTACCTTGCTGACAACCGCGATTGCGAGCAGCGCCCCGACCAACAGCGGCGCGGAGGACAGGCTACCGAAGTTGGCCTGCAGTCCGATGGCAACGAAGAAGATCGGTACGAAGAAGCTGTAGCCCATCCAATTGAGCCCCTTCGAAGCCTTGTGACCCAGGTCTGTCTGAGAAACGATGAGTCCAGCCATGTAGGCGCCGGTCACTGCTGCAACGCCGCCCAGGTGCTGTGCCGCCCAGCTGTACAACAACGCCACGCCGATAAGGGCCGCGAGCTGCGCTTCCTCTGGCAACTTCGGCATGTGAGCCTTGCCTAGCGGGGCCAGGACCTTCTGGCCCAGGAGGAACGCTACCGGCAAGAAGATCGCCATCTTCGCGATTGAGACGAAAGGATCGCCGCTGCCCGTCGCCGCAAAGACGAAGGCGAGAACGATGATGCCAAGTACATCGTCGATGACGGCGGCCGCCAGGATCGTCGTGCCCTCACGGCTGCGCAACCGGCCGAGCTCACGCAACGTCTGCGCTGAGATGCTGACACTCGTCGCTGTGAGAATCGCGCCCAGGAACAGCGCTTCGGACGTCTTCAGGTGGAACGCGAGGCCGATGCCCAATCCACCGGCGAAGGGAAGGATCACGCCGCCGATCGCCACCGCGAAGGCTGGCACCGTGACCTTCTTCATCGTCTCGGTGTCCGTCTCAAGACCAGCGATGAACATTAGGACGATGACACCGATCTCCGCGAGATCCCTGATGGAGCCGTCGTAGTTCACGACGCCGAGAAGCGCGGGGCCGATAATCAGGCCAAGCGTAATCTTGCCTACAGCCGTCGGAAAACCGAAGCGCTGGCCGAGCTGGCCGGCCATCTTTCCGCCCAGAACCATTATGGCGAGTATGGCGAAGAGGTCCGCGTGGGAGTCCATACGCTAGAGGGTACGAAGCGTGTGTTACCGGCTTGTTACCGAACTGCTAAGCGCCCATTACCAACCAGTGACATGGACGCACGGAAGCGGGGCCGGC
>JBDTOK010000226.1:0-3826 GCA_039933275.1 Chloroflexota bacterium | reverse complement strand
TCGGCGGTGTCGCTGATGGAGTAGCGCATGTAGGCCATGCCACCTTCGTGCATCATGTCGACGAGCAACTTGAGCTCGTGGAAGCATTCGAAGTAGGCGATCTCCGGCTGGTAGCCCGCCTGGACGAGCGTCTCGAAAGCGGTCTTTACGAGCGAGGTCACGCCGCCGCAGAGGACGGTCTGCTCGCCGAAGAGGTCGGTCTCTGTCTCTTCTTCGAAGGTGGTCTCGAGGATGCCGGCCTTGGCGGAGCCGATGCCACGACCGTAAGCCAGCGCCAGCGCCTGGGCGTTCTCCGTGGCGTTCTGGTGGACGGCGACGAGGGCGGGGACGCCGATGCCCTGCACGAACATCTCGCGGACTTTGTGGCCGGGGGCCTTGGGGGCAATCATCGTGACGTCTACGTCTGACGGGGGGACGATCTGGCCGTAGTGGATGTTGAAGCCGTGCGCGAACATGAGCATCTTGCCGGCGCGGAGGCCGGGGGCGATGCTCTCGTCGTAGATTTGCTTCTGGTTCTGGTCCGGAGTGAGCATCATGATGATGTCGGCCTCGCGGGCGACTTCTTCGGCGGTGCCGACGCGGAGGCCGGACTGCTGCGCGGCCTGCCACGACTTGGAGCCGGGGTAGAGGCCGATCATGACGTTGAGGCCACTGTCACGCAGGTTGAGGGCGTGGGCGTGGCCCTGGGAGCCGAACCCGATGATGCCGATGGTCTTGCCACGGATCAGCTCAAGGTTGGCGTCTTTCTCGTAGAAAATCTTGGCCATTGGTTATCTCCTTTGGGTTCCAGTGTGAGGGCTGCGGGGCCGGATGACATTAAGAGACGGTGAGAAGTCTACCGGAGTCCCGTCAATGTTATCGCGAATGGGCGACGCGCAGCTTACCACGTGTGGACTCCGGGGTAGCGGTCGTACTGTTCGTCTTCAGGGATTACGTGCGAGACGGCGGGACCGCGCAACATCGCGACTTTGCCGGTGCGCACGAGCTCGATGATGTCGTAGTCGGCGAGGAGGGTGACGAGCGAGTCGATCTTTGTCTCCTCACCGGTTGCTTCGATGATCATGGACTCGGGGGAGACGTCCAGGACTTCGGCCGTGAAGACGTCCGCGATGTCGATGATGGCGCTGCGCTGCTCTTTGGTGGCTCGCACTTTGATGATCGCCATCTCACGCGCAACGATGTCTTCGTTGGAGATGTCGCGGATGTCGACGACGTCCACGAGCTTGTCCAGCTGCTTCACCACTTGCTCGGCGTTGGCGTCTGAGTCTACGACGAAGGTCATGCGGGAGAGGCCCGGCTTCTCGGAGTGCCCGACGGCGAGTGACTCGATGTTGAACCCGCGTTGTCGCCACTTGGAGGCGATGCGGTTCAGGACACCGGGGCGGTCCTCAACGAGAGCGATGATTGTATGCGGCTTGATCTTGCGAATTTGCTCCATCGTCATCGTGCGGCAACTTTCTCCGGCGCCGGTGCGTCGATCGTCTCAGCCAGCGAGGCGCCGGGCGGGACCATGGGGTAGCAGTTTTCGTCGCGCCTCACGTGGAAGTCGACGACGACGGGGCCGGGGTGGGCCATTGCCTGCTGAATGACGGATGCAACCTCGTCCTTGCGCTCGGCGCGCAGGCCCTTGACGCCGAACGCTTCGGCCAGCTTCACGAAGTCCGGGTTCTTCAGCGGCGTGGCGACGGTGTTGTCGTTGTAGAAAAGTTCCTGCCACTGGCGCACCATGCCGAGCACGCCGTTGTTCATGATGGCGAACTTGATCGGCCAGTTGTACTCGGCGATCGTGGCCAGCTCTTGCAGCGTCATCTGGAAGCCGCCGTCGCCGCAGATGGACCACACGGTCTCGTTGGGGAAGGCGGCCTGCACGCCCATGGCGGCGGGCACTTCAAAGCCCATCGTGCCCAGGCCACCGCTGGTGACGAAGCTGTTGGGCTTGTCGTACCAGAAGTACTGCGCGGCCCACATCTGGTGCTGGCCGACGCCGGTGCAGACGTAGCAGTCACCCTTCGTCTCGCGGTAGATGGAGTCGATGACGAACTGCGGGAGCACTTCCTGGGTGTCACGGATGACGATGGACGGGTGCTCGCGTCGGATGTCCTCGATCCAGTTGATCCACTCGCGGTGGTCCTTGGTGGCGCCCACCTTCTTGTTGATTTCGGTCAAGGCGACCTTGACGTCGCCTTCGATGGCGGCGTTGGGGCGCACGTTCTTGCCGATTTCGGCGGGGTCGATGTCGATGTGGACGATCTTCGCGTTCGGGGCGAAGTCTTTCAGGCGCCCGGTCACGCGGTCATCGAAGCGCATACCGACGGCGACGAGGAGGTCGGCCTGCGAGATGGCCTGGTTGTTCCAGTACATCCCGTGCATGCCTGGCATACCCATGTACAACGGGTGCGTGCCGGGGAAACTGCTGATGCCGAGCAGCGTCGTGATAACGGGGATGTTGGTCTTCTCGGCGAGGGCGAGGATCTGGTCGTAGGCGTGGGAGATGATGACGCCGTGACCTGAGATGATCAGTGGCTTCTCTGCCTGCTCGATCAGCTCGACGGCCTTGTCGATTTCCTTCTGATCCAGAACGTGGCCGTTGGGACGGTAGCCACGCAGCGTGACTTTGTCGCTCCAGTAGAACTTGCCGATCTGCTGCAGCGTGTCGCGCGGAATGTCGACGAGGACGGGGCCAGGCCGGCCTGTCGTGGCGATGTAGAACGCTTGCTGCATCGCGCGCGGGATGTCGTTGACGTCGAGTACCAGTTCGTTGTGCTTGGTGATCGGGATCGTGATGCCCTGGATGTCTGCTTCCTGGAAACCGTCGCGGCCGATCAGCGCGCGGATCACCTGACCCGTCACGCACACTAGCGGCACCGAGTCCATGAAGGCGTTTGCGATGCCAGTGACGAGGTTCGTGGCGCCGGGGCCGGACGTACCGTAGCAGACGCCGGCCTTGCCGGTGACGCGCGCGTAGGCGTCGGCGGCGTGCGCGGCGGCCTGTTCGTGCTTCACCAGGTAGTGCTTGATCGGGTAGCGGCGCGGGGTGATGCCGGCCGGTACCGGGCGAATGCCGACGCCGCCCTCTTCGAGGACGTCGTAGAGCGGCAAGTTAGCGCCACCGGGGAGCCCGAATATCGTGTCGACGCCTTCGCGGACGAACGACTCCATCACCATCTGAGCGCCGGTCATTTCTTGTCCGATTGTGTCTTCAGCCATGGCTGGTTCCTTCCATAAGTGCACTAATCCTCAGTAATAGACGCCGTAAAGAGTCGATTTGCTACGCCCCGCCCCCGCCCGGTCAGGACGGGAGCCCTGACCCACAAGAGGAGCGCCGCTGGGACTCGAAAGTCCCGGCTACGGCATGCAGTTAGCTACATACCGCGCCCTTCGAGGCGGAGGATACGAGACGGGCGTACTTGGCCAGCGCGCCGTGCGTGTATTTCGGCGCGGGCGCTTGCCATTGGCCAAGCCGCCGCTGCAACTCCTCATCGCTCACCTCGAGCCGTATGACCCTGTTTGGTATGTCCAGCGTGATCGTGTCTCCTTCGTGGACGAGGGCAATGGTGCCGCCAACGGCAGCCTCCGGCGAGATGTGCCCGACTGTGAAGCCGCGCGTGGCGCCGGAGAAACGGCCGTCCGTGATCAGCGCCACCAGCTCGTCCAGGCCCTGGCCGGAGAGCGCAGCGGTGACGCCGAGCATCTCGCGCATGCCGGGGCCGCCCTTCGGTCCTTCATAGCGGATGACGACGACGTCGCCGGGCTTGATATCGCGGCGGGCGACAGCGGCTGCGGCATCCTCCTCGCGATCGAAGACGCGGGCGGGGCCGGAGTGGCT
>JBDTOK010000225.1:0-3982 GCA_039933275.1 Chloroflexota bacterium | reverse complement strand
CGCGCGGAACGATTTTCAACAACGGCGGCAAGAAGCCGCAGGCGCCTCGACTGCAGCCTGAGGCTGCGGCCATCGCTGACGACTAGCGTCTTCGCTACGCTACTCTCCTAGAGGTCTCCCGTCACTGCGTTTTCGTGGTGGACTAGTGAGAGCAGGCGCCCGTCTGGCGTGAAGTCGATGGCGATGACGTCGATCGTTAGCGCGGAGTCCGGTGTGTATTCGGCGGCGTAGCATTCGGCCAGCGCGATTAGTTTTCGCTGCTTGGCGGGGGTGATGGCGTCGATGGCAGTGCCCATGCGTGCACCTCGACGGGACTTTACTTCGATGAAGGCGATGGCGTCGTCGCGCTCGGCGATTATGTCGATTTCGCCTTCTGCGGTGCGGTGATTGAGGGCGCGGATGCGGTAACCCTTCGACTGGAGGTGCTGGGCGGCGAGGCGCTCGCCCATGTCTCCGAAGGCTCGGCGTGGGTTGGCGGCAGTGGTTGTCGGCATGGGTTTAGTTTTGCGCTTGCGGTTGTTGGTGGGAAGGGGTGAGTGGCACTGCGGGCTGTGTTTGCGCCGGAGATCGCGGCAGGGTGCTGGGTGTGGCGATTTGGCCTGAGGGCCTGTTCTTCGAGAACCTGAGGATGAGCGGACGCCTTGACTACGTGTTCGGTTATGGCTGATATGCACGGCGCGGGTGTGCTGGACGGACGACGAGGGCGCCATGCGGCGCTGGCCCTTCGAGAGCTTCAGGATGAACGGTTTTTTCAAGGCGACGTGTTTTCGGCGTTTTGAGTAGCGTTATCGATGGCAGGCGACGAGGGGGCCTGCGGCGCTGGCCCTTCGAGAGCCCCAGGATGAACGGAGTGTTTAGGCTGGGCGTGCGGCTTAGTACTTGCCCTGGCGTTCGAAGACTTTGCGGGGGTTGTCGACGGTCATTGTGGTGATCATTTCGTCGGTGACGCCGCTGCTCTTTAGCGCCGGGATGATGTCGTCCGGAATGTGGTTGAAGTGCCAGTTGGGGAGGATTTTGTCTCGCAGCGGAGGGTCGGCCCAGCCGAAGTGGCAGGCGGCGTCGTGGGAGAGGACCATCTGGCCGGCATAGCCCATCTCGCACATTTTGACGATAGTGGCGACACGCTTGTCCTTCTCGAGGAAGATGTCGATTCCGAAGCGGTCCATGCCGATGAAGGAGCCACGGTCGCAGAGGCGCTTGAGGTAGTCAGTGTCGGTGGTGTCGCCGCTATGGCCGATGACGACGCGGCTGAGATCCACGCCCTCGCTCTCGAATACGTCCTGCTGATTGGTGCCGACTTCGCTGGCGGCGTGGGTGTGCGTGGAGATCGGGACGCCGGTCTGGCGATGCGCCTTCGCGGAAGCGCGGAGGATGCGCTCGACGTCCGGGGTGACTCCAGGTTGGTCAGTGGCGCACTTGATGATCCCAGCCTTGACGCCGGTGTCCATGATGCCGTTCTCGATGTCGCCAGCGAAGAGGTCAGCGATCGATTCGATGCTGCGGCCGCTCTGCGCACTGAAGTAGTGCGGGACTTCCCAGTAGATGCCGGTGGCGACGATGACCTGCATGCCGCTGTCCTTCACCACTTCCTTCACGAAGGGGACGTCGCGCCAGTCGGAGACGGTGAGGTCGACAAGCGTCTTTACGCCGCGCTTCTGGACGTCCTTGAGCTTCTGCACGGCGCTGGCGACCTCGGCCTTGCGATCGAAGATGGGGAAGTTCTCTTTGACGCCGGGAGACTGGACGATGATGTGCTCGTGCATGAGGGTGAAGCCGAGGTCTTTTGTGTCGATGGGGCCGGACACGGAGTTAACGGTTGTCATTGGGCGTCTCCTTCAGTTCGATGCGGGGCGTCGGTTCAAACGCCGCGATTATACGACGGACGAGGGCGGAAATTGGAAATGGGAAATTTGGGTTTGGGGCGGAAGGACGGCCTAGACGATTGTCGCGAGTTCTTGTGTAATCGGCGGTTCGGGGAAGTCGGGCATCAGGTCCAGTTGGTAGCCGAGGATGATGTCCTTTACCGGCTGGAAGCTGCGGCGGTGGAGATCGCAGGGGCCGAGGTCTTTGATGGCGCGCGCGTGCTCCTGCGTGTAGTAGCCCTTGTTGGTGAGGAAGCCGTAACCGGGGTAGGAGTCGTCGTGGCCATCCATCAGCTTGTCGCGCGCGACCTTGGCGATGATCGAGGCAGCTGCGATCGAGAGCGAGAGGCCGTCCCCGCCGATGATGTTGGTCTGCGGGAGGTTGCACGCTTTTAGCGGAAACGCATCGAGGAGGAGGTGCTGCGGGCGCACCGGCAGGTCGCCGAGCGCGGCGAGCCAGGCCTGGCGCGAGGCCTCGGCGATGCCGATGCGGTCGATCGTCTCTACGGAGACGAAGCCAACGCTGGCGGCGACAGCGTGCTCCCAGATGTATGGCGCGAGCTCTGCGCGGACTTCATGGGAGAGCTTCTTGCTGTCGTTGAGGTGGCGGAGGAACTTGTAGCGGCCGGCGGCGCGGGCGCCCATCGGGAGGATGACGGCGCCGGCAGCGACCGGTCCGGCGAGCGGTCCGCGTCCAACTTCATCGACGCCGGCGATCAGGTGCGTGCCCTCACCCCAGATGGTGCGTTCGATTTTGAACGACGGGCGCGTTGCCATGATTCTTAGCCGATGCTATCGCCGCGCGTCGGAGCGAGTCAACGAATCGATGACGCTTGTTAACAATTCGGCGGAGCGTGGAAGGCGCGAGATTAGAATCGCTCTTGCTTGTGCGCGGGATTTACTGTTTGCTTGGATGCACTGATTGCTTGTTTGGAGGAACGCCAATGCCGATCGTGCGAGTAGAAATGTGGACGGGCCGGACGGATGCCCAGAAGAAGGAACTGGCGCGCGTTATCACTGACGCTATGGTGAACATCGCGCACACGACGCCGGAAGCGACGATTGTCATCTTCGATGATATCGACAAGGAGAACTGGGCCCAGGAGGGAAAGCTGGCCAGCGAGGACTAGCGCCCATAACGTGCCACGACAGACATATTGCAACGCTGGTCGCGGGTACACTCCTGTAACCGATTGCGGCACGCAATCGTCACATCTAGTAGAGCCGGAGTCCAGGCGGCTACATGCTATACTTGAATGAGCATTATGCAGGCGTATTTCCCTGCGAGAACTGATGTAGAAAGAGTCGTATGAACGGACGTTGGCTGCGAAACAGCTTCATTTACCTCCTCATACTGGTCGCGATTGTCGCAATCATCTTTACCGTCTTTTATGGCGGGAGCACAGGCACCACAGAACAGACACTGGACAAGTTCATCGCCGAGGCCAAATCAGGCTCAATCACCAAGGTTGACGTCAACGGGACTTCTGTCCAGTACAAACTCAAGGGCGAGGACGTCCAGTACGAGACGAAGCTGGAAGAGGGCGATACCGTCCGCGACGTGCTACAGGCGAACGGCGTAAACCCCGGCGAATCGAACTACCCCGAAGTCAACATCAAGGGCGCGAGCTCCTGGAAGACGGTTGTCGCGATTCTTTTGCAGTTCCTACCGATTGTTATCATCGTCGGCATTCTGTTCTTCTTCTTGCGGCAAGCGCAGGGGTCGAACAACCAGGCGCTCAACTTTGGCAAGAGCCGCGCGCGCATGTTCAGCGGCGCGAGGCCTAGCGTCACGTTCTTAGATGTCGCGGGGGTCGAAGAAGCTAAAGATGAGTTAAAGGAAGTCGTCGAGTTCCTCAAGTATCCGGAGAAGTTCGCAGCACTGGGCGCACGCATTCCGAAGGGCGTCCTGCTGGTCGGACCTCCTGGCACAGGCAAGACGCTGCTCGCCAAGGCGGTTGCCGGCGAGGCTGGCGTGCCGTTCTTCTCGATCTCAGGCTCTGAGTTCGTCGAGATGTTCGTTGGCGTCGGCGCCTCACGTGTGCGCGACCTCTTCGACCAGGCCAAGCGCAACTCACCATGCATCGTCTTCGTCGACGAGATCGACGCCGTCGGCCGTC
>JBDTOK010000224.1:0-4005 GCA_039933275.1 Chloroflexota bacterium | reverse complement strand
CTCTCCGTGATCTGGGAGAGCGGCGCGACGCCGGTGATCGTTTTGAACAAGGCCGACATCGCGGAAGACGCGCCGGCGTTGTTCGCGTCCGTCGAAGCAATCGCGCCAGCGGTCGATCTGCACACGACCAGCGCCGCAACCGGCGAGGGCGTCGACGCGCTGCACCGCTATCTTGGGTTTGGGCGGACGGCAGCGTTCATCGGCTCGTCCGGCGTGGGTAAGTCGAGCCTGGTGAACCGGCTGCTGGCGGGTGAGGTGCAGGCGGTGAGCCACGTCAGCAACTACGACAAGGGCCGCCACACGACGACGAGCCGCCAGATGCTGGCGATTCCCGGCGGCGGGCTGATCATCGACACGCCGGGCCTGCGCGAGCTTGGGCTGTGGGACTCCGAGGCCGGGCTCGGGATGGCGTTTGCGGACGTTTCGGAGCTGGCGGGCGAGTGCTCGTTCAGCGACTGCCAGCACAACGCCGAGCCAGGCTGCGCCATCAACGCGGCACTCGACACCGGCGACCTAGCGCGGGACCGCTTCGAAAGCTACCGCAAACTGCAGCGCGAGCAGATCTTCATCGAAGGCAAGAAGGACCCGCTCGTGCGTAAGGAGCAGCAGAAGAAATGGAAGCAGATAACGAAGGCGAACCGCAAGCGCACGCGTTCGACGTCCAGGTGGTGAATTGGATGCGGCTCAACCGCAAACAACACCGCCACGAACGTAGGGGCACAGCGTCAGCCGTCGCAGTCGATTCATCACTGTACCCGGCGGACGAAGCGACGCAGCAATCCACTCGGCATTGCGCCGAAACGCTGCGCCCGCAACGCTACGATCTAGAACTACGCCGCGATTTATCGAGGTCGTTACTCGTAGGGACTGACCGAATCCTCAGCGGAATCCGGATGTGAGCGCTAGGTCAGCACCACAGTCCCGTTTGGCCCTTCCATCGTGGCGATGAGGGCCGGACGGGCGGACTCGCTGACCGTCAGTTCGACGCCCAGCGCTTCGAGCATGGCGTTAACCTCGCCCGGGTGCGGGTGCTCCGCCTGCAAGTCGGAGAGCTGCGCACCGCGCGGCGCCGTCTTCGACGGATGCTCACGGGGCTGCCACTCGATCAGGAACGGAACGATGCCGCTGGCGGCCGCTTCGGGGCGCGCGGTGAGTTGCCACTTGAGCTCGGCGCCGCTGGGGAGCTTGCGGGACATTGGGTGGGCATCGCCCGGATCGTAGCCAGCCGCGCGCGCCTGTTCCACTCGTTTCTCGATGTGTGAGACGCGCACCGCCCACGTGACGAGGCGCGGGGCACGCAGCTTATCGAGGCCGAACGGTCGCGGCGCCTTCGGGTCGGGCTGGTCCGGGTCCGGCGCGATGATCTCGAGGTAAGAGCCGCCGCCGAGCGAGAGCAATGCGTTGTGCGTGCCGCGGCCAGGGTGCGCGCCGCCAGGCTCAGCGCGAACGCCAAGCATCCGTTCGATATGGGCGATGCCCGCGTCTAGATCGGCGACGGCGTAGACAAGGTGATCGACGGACCCCTGCCTGACGTACGCCATGCTTTTTTTGTGCCGATCAGGCCGGGGTCTTGCTCCACGCCGCTTCGAGTTTCCTGGCCAGTGCGACGCCTTGCTTGACGCCGGCATCGGCGGAGACGCCGCGGCGCGTCGAATCCATGCGGTTGAAGCCCATCGCTTCGAGCGCAGCGGCGTCGGGGAAGACGAGCTCGACATTAGAACCGCCTGCACGCAGCTCGTCTGCCTCGCGGCGAGTGATGCGCCCGAGCAGAGGGTCGATCGAGTCGTTGCGCGCACCGATCGGCGCGATGATGAGGGTGGAGTCGTAGCCGGCGGCGACGTCGGCGCTGGTACCGGAACGGACGCCGCCGTCCTGGTAGAGGCGGCCGTTGATACGCACGCAAGGGAACATCGCCGGTACCGCGCAGCTTGATGCGACGGCAGTGCGCATCGGGACGCCGGAGTCGCGCGTCCACGTTACGAACTCGCCGGTTTCGGCGTCGTCGGTGCAGATGCGAAGGTCGCGGTCGGCTGGCCAGTCAGGGTTGATGAAGTCGGAGAAAGACTCGATCCACTTTTCTTCAGTCGTTGTCTTGGAGGCGATCGCCATCTTGCCGATTTCGGCGCAGCGTTCCTGGTCGATGTCGTCGTAGGCAGCCCACTTCGCGAAGACGTTCATCATGTTCGGCAGGTCGAAGTCCATCGGTGTGTTGGTGCCGATCGTGCCGTTGCGGTGCTCCTCGAGCAGCTCCTCCAGCGACCAGCCCTGGGTTATCTGCGTCGCGACGACGGAGCCGGCAGACGTGCCGACGACGAGGTCGGCGCCGGTGACGTCGACGCCCGCTTGCTTGAGGCCAGCGAGAACGCCAGTCTCCCAGGAGATGCCGAGCGCGCCGCCGCCGCCGAGAATGAGTGCTGTCTTAGCCATGTGAGTCCCCTCCTTGGCGGGAGTTTATCACTTGACGCGACCAGGGATGCAGTAACGAAATTGGCCGCAGATTGCCGCAGACTTTGCGCAGATGCTGTTTAGGAGCGTCGCAGCGGATGTTGATCCTTGCTAACGGCGCAGCACGAATTAGCCGCGGAATGCCGCGGATCTACGCGGATTTTGTTTTTTGGTTGTCGCTAACCCGCGCCGATCCGCGTGTCCGCGGCTCGTTTCCTACGGCGCCAGCGCGATGACGACGACGCCGGCCACCACTAGCGCTGAGCCCCAGATGCGCGTTAGCCCATAGCCCTCGCCGAGGAGGAAGACGCCGAGGGCCGCGCCGATGACGATCCCAACTTCTCGTGACGGGGCGACGTAGGCTACGCGGGTCGTGGTGAGCGCGATCAGGACGAGGAGGTAGCCCGTAGGTGCGAGGATGCCCGCCGCAACGATGCGTTTCGTATCGAAGCGCCACTCGGTTTGCAGCGTGGCGAGCCCGGCGCCAACTACCGCCGGCAAGAGACCGATCACGTTACCGAACGTATCGAAGAGGCTGAGGGTGACGGGGTTGAGGTCGTGGTTGATCGCGGTCTTATCGGAGATTGTGTAGCCAGCGATGATGAAGCCGGTGAGGAATGCGATGCGCGTCGCGGGCAGAGAGAGCATCTTCAGCGGGTGCGAGATGTCGCGCAGAAACCGCGTGTCGATGTGCGTGGCGTAGATGCCCAGCACGACGAGCACGATGCCGACCACGGCGACGGCGGACACGCTCTCGCCGAGCAGCAGCACTGCCAGCAGGGGCACCAGCGCCGGGCCCATGCCCCGCGAGATGGGGTAGACGGAGGACAAGTCGCCGAGCTTGTAGCTGGCCGTGAGGGTGATCGCGTAGCTGGCGTGGAGGCAAATCGAGATGCAGGCGAACCCGAGCATCGTTGGCGTGAAGCCGTCGTAGAGGGCCAGCGCGATGCCCGGCACTATGAGGCCGGTGAAGCCGAGCGCGGCCATCGCCCAGAAGAAGAGGACCTTGTCGTGGCTGCGCTTAACGAGGTAGTTCCAGGAGGCGTGCATGACGGCCGAGGACAGAACGAGCGCAAGCGCCACCCCACTCATTCCGCAAGGGTCAGGGGTCAGGGGTTGAGGGTCAAGGCAGGCCCTTGATTGCGAGCCACAGATGGCACAGATGATGCACAGATGGGATCTGCAGGATCGTTGCGTTTCGGCAGGCGGCAGGTGTCCGAGACCAGGGGCAGGGGATTGGTTAGGAGACAGGTGTTATGAGCCGGGGCTGGAAAGCCCCGGCTACGGGTTGGGGGCTGCGGGTAGGGCAAAGGCGCTTAGCTCTTGACGACCTTTGAGCTGGCGCCGCCGGGCTGCTGCTGGACTTTGAAGAAGTCCTTCGGCGTGAAGCGGATGCCGACGCGGCCCTCATCCTTGACTCGCTTCTCGAGCATGGGCTTCGCGGCGTCGCTGACCTGCGTGCCGGTCATCACCGCGCCGACCTTCATCATTACCTCGAGGGCGTTGGCTTCGCTGGCCTCGGCCGTGCCCATCATCATGATGTAGGGGTAGGGCGGTTTT
>JBDTOK010000223.1:0-4008 GCA_039933275.1 Chloroflexota bacterium | reverse complement strand
ACTGCAACAGCAACCACTCCGTCCGGGTCAGCGACACGACCTCGCCGTTGCGGGTCATGATGCGGCGGTTCAGGTCGATTTCCACGTCCTGAACCTTGATCACGCGCTCGGTGTTCTGGTTGCCGATCGCCCGGCGCAGAACGGCCCGGATGCGTGCGCCCATCTCTTCGGGGCTGAACGGCTTCACGATGTAGTCGTCCGCGCCCATCTCGAGGCCACGGATCTTGTCTTGATCGCTGTCCTTGGCCGTCACCATAATGATCGGCACGTTCATCTGCTCCCGGACCCGGCGCATCACCTCGAGGCCGGTCATTTCGGGCATAATCACGTCCAGCAGAAGGACGTCTGGTCGCTGCTCTTCGACGAGCTTCATCGCGTCTTCGCCGTTAGAGGCTGTGATTACGCGGAAGCCCTGGCCCGTGAGCTCCAGCTTCATCAGGCGCAGAATTCCGGCTTCGTCGTCAACGGCGAGAACGAGGGGCTCTGGGGTCATGCGTCTCCTCCGAAAAGCCCGCGATCGGGTGTGGGCAGGCGTTGTTTTCTAGGGGTCATTGTAACCGATTAGATACTAGAAACCGCATACGGGAGGTCGCTCCGTGTATACGTGTGATAACGGGTTCGTTAGCCTCGCCGCCTCGGTCCTAACCGACTCTCAACCCGCGAGAGCCTGCACACGCCGCCGAGATGGACCCTTGTCCCGATCAGACGGCCCGTCGGCCCTCGGCCCGTTTCACGCGTCCCTCTAGCGGCCGGCCGATGATGTCTTCCGCGAGCCAGGCGGCGTCCAGTAGCCGCTCGCCGTCCACGCCCGTCGGGATGCCCATGCGGTGTAGCATCGCTGCCATGTCCTCGGTCGCGACGTTGCCGGAGGCGCCGGGCGCGTATGGGCAGCCGCCAAGCCCACCGATCGAGCCGTCGAACTGTGTCGCGCCCGCCTCCATCGCCGCGACGACGTTGGCCAGCGCCATGCCGCGCGTGTCGTGAAAGTGCAGCCGCATCTCCGCCGCCGGCATCTGTTTCGCCAGCCGAGAGACTAGCTCGAACACCTGCCGCGGGTTGCCGACGCCGATCGTGTCGCCAAGCGCGATCGCGTTCGCGCCTGCCGCCCGCAACTCACCGGCGACTTCGAGGACTCGCTCCGCGGGCACGTCGCCTTCGTACGGGCAACCAAACGCCGTCGAGACGTAGCCGCTCCACGGAACGCCGGCCTCGGCCGCGATCTTCGCGACGTTGCGGATCGCTTCGAGCGATTCGGCGACACTGCGGTTCACGTTCGCGCGGTTGTGCGATTCGCTCGCGGAGACAACGACCGCGATCTCGTCCACCTTAGCCGCGATTGCGTCTTGCGCCCCGCGTTCGTTCGGCACGAGTCCGATGTACGTCACGCCCGGCGCTCGCTTGATCGCCGTAAGCACTTCGCTTGCGTTGGCCATCTGCGGGATCGCCTTCGGGCTGACGAACGACGCCGCTTCGATGCGCGCAAGTCCCGTCACCGAAAGCGCGTCGATGAGCCGTACCTTCTCTTGCAGTGGGATCGTGTGGTCTTCGTTCTGCAGTCCGTCGCGCGGACCGACTTCGGTGATCGTTACACGCTCCGGCCAGTTCACTCCGCCTGCTCCGTCTTGTCCTGCTCGATCTCGACCAGCAGCTCGCCGTTGGAGACGCGGCCGCCCTCTTTACAGTGCACAGCCTTCACCACGCCGTCGTGCGGCGCTTCGATCGAGTGTTCCATCTTCATCGCTTCGAGCACGACCAGCGTCTGGTGCGCGCGCACGGCATCCCCCGGCTTAACCAACACCTTCAGCACGAGGCCCGGCATCGGCGCCGTCAGCCCCTGCTGCCGGTGATCGACCGCCGAGCGCACCGCCTCGCCCGATGTGTAGCCCAGCGTGTACGTGCGGCCGGCCAACGTCACCTCGAAGCCGTGCGCGTCACGCTGTACGTGCGAGCTGGTCGACTCATCGCCGTCACCAACGATTACGTGATCGCCGGCCACGCGCTCCAGCCGGATCGTCCGCGCCGTCCGTCGGTTGATCGCCACGAACCACGTTTTGCTGTCGCCGGGCGCTCGTTGCGCGATCAGCGTGTGCGTCTCGCCGTGGTCCTCCAGGTCGAGCCGGGCGACGCCGCCCGCGCCGGTCGGCCCGGCGGCGAGAAACGGGTCGCCCATGTTGCTGTCGTGTACGACGTAGCCCAGCGCGGCGAGCATCGCCGCTTCCGGCGCCACCTGTTCCTCCAGCGTGAACTTCGTGTCGAGCCAGTCCGTCGTTATCTCGCCGGCGCGGAACGTTGGATGCGTGACGATCGTGCGCAGGAAAGTAAGGTTCGTCTTCACGCCGTCGACCCGGTACAGAGCCAGCGCGCGCGCCATCCGCTCGATCGCCTCGCTGCGTGACGGGGCGAACGCCAGCAGCTTCGAGATCATCGGGTCGTAGTACGTCGAGATCTCGTCGCCCTCATACGTGCCGACGTCGTTGCGGATCCCGCGGCCCTCCGGCAGCAGCAGTTTGTGGATCGGCCCCGGGCTTGGCAGGAAGCCGCGCTCCGGGTCCTCCGCATAGATGCGCGTCTCAATCGCGTGGCCGTCAAAGCGCACGCCGTCCTGCGAGAACGGCAGCGGCTTGCCCTCGGCCACTGCCAGTTGCAGTGCAACCAGGTCGAGGCCGGTGACCAGCTCCGTGACTCCGTGTTCCACCTGTAGCCGCGTGTTCATCTCGAGGAAGTAGAAGTTGCCGCCGGAGTCCAACATAAACTCGACGGTGCCAGCGTTGACATAACCCACAGCCGACGCCAGGCCTACCGCAGACTCGCCCATGCGTTCGCGCAGCGCTGCATCAACCGCCGGCGACGGCGATTCTTCGACCACCTTCTGGTGGCGTCGCTGCATCGAGCAGTCGCGCTCGCCCAGGTGCACGACGTTGCCGTGCGCGTCGGCCAGGACCTGCACTTCGATGTGCCGCCCGCCGACGATCGCCTTCTCCAGGATCAGCGTCCCGTTCCCGAAGGCGCGCTCGGACTCGCGGCGCGCGCCCTCCGCCGCCTCCGCAAACGCCTTCTTGCTCTCGACCAGCCGCATACCGCGACCACCGCCGCCGGCCGCCGCCTTGATCATCACCGGCCACCCGATCTGCTGCGCCTTCGCCTCGAGCGCTTTCGGCGACTGGTTTTCGCCTTCGTAGCCGGGGATCGTCGGAACGCCGTGTTTCTGCGCCAGCTTCCGCGCCTCGGCCTTGTTGCCCATCATGTGGATGACGTCCGCGCTCGGCCCGACGAAGATGATGCCCGCGTCGACGCAAGCCTTTGCCAGCGCCGGATTCTCTGAGAGCAGTCCGTAGCCCGGGTGCAGCGCGTCGGCGCCAGTCTCCTGCGCCGCCTTGATGATCGCCTCGATGTTCAGATAACTCTCGCTCGGTGCAGACCCGCCGATGTGCACCGCGCGGTCGCACTCCAACACATGCAGCGAGCGCCGGTCCGCATCGGAGTACACCGCCACCGTTTCGATGCCGAGCGCGTGGCACGTGCGAGCGATGCGCACCGCAATCTCGCCGCGGTTGGCGATGAGCAGCCGCTTGATCACTGTCATTCTGCCCACCGCGGCTTTCGTTTTTCGAGAAACGCCGTCACGCCTTCGCGACCTTCGTCGGATGCTCGAATCGCTGTAATCATTTGCGATGTGTACGAGTCCACCTCTGTTCTTGCTGCATCATTCACCCGTCGCGCCATGATCTTGGCCGCAGATTGCGCGGCAGGACTCGCCGCCAGCAACGCGTCGACTGTGGCCGCGACTGCAGAGTCCAGCTCCGATTCCGTCACCACGCTTCGCACCAGTCCGATGCGCTCAGCGTGCGCAGCGCCAAATCGCTCGCCGGTGAGGAACAGCGGCAGCGCACGCCCGACGCCAATCTTTTCGATAACGTGCGGTGAGATCGTCGCCGGCACGAGGCCAAGCCTCGCCTCCGAAAACGCAAACACCGCCGACTCCGCCGCAATCGCGATGTCCGCGCAGGC
>JBDTOK010000222.1:0-4050 GCA_039933275.1 Chloroflexota bacterium | reverse complement strand
GCAGGTTCTGGCGGAAGCGCCCCTGCTTGCCCTTGAGCATGTCCGACAGGCTCTTCAGCTTGTGGTTGCCCGCTGTCGAGACTGCACGGCCGCGGCGGCCGTTGTCGATCAGTGAGTCGACGGCCTCCTGGAGCATGCGCTTCTCGTTACGGATGATGATCTCCGGCGCGCCCAGCTCCAGAAGTCTCTTGAGGCGGTTGTTGCGGTTGATCACGCGGCGGTAGAGGTCGTTCAGGTCAGACGTGGCGAAGCGGCCACCGTCGAGCTGTACCATCGGGCGCAGGTCTGGCGGCAGCACAGGCAGAACGCCGAGCACCATCCACGGTGGCTTGTTGCCGCTCTTGCGCAGCGCTTCCACGACACGCAGTCGCTTTGTCGCCTTCTTGCGGCGCTGGCCGGAGAAGTTCTGGATCTCCATGCGCAGCTTGACGGCGAGTCCGTCCAGGTCCACGCGGTCGAGAATCTCCAGTGCGGCCTCGGCGCCCATGCCAGCCTTGATCAGGCCCGGGCACTTGGACTCGATGTCCCGCAGTTCGGTTTCCTTGAGTACGGAGCAGAAGTCATCGCGGATCGGGTCTTTCAGGTCCTCGATGCGTTCGATGCGAGTCTGGTACTCGTCGCGGACGGCTTCGCGGTCTTCGTTGACCTTGCGGCGCAGCGGGTCCATCTCGGACAGCGCCGCCTGTCGTGCCTTCTCGATGTCGGTGTTGAGCGCGGCCTCGGCCTGCTTCTGGCGCTCGCCTCGCGTCTTCTCAAGCTCCTTGGTGCGCCGCGCGATCTCCTTTTCGAGTTGCTTGACGGAGTTCTTCGGCAGCGTCTCGCCACGGCGGGCGAGCAGGAAGGCGTCGTCCAGCCCGGTCTTGCGCGGGGCCTTTTTCTCGCCGATCTCTTCGATCGCCAGCTTTACTTCTTCGCCCTTGGCGTTCAGCGCCTCGATGTCGCGGTCGACGGTGTCTTGCGCGGCCTTCAGTCGCTCTTCGCGGTTGGCCTCGACGATGGCTATGGCGTCGTCGGTGGCCCTGGTGATCTCAGCGATGCGGCCGGAGTTCTCTGCCTCGCTCCTGGCCAGCGCGTCGTCCATCTCCTTCTGGAGGGACTCAAGCGCCTGCGTGCGGACAGTCTCATCGACAGAGGTGACGATAAAGTCGGCGAAGTAGAGGACCTTCTCCAGCTGGCGCGGGGAGATGTCCAGCAGCAGACCGATGCGTGAGGGCGTACCCTTCACGAACCAGATGTGCGCCACCGGGGACGCAAGCTCGATGTGGCCCATGCGCTCGCGTCGGACCTTTGATCGCGTGACCTCGACGCCACACTTGTCGCAGACGATGCCCTTGTAGCGGACGCGCTTGTACTTGCCGCAGTAGCACTCGAAGTCCTTTGTCGGGCCGAAGATCTTCTCGCAGAAGAGTCCGTCCTTCTCGGGTTTGAGCGTGCGGTAGTTGATGGTTTCAGGCTTGGTTACTTCGCCGTAGGACCATGAGCGAATCTGCTCCGGCGAAGCCAACGAGATCCGTATTGCGTTGAAATCGTTAACTTCCAGTGCCAAGTAGGTCCTCTCCCTTCTCAAATCCGCTCAGGTCGATGCCGCCCAGGTCGGGCAGATCGGCTGAGGATGTGTCAGCCAGTTGCACTCGTTCTTCTTCTTCGTTCAGCACTTCTACGGCGAGGCCGAGGCTCTGCAGCTCTTTGACCAGCACCTTGAAGGATTCCGGCACGCCGGGCTCCTGAATGTCTTCGCCCTTGACGATGGCCTCGTACGTCTTCACACGGCCAACGACGTCGTCTGACTTGACGGTCAGCAGTTCCTGCAAGATGTGCGCCGCGCCGTATGCTTCGAGCGCCCACACTTCCATCTCACCGAAGCGCTGGCCACCGAACTGCGCTTTGCCACCCAGCGGTTGCTGCGTGATCAGGGAGTACGGGCCAGTGGACCGGGCGTGGATCTTGTCCTCGACAAGGTGGACGAGTTTCAGCATGTAGATATAGCCGATGGTGACCGGCTGGTCGAAGCGCTCACCGGTGCGGCCGTCGTACAAGACCTGCTTGCCGAATGTCGGGGCGGCGATGCCGCGCTCCAGCAGGATCTTCTCGCAGGCGGCATCAAGGTCGCGGTAGGACTTGCCACGCACGCGCTTCACGCCCAGTGACTCGAGCCAGAGCTCGAGGCCGGCACGCCGCGCTTCACCGACGATGTTGTCGTCAAAGATGACGTTCGGGTCGTAGTTCTTGCTGGTGACCCACTTGAACAGCTTCTCCTTGTCGACGCGCTCGCCGATTGAGTTGCCGTCGCCATTCCCGTTGCCGTAGCCGCCGGTGTGCGATTCCTGCTGGATGGCGTCAGCTTGCTCGCACATCCAGAGGCGGCAGAGCGCGTCTTCGATCGTGGCGGGGTTGCCGCCGTCGAAGACCGGCGACACCGCGCGGAAGCCCATGCGGCGGGCGGCCCAACCGAGGTGTGTCTCCAGTACCTGGCCGATGTTCATACGGGACGGCACACCGATGGGGTTGAGGACGATGTCCATTGGCGTACCGTCGGCGAGGTGGGGCATGTCTTCGACCGGAAGAATCCGGGAGACGACGCCCTTGTTGCCGTGGCGGCCGGCCATCTTGTCGCCCTCTGCGATCTTGCGCCGCTGAGCGATTGAGATGCGGACCATCGCCTGCACGCCCGGTGCAAGCTCGTCCGTGATCTGTGCGTAGTAGGGCCAGCGGCAGTGGTGGTTCGGGGAACCGTGCTGCGGGCGGCCGGGGTCGTTGTCGGGTCGGGCGAAGAACTTGGTCTCGATGACCTTGCCGCGCTCGCCGTGCGGGACTCGCAGCGAGGTGTCCTTCACCTCACGCGCCTTCTCACCGAAGATCGCGCGAAGCAGCTTCTCTTCTGCGGTCAGCTCTGTCTCGCCCTTCGGCGTGATCTTGCCGACGAGGATGTCGCCGGACTGGACTTCGGCACCGACGCGGATGACGCCGTACTCGTCGAGGTCCAGGAGGCTTTCTTCGCCGACGTTGGGGATGTCTCGCGTGATCTCCTCTGGCCCGAGCTTGGTGTCGCGCGCCTCAACCTCGTGCTTTTCGACGTGGATGGACGTAAACTTGTCGTCCTGCGCGATGCGCTCGGAAAGGATGATGGCGTCCTCGAAGTTGTAGCCGTCCCAGCTCATGAACGCGCAGAGCAGTGTCTGCCCCAGGGCCAGCTCGCCGTGCTCCGTCGAAGAGCTATCAGCAATCGTCTGGCCCTTGACCACGTGGTCGCCCCGAGAGACGGCTGCGCGGTGGTTGATGCAGGTGCCCTGGTTGCTGCGGATGAACTTGTTCAGGGCGTAGCGCTTCTCGCCGCCCACGTCGTACTCGACCGTGATGTGGTCGCCGGTGACCGCGGCGACGGTGCCGGGGCCATCGGCCGTCAGCACCTGGCCAGAGTCAACGGCCGTCTGCGACTCCATGCCCGTGCCGACCAGCGGAATCTCTGGCCGCACGAGCGGGACTGCCTGGCGCTGCATGTTAGCGCCCATCAGTGCTCGGTTGGCGTCGTCGTGCTCCAGGAACGGAATCAGCGACGCGGCAACGGAGACGACCTGCTTGGGCGAAAGGTCGACGTAGTCGACGTGCAGTGGGTCGGATGTCGTGAACTGGCCGGAGTGTCGCGCTTCCACGCGGTCCGAGGTGAACCGGCCCTCTTCGTCGAAGGGGGAGTTGGCCTGCGCGACCATGAACTCTTCTTCTTCGTCAGCGGAGAGGTAGTCGACCTGGTCCGACACGAACGGCCGGACGGGGACGGTCTTGCCCTCGATGTCGGCGAGCTTCTTGAAGATCTTTTCGTCGATCTCAGTGCCTGCCTCGAAGAGGACCTTGCCCTTTTCGTTGGTGATGTCTTCGCGAATGATGCGGCCGAGCAGCTTCTCCGAGCCCTTCGGCATCTCGCGCGCGACCTTGCGGTACGGCGTTTCGATGAAGCCGTACTCGTTCACCCGCCCGTAAGTGGCGAGCGAGCCGATCAGACCGATGTTCGGGCCTTCCGGCGTCTCAATCGGGCAGATGCGGCCATAGTGGCTG
>JBDTOK010000221.1:0-4061 GCA_039933275.1 Chloroflexota bacterium | reverse complement strand
GGCGCGGCAACCACGAAGTGATGATGCGCGGCACGTTCGCCAATATCCGCCTGCACAACGAGCTGGCGGAGAAAGAGGGCGGCTGGACGACTCACTACCCCAGCGGCGACGAGATGACGATCTACGACGCCTCCATGCGCTACCAGCAGGACGGCGTGCAGCTGATCTGCATCGCCGGCCAGGAGTTTGGGACGGGCAGCTCCCGCGACTGGGCAGCGAAAGGCGAGAACCTTCTCGGCGTAAAGGCGATCATTGCGGAGAGCTTCGAACGCATCCACCGCTCGAACATGATCGGCATGGGCATCCTGCCACTGCAGTTCCAGCCGGGCGAAAGCCGCACGACGCAGAACCTGACCGGCAAGGAGACGTACGACATCCTCGACCTGGAGTCCGACCTCATCCCCGGCAAGATCATCACCGTCCGCGTCCACTCCGAGTACGGCACTGACGTCATGCTCCAGGCGATCGTCCGCATCGACAGCAAGCTGGAGATGGAGCAGTACCGGCACGGCGGCATTCTGCCCTACATCCTTCGCAAGATGCTCCGCACTAAGTGAAAACTACACTCGACTGGCTGGGCGTGGCGACGTGGCGGCTGACCGTCGGCGAGACCGTCATCTTTCTCGATGCGTACATGGACCGGGTGCCCGGCGCGCCGCCGGTTGGTCTGAGTGCCAGTGACGTCGATCGCGCTGACGCCATCCTTGTCGGCCACTCGCACTTCGATCACATCGCTGGGGCTGAGGTCATCGCGAACAACACGGGCGCTCGCATCATCGGCTCGCACGAAAGTTGCCGCGTGATGCGCGAGGCCGGCGTGCCGGACACGCAGCTTCTCCCAACCTCCGGCGGTGAGCGTCACCGCATCGCGGAGGGCATCATCGTGCGAGCGTTTCCCAGCATCCACTCCTGTACCTGGATCCTGACCGACGTCGGCAGCGGCGAGGCGGAGACGGGCCACGCGGGCCTCACCCAGGACGAGCGCGCCGCCTGCCCTGGCCTCGTCCAGCGGATCATGTCGTTCGCGGCCAGCGGTGCTCCCGAAGGCGCCGTCATCCTCGATCATGTGCGTAGTGTCATCGGCAGCACCAGCGACGGCGGCGCTCTCGTCTACCTGGTCGAGACGCCGGACGCGCGGATCTTCTTCCAGGACACGTCCGGCTGCTGGGGTGGCGTCCTCGACTCGATCGACGCCGAGATCGCCATTCTCGCCGCCGCAGGGCGCGCCAACGTTGACGGCGAGCCGATCCAGGGCTCGATGGCTCAGTTCATCGCCATGGAAGCGAAGCTGCTGGGCTCGCGTATCGTCTTCCTCGGTCACCACGACAACTGGATGCCGCCGATCACGAACGCAGACTTCGACATGGCGCCTGTCCGCGAGGAGATGGCCCGCGAGGTACCCGGCGTCGGGCTGGCCGAGGTGGGCTACCTCGAAGGCACGCTCCTCGTCGAATAGCGCCCCGAACTATCTCCTTCGCAGCCCGCTTGCTAGAATTGGCATCGCGTGTCCGCCTCTGGCGGATCTGCCCGACAACTAGAGTGGAGTAGCGAATGAGTAGCAAGGAAATCGAGCGCGCGAAGGAGCATTTCGGACGCCTGCTGGAAGAGCAGGTCGCTCGCGTAGAGCGCATGAAGCAGGGCGAGGAGCCGCTGGACTTCGCCGCCCTCAAGCCGATCATCGTCGGCGTCTGCGGCGGCGACGGCATCGGCCCCTTCATCACGGCTGAGGCCCAGCGCATCCTCGAAGACTTGCTCGCCGCTGAGGTGAAGTCCGGCAAGGTGGAGTTCCGCACGATCGAAGGCCTGACGATCGAGAACCGCGCCGCCAAGAACAAAGCGATCCCCGACGACGTCCTCGCCGAGCTGCGCAAGTGCCACGTCATCCTCAAGGGTCCGACCACCACGCCGCGCAAGGGCGATCCCTGGCCGAACATCGAGTCTGCCAACGTGGCCATGCGCAAGGAGCTCGATCTCTTCGCTAACGTGCGCCCGGTGCGCGTGCCGGAGCAGGGCATCGACTGGACATTCTTCCGCGAGAACACCGAAGACCTCTACGCACTCGGCTCCGACGGCATCATCGTCGAGAATGATCTCGCCATCGACTTCAAGCTGATCACCCGGCCGGGCTCCGTTCGCATCATCCGCATGGCCTTCGACTTCGCGGCGAAGCACAACATCAACCGCCTGACCGTCGTCACCAAGGCCAACGTCGTCAAGACAACGGACGGCCTCTTCCTTGACACCGCCCGCACGATGTCCGCCGAGTACCCGAGCGTGAAGTGGGACGACTGGTACATCGACATCATGACCGCCAAGCTCGTTGACGAGAAGCGTCGCACCGAGTTCAAGGTCTTCGTGCTGCCTAACCTCTATGGGGACATCCTCACGGACGAGGCCGCAGAGTTCCAGGGCGGCGTCGGCACGGCCGGCAGCGCCAACATCGGCAGCCGCTACTCAATGTTCGAGGCGATCCACGGCTCCGCCCCGCGCATGGTCGACGAAGGACGCGCGCAGTACGCCGACCCGAGCAGCATGGTCCGCGCCGGCGCTATGATGCTGCGACACCTCGGCTTCGCGGACCGTGCAGACAAACTGGAGCACGCGCTGGACATCGCCGGCCGCTTCGAGAAGAAGCTTGTGATGACGGGCCGCGACACCGGCGCAAACTCGCGCGACTTCGGCGAGTACATCCTTTCGCTCGTCCGCGACCGGAACCTGGACAAGAACTGGAACGCCTACCAGGCGAAACTGGTAAAGAACTAACCTTTGTAATCCTGACCCGAACGACCCGTCCCGTGACGGCATCGCCCCAGACGCCAGCGAGCGGGTCTCCCAAAACAAGTAGTGAAAGAAGGAGAACGCCAAACATGCGCGCAAAAGTAACAATCGTGGGGGCCGGTATGACCGGCGGCACGATGGCCCAACGCCTCGCGGAGACCGGCTACATCGACGTCGTCCTGCAAGACATCGTCGAGGGCCTGCCGCAGGGCAAGTCGCTCGACCTGGCAGAGTCCGGCCCTCACGTCGGCTTCAACGCCAAGCTCACCGGCTCGAACAACTGGGAGGACACGAAGAATTCGGACGTCGTCGTGATCACTTCCGGCCTCCCCCGCAAGCCCGGCATGACGCGAGAAGAGCTGCTGAACAAAAACGCAGGCATCGTCCGCGACGTTGCGACGGCAGCCGCCAAGGCCTCCCCCAACGCCGTCTTCATCATCTTCGCGAACCCGATGGACGCCATGTGCCACGTCACCCTTGAAGCGACTGGTCTGCCCAAAGAGCGCATCATTGGCCAGGGCGGGATGCTGGACAGCGCACGCTACCGCACGTTCCTCGCTTGGGCCGCCGGCTGCTCAGTGCAGGACGTCCACGCTAGCGTTCTCGGTGGCCACACGGAGGCAACGATGGTGCCGATCGTCAGCACCTCCACCATAGGGGGCGTGCCGCTCACGACGGCGATGCGCCGCGAGGACATCGACGCCTGCGTCCAGCGTGCAAAGAACGGCGGCGCCGAGATCGTGTCGCTGCTCAAGACCGGCTCCGCCTTCTACGCGCCGGCCGCCGCCACTTGCGAGATGGTCGAGGCCGTCCTGCTCGACAAGAAGCGCGTGCTCCCTTGCGCCGTTATGGCCACTGGCGAGTACGGCATCAAGGACGCCTACGTCGGGCTGCCCGTGAAGGTCGGAGCGAAGGGCATCGAGCAGACGTACGAGCCGCCGCTGTGGGAGGACGAGATCGAGGCGATCAAAGTCGCCGCGCAGGCCACGAAAGACCTGATCGCGCTAATCGAGAAGTAGCCTCAACGGCGATGCCTGAATACGTCTTCGACAACGCGGGCCAGCAGACTCCGGGCCGCTTCTCCGCGCTCGACACGATGTTCAACGCTGGCACATCGCTCCGATGCTAGAGGCCAACGGTTTGCTCAACGTCTCTGGGAGGGTCGAATGTTCGCCTGGCGCGGCGCCTCCGACGGCGCCGAGCTGATGCGGCAAACTTCAACCAGATGCAAGCGGAGATGGTCGCTGCCGGCTACGTCACGGAGGCCCAGTTCCAGGCTGACG
>JBDTOK010000220.1:0-4068 GCA_039933275.1 Chloroflexota bacterium | reverse complement strand
CGACGCCGAGCCCGACTCCGTCTCCGACGCCGAGCCCGACTCCGTCTCCGACGCCAAGTCCGACTCCGTCTCCGACGCCGAGCCCGACTCCGACGCCGACACCAAGTCCGACTCCGACTCCGACACCAACGCCTTCGCCGACGCCGACTCCGATCCGCGACACGAAGACGCCTTGTGCTGGCCCGGACAACTGCACGGACACGCCGACTCCGACGCCGACTCCGACTCCGACTCCGACGGAGACCCCTGTGGTCACGCCGACACCGACGCCTACTCCTTCACCGACGCCAACGCCGACTGAAGTAGTGACGCCGACTGCGACGCCGACGCCGACCCCAGTGGTCACGGAGCCCGCCACACCGACTCCGACAGCGGAGCCGGCCACGCAAACTCCGACTCCGACGCCGACACCTTCGCCGGTGCCAACGGCAACGCCGACAATGATCCCGCTGACGGCGACTCCGTCACCGACAGCATTGCCTGCGACGTCAACACCGCACCCGACGGGGACTCCGGCCAAGCTGCCGAACACCGGTGGCCTGCCTTACCAGTCCTCGGGGACGAACTGGATCCTGGTCCTGCTCGGACTCTCCGCTCTGGCAATGGGTTCCGGCTTCGGCCTGCGAGTCCTGGCGGAGGACCGTCGCGAAGACGACTAGTCTAACGACCTGACCGTCAAGACGGGGAACGAGGCAACTCGCTCCCCGTTTTTCGTTGTGCTGTGACTAGTAGAACGTAGCCGCGATTGCGCCGCCGTAAGCGAACACCTTCTCCGGCGGCAAGCCATACACCGGCGGCGCCAGTGTCATCGAATCCACGACGTCCCACGCCGGCTCGATGCGTTTGCGGCACTCGTCTGCCGTTCCGCAGACGACGAACGTTTGCGCCATCTCATCCGGTACGAGGTGCGCGACGCCAAGGTAGTCACCCTTCTTCACGCCTTCCTGCAACTGCTTCGCGACGTCGCCGAAGCCGTGGGCTGCGAAGAACGGCTCGTACTGCTCGATGCCGGCGTAGAAGGCAACCGTTGCGCGCGCGTCGTTGATCGCTTCCGCCCGGTCATCGTTGATGGCGACGGCGAGCCAGGCGTTGAAGTGGATATCGGAGCGTTGCTTGCCGCCGCGCTCGAGGCCACGCTTGAGGTACGCCGGGATCTTGTCGCGCAGCCACTCGATCGACCAGATGTAGTGTCCGAGCACGCCGTCCCCGATCTCCGCAGCGAGGCTGACAAGCGGCCCGCGCAGCGCGGCGATCCAGATCGGGATGTCGGTGCGGAGCGGCGGCGCTGACGGCTGCAGTTGGCTGAAGTCGAGGTCGTAGTACTCGCCGCGATACGTTTTCAGTTGGCCGGTGTGGGCGTCTGCGTTGACCATCCGCACGATGTCGACGACTTCGCGCATGTTGTCCAGCGGCTTACCGTACGTCCCACCGAATGCGTCCTCGCTCCAGGCACGAACGCTCGTGCCCAGGCCAAGCGTGAAGCGCCCGCTGCTGATGCGGTCCATGTCCATCGCCGCGAACGCCGTCTCCACCGGGCTGCGCACGAAGGCGATCGCGATACCCGTCGCGAGTTGGATCGTGCTGGTCGAAGCGGCGGCCGTGGCCAGCGGCAGGAACGGCGGACCGTACACCTGCGGCGCGAACAACCCCTCCAGCCCCGCCGACTCCAGCGCCTTCGCTTGCGCGCTGATCATCGGCGCCGGCGACGGCGTGATGATGCTCCAGTACTTGCGTTTGGTAGCCATATGTCCCCTCCTGTCCGGTTCCGCACTATACAGCACCTCCTAATCGCTTGACCGCTGGCGCTTGACCCGCGACTCTGTACGCCATGACCGATTTTGTACTGGCCCTGGACCAGGGGACATCATCCTCCCGCGCGATCCTGTTCGACCACGGCGGGAACATCGTCTCGCTGGCGCAGCAGGAGTACCCCACCAAGTACCCGCAGCCGGGCTGGGTGGAGCAGAGCGCCGAAGACATCTGGCAGACGCAGTCTTACGTTGCGCGCGATGCACTGAACAAGATTGGGGCCACGGCGTCGCAAGTCGCAGCTATCGGCATCAGCAACCAGCGGGAGACGACGATCGTCTGGGACAAGAGCGGGAAGCCCATCTCCAATGCCATCGTCTGGCAGGACCGGCGCACAGCCGACATCTGCTACCAGATGCGCGAGCGCGGCCTCGAGCCGGTCTTCCGCGACAAGACGGGCCTGCTGCTCGACCCTTACTTCTCCGGCACCAAGGTGAACTGGCTGCTCGACAACATCCCGCACGCCCGAGACCGCGCCGAGAAGGGCGAGCTGATGTTTGGCACCGTAGACACCTGGCTGCTGTACAAGCTCTGCGGCGTCCACGCCACGGACTACTCCAACGCCTCGCGCACGCTGCTCTACAACGTCTTCGATCTTGGTTGGGATGCGGACCTCGCGTCCGAGCTGCACGTACCCCAATCGATGCTGCCCAAAGTGCAAGCATCGTCCGGCATCTTCGGCGAGACAAACCTCCTCGGCCGCGCGACGGCGGTGGCCGGCGTGGCCGGCGACCAGCAAGCCGCACTCTTCGGTCAGGCCTGCTTCGCGCCCGGCATGGCGAAGAACACCTACGGCACCGGCGCCTTCGTGCTGATGAACACCGGAAACAAGCCGCCCCGCTCACAGTCGTTGCTGACAACGTTGGCCTGGGGCGTAGCAGGCGATAATGGCGACGAGGTGACGTACGCACTGGAAGGCTCGATTTTTGCGGCAGGCGCGGCGATCCAGTGGCTCCGCGACGAGCTCGGTTTCTTCAAGAACGCCGCAGACAGCGAAGCGCTCGCCACCAGCGTCCCCGACTCCGCCGGTGTTTACGTGGTGCCAGCGTTCGTCGGGCTGGGCGCGCCGCAGTGGGACCCGCACGCGCGCGGCACAATCGTCGGCCTAACGAGAGGCTCGACCAAGGCGCACATTACTCGCGCGACGTTGGAAGCGATCGCCTACCAGGTGCGTGACGTCGTCGAAGCGATGGAGCGCGACTCGGGAGTCTACATGAACGAGCTGCGCGTGGACGGCGGCGCCGCCTCCAACAACTTCTTGCTGCAAACACAGGCGGATATCCTCGGCCGCGACGTCGTTCGCCCGGAGTGCGTGGAGACGACGGCTCTCGGTGCGGCGTATCTCGCTGGACTGGCGACGGGGTTCTGGAAAGACCGCGACGACGTCACCACCAACTGGCGCGAAGAGCGCCGCTTCACGCCGCAAATGGAAACCAGCCGGCGAGAGGAACTCTACGCCGGCTGGCTTCGTGCGGTTGAACGTGCTGTGGGGTGGGCGGACTAGGCGGTCTTCGCGACCATGCGGTAACCCGCAAGCAAGATCATCGCGCCGACTACGGCGAGAACGATCGTGCCCACGTCGAAGTCATCGACGCCGTTGCCGAGGCCCAACGCGATCGACAGGAACCCACCAAGAACCGCTCCCGCGACTCCGAGCAGGATCGTGATGATGAGCCCTCCCGGGTCCTTCCCCGGCATTAGCAGCTTGGCGAGCGCGCCGCCGATGAGTCCAACGATGATCCAGGCGATGATGTTCATTCTGATGTCCTCCCTGTATTACCTCGCTCATTTGAGCGAGCGTCTCTGAGGTTGAGACTAGCTGGGAGGGCCTAGCGTAGGAGCGAAGCGGCGGCCGAAAAGCCTTGCAGATTACTCGCAGCCGCTAGTTGTGCGGCGTGGGCGTCGGCGGCGTGTGCGTCGGCGAAGCAGTTGGCGCCGGTGTGCGAGTCGGTATCGGCGCAATCGTCGGCGTTGGGGTGGGCGCTGCGGTTGGCACCGGCGTTGGCTCTGCCGTCGGCACTTCAGTTGGCGGCTCGGTCGGCGGAGGCGGCGGCGAGTACGTGCCGTATCGCCCAGCCATGAAGTTGTACGCATCCAGGGAAAGCGTCTGCCCGAACGTGTAGCCGGCGACCTCAGACGGCGCATACTGGCTGAAGTAGGAGATGGCGTACGCCTTCGTCTGGCCGTTCGCGTCCGGGAAGGACACGATGCCGACGTCGTTGTTCACCCAGCCGTCGTAGTCCCAGTAGTAGCCGATCT
>JBDTOK010000219.1:0-4140 GCA_039933275.1 Chloroflexota bacterium | reverse complement strand
TCACCGTGTCGTTCACGCCGCCTCCCGGGCGAGATCGGTGAGGATGCGGCCGATGCGGCTGGCGGCTTGCGGGCGCGCCAGGCGGTGGGAAGCCTCACGCATCTGGCGGAGGCGGTTGTCGTCGTGGATGAGCTCGCCGACGCGAGGAAGGAGAGTGTCCAGACGCTCGTCGTCGAGGACGATGGCGGCGCCGGCCTTCTCCAGGTAACGAGCGTTGACGCGCTGGTGGGCGCCGGCGTACGGGTAAGGCACGAGAATCGCGGGCAAGCCGACCGCGGGCAACTCGCCGAGGTTGGAAGCGCCGGCGCGGCAGACGGCGAGATCGGCCGCGGCCATCGCCCACGGGACCTCTTCGTGCATGTAGCCGTGCAGGTGGTACCGCGAACGTAGCTCGTTCGGGAGGCCGTCGCGGATCTCGAGCAGGCGCTGCTCGTCGGCGCGGCCGCAAAGGTGGATGACTTCACATAACTGAAGAAGGCCGGGCAGCTCATCGACGACGGCGTCGTTGATGCTGCGCGCGCCGGACGAAGCGCCCGTCACGAAGAGAACCTTCTCCTCGGGGCCGAGGCCGAGACGCTCGCGGCCCTTGGCGCGGGTGGCTGTCCAGAACTCGTCGCGCACGGGGTAGCCGGTGACGATCGTCTTGCCGCTGGGAAGGCGGCGCAGGCTTTCGATTGCGGTGACGGCAACGCGCTGAGCCAGGCGGGCGATGGCGCGGACGGCCCAGCCGGGGCTGAGGTCCGGCAGGTAGACGGCGAGCGGCACGGCTTTGCTGCGGGCGGCAAGCGCGACAGGGAAGCTTGCGTATCCGCCCGTCGAAAGGACGACGTTGGGGCGGAACTCGCCGAGGATGCTGCGCGCCTGCACCACGCCGAGGCTGATCTTGCTGCCGTTGGCGGCCATCTCCCACGGCATACGGCCGCGAATCGGCGCGGCGCTGACCTCGCGCATGGGAAAGCCGGCCTGACGCACGATGTCCGACTCCTGGCCGCCGGTGCCGATGTACATGATGTCCAGCGACTCGCCCTGGGGCAGGTCGCGGCGGAGGGCCTGGGCGACAGCGAGCGCGGGGTACACGTGTCCCCCGGTGCCGCCGCCGCTCAATACGAGTCTCACGCAAGTTCCCGATCGAAGGCTGGGCCGGCGCGGCGGCGCTTTCGCTTCTTTTCGGACTGCTGGGCGGTGCCACGGAAGCGCTCTCGTGATTCGGACTCGCGCTCAACGTAGCTGGTCTCGGAGCTGTAGCGGGAGATGCTGAGCAAGATGCCGATGGCGGCCATCACCATGACCAGCGCCGAGCCACCGTAGCTGAGAAACGGCAGCGGGACGCCGGTGAGTGGAATCGTGCGGGTGATACCGGCGATGTTGATGATCGTCTGGTAGCCAATCCACGACACGATGCCGATGCCCAGCAACAGCGCGAAGCTATCGCGGGAGCGGAGGGTGACGCGGAGGCCGCGGTAGATGAAGAAGGCGAAGATGGCGAGGATGAAGAGCAGGCCGATGAAGCCAAGCTCTTCGCCGAGGATGGCGAAGACGCCGTCCGTCTGCGAGCCCGGGACGTACAGGTGCTTCTGCCGGCTCTCCGCCCAACCGAGGCCAAACGGGCCGCCGGAGCCGAGCGCTATCAGCAGCTGTAACACCTGGAAGCCGTTGCCCTGCGGGTCCGCCTCCGCGGATAAGAAGCTGCTGAAGCGGGCGACCTGGTAGTCGCGGGTGAGGATGATGGCGGTGCTCATGAGCGCGCCGACGGCGAGGAGTAACGCGAGATGGCTGATCGGCGCGCCGGCGACGAAGAAGAGAGTGCAGGCGACAAGCACGATGATGATCGTCGTGCCCATGTCTGGCTCCGAGATGATGAGAGCGCCGATTACCCCGAGCAGGATCACGAACGGCACGAAGCCGAGCGAGAACTTCGTGATGTCGCTGCCGCGGGAGGACAGCCAGGCGGAGATGTAGACGATGATCGCGAGCTTGGCGAACTCGCTGGGCTGGAACTCGATCGGGCCGAAGTCCAGCCAGCGGCGGGCGCCGTTGTGGCCGACGCCGACGGGCGTGAGCACCAGAAGCAACAAGACGAGCGCGATCAGCAGCATCGGCACGCTGAGCTGGCGCAGGCGCTGATAGTCCATCTGCATGAAGAAGACGAGCGCGCAGAGGCCAACGACGGCGAACACGACCTGCCGCTTGACGAAGAAGTTGGCGTCACCGAAGTCGTTGTAGGCGACGGCGAAGCTGGCCGTGTAGACGGCGAGCAGGCCGAGGATCAGCAGCATGACCGTCGCGACGAGCAGCAGGTAGTCGGCCTGGCCCGGGCGGACACGGCCCGCGCGGCGCTCGCTCGTGTCGGTGGCAGCTTTGGCGGTGGCCGCAATCGAGGCTATGGCTGCACCTCCTCGGTCAGGTTGGAGACGAGTTCGCGGAAGTGCTCGCCACGGCGCTCGAAGTTGTCGTAGGCGTCGTAGCTGGTGCAAGCCGGTGAAAGCAGCACGACGTCGCCCGGCTTTGCAGAAAGATGCGCGACGGCCACGGCTTCGTCGAGCGTATCGGTGCGCTGTATTGAGACCTTGCGCTTGTTCGGGAGCGCGGCGAAGGTGTCGGCGAGAAGACCAGCGGCTTCGCCGAAGAGGACGATCGCGCGGGAGCGGTTTAGCGCCTCGCGGGCCATCTCTTCGAGTGGGAGTTGCTTGTCGCGGCCCCCGAGCAGCAGGACGATCGGCTCTTCGAACGAGTGAAGGCCGGCGAGTGTGCGCTCAGGCGTGGTGGCGATGCTGTCGTTGAAGTAGCTGGCCCCGGCAACGTCGCCGACGTATTCGAGGCGGTGCTCGACGCCGCGGAAGGCGGCGACGGCGCAAGCGATGGCGTCAGGCGAAACGCCGGAAGCGATGGCGATAGCGGCAGCGGCGACGGCGTTCTCCTGGTTGTGGCGCCCGCGTAGAGCGACCGAGTCGAGCGAGAAAAGCTTCTCGTCGAAGCCGTCGATGCGGGCGGTGGCGATGCCGTCGCGGACGAAGACGCCTTCGCCGGGGATATCGCTGCCCATCGAGAACCAGAGCAGGCGGCCGCGCACGATCGACTGCAGCGCGCGCGCTTCGGGGTCGTCGTAGCCGAGGACCGCGATGTCGTCTTCGGTCTGGTAGCGGATGAGGTTGCTCTTCAGCGTCTTGTAGTCGTCCCAGGAGAAGCGGTCGAGATGATTGGGTGTGATGTTGAGAACTGCCGCGATGTGCGGGCTGCGGTCGACGAGCTGCAGTTGGGTGTGGCTCACCTCGAGGAGGGACCAGACGTAGGACCGCAGGTCCGGCAACGTGTCGAGCAGGCCAACGCCGATGTTGCCGCCAACGAATGCGGGCCGCTCATCTGCGCGCAGCATCTGAGCCAAGAGCGCGGTGGTCGTGGTCTTGCCGCTGGAGCCGGTGATACCGACGACAGGGCCGGGGGCGAGCTCCAGGAAGAGCCCCACCATTGAGTGCAGTGGGATGCCGGCGGCACGGGCCTCGCGGATGGCTGGGAGGTCCAGCGGCACGCTCTGCGAGATGAAGACGGCGTCGGCGGTGGAGACGGCGGTGCCATCGTTGGAGCCGAGGGAGAGATTGGCGCCAAGGCCGTCGACGTCCTGCAGGCGGTCGGCGAGCTTGTCGCGCGGCTTGGAGTCGGAGATCGTGACGTTGGCGCCGCGGCGGACGAGGAAGCGCACGAAGTCGACGCCCTCGATGCCGAGACCAACGACGGTGACGTTCTTGCCGGCGAAGTCGAGTCGTTCCAGCTGTGCCAGATCGATCACGAGTACACCTCCAGCGCAAGCGCGGTGCCGACGATAGCTCCCAGGGCCTGGATGATCCAGAAACGTTGGGTGACATGCACCTCGCTCAAGGCGATCTTCTCGAAGTGGTGGTGAATGGGCGCCATCCTGAACAGGCGCTTGCCGCCGCTGATGCGGAAGTAGCCGACTTGCAGCGCTACGGACAGGCCATCTACGAAAAAGACGATACCGATGAGTGGCAGGACTAGCCACTGTCCAGTCATGAACGCGACGACGGCCAGCGCACCTCCCAGTGGCAGCGCTCCGACATCGCCCATAAAGACCCGTGCGGGATACGAGTTGTGCCAGAGGAAGCCGAGCAGCGCGGCGACGACGGT
>JBDTOK010000218.1:0-4184 GCA_039933275.1 Chloroflexota bacterium | reverse complement strand
GCGCCGCCGCGCACCTCTTGCAGCGCGCGATACACCTTCTCCTTGTCGATGCCGAACTGCTTGAGAATGCGCGCTGACTCGCCGTCTGGCTCGTCCGCAATCGCGATCAGCATGTGCTCCACGCCGACGTAGTCGTCTTTCAGCCGCTCCGCCTCTTCGTTCGCCGCCTCCAGCATCCGCACGATGCGTGGCGTTGTGTAAATCTGCCCGACGTCGTACGCCGCCTTTGGCGACTTGTCGAGCGCTTCGCGCACGGCACTGCGCAACCGCACACCGTCCACCTTGAGGTGATCGAAAATCTCTGGCGTTATACCTTTGCCGTACTGCAGCAGCGCGAGCAACACGTGCTCCACGTCCCACTGCGAGTGCTTTTCCTTGCGCACCAGCTCCTGGCTAGCCGCCAGCACTTCCTGCGCGCCCTCTGTAAACCTATCTTGTCTCATCATTTCCTGTTCCTGTTCTGCTTTGTCTGCGGGATCCTGGTCTCTCCTATCGTCTATGGCGTCGTCGTCTGCCTTCCCTTAACCGCCGGCAGCGTCCGGTTCCGGTACTCCTGCAGCTCCTCCCGCAGGCGGTCCATCTCCGCTTCCATCTGTCGCATTCGCTCTCGCATGTTCATGATCACCTCGACCCCGGCCAGGTTCACACCCAGGTCCTGGATCATTCGCTGTATGTTCCGTAGACGCTCGATATCGGCTTGGGAATACAGCCTGATCCGCCCTTGTGAGCGCCCCGGCTGAATTAACCCAATCCGCTCGTAATTGCGCAGACTCTGCGCATGCATCCCCACCATCCGAGCCGCCACGCTAATCACATAGCACCCCTGGCCGTCCTGTTCCGTATCTGCTTCTCTCATTGGTTACCGTCCTCCTCGGGATCGGCACAGTCTAGGCCGAGTTCGCCGTAGACCTGCGTCAGCTTTCGAGCTCCCCACTCTAGAGCGCCAGCGCCATGTTTATCCCAGGCTTCGTTAACCCGTTCATCGTTTGGAAACGCCCACCATAACGACCGCATCAATTCCAACGCATCTTTTGCGAGAAAGAGGGCGCATTCACGAGTTCTTTTGGCGCTAGGTTCGTTCCTCATCAAAACGTGTTTTCCGTCAGTGGCCAGCGGGCCTAAGCACGATTGAGGAGTCACGTGCGAGTAGAGCTGAACTTCCTTGTGGTCTCGCGTGCGCTCCGAGAACCATTTGCGGCTTTCAGATGCACGACCCGAATCCCGCAGCCACTTTACGACTGCAGTTCTGGCCGAATGGATGTCAAACCCTGGGTCTGATATCCAACTCTTGGTCAGTGCCTCGTTCGATCCAAATGCCGCCATGAACTGAGGCGACTCGAGCAGACTCCTCCAATGCTCCGCAGCGCTTGAATATCGACCGCAGAGGATATCGTTCCATGATGACCAGAGCAAAGTATTGGCGCGATCAGCGATCGCTACCTTCGCCTTCACCGTCTCATCAGCGAGCGGCCCATCTTTGAAAAACAGGTCCAGCATGTGGCGATTCATTGTCATAGTGACGACGAAAACGTCGCGCTCGTCGCCCAAGAAGTCTTCTGAGAGTTGACGCACTTTTTCGTCCCGCTCATTTGCCTGGCGATACCACAAGCGTGCTCTTCCCACGAACTCCCAGTCCATCTATTTCCTCTTGTGCCCGTTCGCGCGCATCTCCCGCAGCTCCGAGAACAACTCACGTTCGTCGTCCGACAAATCCTCTGGGATCACAACCTTCACTCGAGCCAGCAGGTCGCCCTTGTCCTTACCGTTGAGGTTCGGCATCCCGAGCCCCTTCAACTTGATCTGCCGCCCGCTCTGCGTCATCGCCGGGATCTTCATCGCCACGCGCTTGCCGCTGATGGTCGGCACCTCAACCTCGCCGCCGAGCACCGCGTCCTCCACGGGCACGGCCACCTCCTCGACGAGATCGTCGCCCTTGCGCTCGAACTTCGCGTGAGCGCGCACGTTCGTCACGACGTACAGATCGCCGCGCGGTCCGCCGCCAGCTCCGTGCTCGCCCTCACCCGCGATCCGCACGCGAGTGCCCGTTTGCGCGCCCGCCGGTATCCTCACCTCGAGCTTCTTCGGCCTCAGCACTCGACCTTCGCCGCCGCACGTGTGGCACACAGCCCCGGCGATTTCGCCGCTGCCATGGCACGTCGGGCACGCCTCTTCTGATTGCAAATTGAGCTGGCGAGTCGTCCCGTTGTACGCCTCTTCCAGCGTGATCTCAGTCGTGTACTCAACGTTCTGGCCGCGAGACGCCCGGCGTCCGCCGCCTCCGCCCCCGCTGAAAATGCCGCCCAGCACGTCGCCAAAGTCGAATCCGCTCGCCCCGCTGCCGCGGCCTGCTCCCTGGCGCCGGAGCAGCTCATTGATATCGAACGAGTACGACTCGGAGTGCCCACTGGTCGGCCCTCTGCCAGCGCCCTGAGCCGCGCGCGCCTTCTCGAAGGCTTCCGCGTGCTCCCAGTTGTCGCCGTACTTGTCGTACTTCGCGCGCTTCTCCGTATCGGACAGAACGTCGTGGGCGCTGTTGATCTCCTTGAACCGCTCCTCGGCCGCCTTATCGCCCGGATTCACGTCCGGGTGATGCTTGCGCGCCAGCTTCCGGAACGCCGACTTGATCTCCTTCGGGGTAGCGCTCTTCCTTACGCCGAGGACGCTGTAGTAGTCCTTTGCCATGAGCACATATTACGCCGTTGTAGGAAACTCGTCCAGCACCACCAGCAGCTATCTTGACAGCAGACGTATCAGTCCAGCACCCCGTTCATCCTGAGGTTCTCGAAGGGACCGCGAAGCAAATCCTCCGCCACAACGGACACTAGACCGTAGCCACCACCTTGCTCTCAGCATCCCGGCGCCCGCGATTCAACACAGCTCACTACCCAACCCCGACCACAAAACCCTAAGCTCCCCTCGCCCTCGCAAGCGCGCAGCGTCCCCCTCTGGAGGAGGAGTGGGCCGGGGGTGAGGGTTTCCGACGGCCCGCAAAAAACTTCGCGAATATCACACGTTATCGTCCGCAACCGTGCAACGCTGCGCCGCCCACCTTTATCTATCTGTTACAACGACGGGCGTTCCGACGAGACGATCGCCATGCCCGCAAGACTACATTTTGCGAAACAACAATCGAGGCAAAGAGATGACACGCAAGCACCCAATGACGCTGCAACTCCAGCAGCAGTGGCGCAAAGACGGCGAGCCAGAGCCGGCCGACAAGAAGCCGGCCGCCGAGCCAGACCACAAGCCGAGTAACTGACCGCCGTCCATCAGCGGCACGAAAGGAGCCACGAACCACCCGCGCTCGTGCTATCCTTCGGCGCGTGAGTGGCATACCCCTCGACGACCCTGTCGTCGCTAAGCTTCTGGCTGAACCCAACCTTGCCCGCCTCGCCTACATCGGCGAAGACGGCAGGCCTAACGTCGTGCCCATCTGGTTCTCCGAGATCGACGGCGAAATCATCATGGTCACCGGCCCCAAAGCGGAGAAGGCGCGTGCCATCGCCAAGAACGCCGCCGTCGCCCTCACCATCGACTCCGCCACCCCGCCGTACAAAGTGCTCCTCGTCGATGGTGACGCAATCCTCGAGCCAGTCGAAGGCATGGCCCCCGAGTACCGCCCAATCGTCGAGCGCTACCTTGGCCCCGCCGCCGAAGCCTACCTCGGCCAGCTCCTCCCGCGAGTGAAGCGCCAGGTCCGCATCCGCGTGAAGGTGCGCTCCGCCCGCGTCTTCGACTTCGTGAAACGCTACCCCAAGAGCCTCAGTTGACCGTCTTCTACACACAGCTCATCTTCGTCCGCGCGGGGGAAGAGCAGCGCTTCCTCGACTTCGAATCGCGGGTCCTCCCGCTGCTCTCAAAGCACAACGGCCAGCTCCTCTACCGCGCCCGCCCCTCGGCGGGCAATGTCATCGACTCAACCATCGGTCAGCCCTACGAGGTCCACCTCATCTCCTTCGCCTCCCGCGCAGACTTCGACTCCTACGCTGCGGACCCCGAACGACAATCGCTCATGCCGGAGAAAGACGCCTCCGTCCACCACGCCATCCTCATCGAAGGCGCGGCCATCTGATGCCCTGGAACATCGTTGGCAACGAGCGTGCCGTCCGCGCCCTCGAAGCAGCAGTAGCCGGCGGATCACCAGCGCACGCCTACCTCTTCTTCGGCCCGGAACACGTCGGTCG
>JBDTOK010000217.1:0-4256 GCA_039933275.1 Chloroflexota bacterium | reverse complement strand
AACGACCTCAAGCGCGCCGTCGACGAAGGCCTGGCGTATCTCCGACAGCAGGACGATATCGAGGAGGCGGAGGTTTACGCTTCCGCGAACGGCACGCTGCTGACTCGGCTCAACTACACCTCCCACATCCCGTGCAACGGGGTGGAGGAACCGAAGTCCGTCGTCAACTACGGCATCGGCGTGCAGGCGGTCTTCGGGGGCGTCGGTGACGCGAAGCGCATCGGCTTCGGGTCCGAGACGTCGGACATCAGCCTCGACGGTATACGGTCGTCGCTTGAGAAGGCGCGGCAGGGCGCGTCTGACGACCCGGAGTTCCGCTCTCTGGCGAAACCGACGGGCGAGAAGCGCACGCTGATCGACTACGCCGACCCGCAGGTGATGGACCTGAAAGACGCAGCGCTGTCGGAGGCCGGCTGGAAGGTGCTCGCCGGCGGACTGCGCGTGTTCGAGACGTCCGAGACACTGTCAACTCTCGTCGAGCGCCCGGAACGAATGGTTGAGCTCGGCCTGATCATTGGCGGCGACGTCACGTTTCTGCAGGAGCGCATGGCGATCGCCTCGACTGCGATGCCGGAAGCGCAGACAGACGAATCGACGCTCGTGATGTCGTTCATCACCTCCATGGTCGAGCGTGAGGGCGCGAAAGGCTCAGGCTACGCCGCAACGACCCACCTCAACGAGCTGACCGACGAAGCTGGACGCGAGGCGGCACACAACGCGATCGCCGGCGTCGGCGGCGTGCGGCTGCCGACGGGCGACTACACCGTCGTCTTCGGCCGCGAGGCGATCATGGAGATCCTGCACTACATACTCATGCCCGGCCTCGACACCGCCACGTTCTACGCGCAGGCGTCGCCGTTCATGGGCAAGCTCGGGCAGAAGGTCGCGTCGGACAAGCTGACGATCATCGATGAGGGTGCCACGCGCGGACTAGTCGGATCGAAGGGCATCACCGACGAGGGTCTGCCGACCGGACGTACGGAGCTGATCAAGGACGGCGTCCTCGTCGGGCTGCTCACGAACTGGTACGAATCGCAGCGCATCAAGAACGACCCCGACGCACGCGAGAAGCTCGGCGTCGATCCAAAGGACTGGGAGAAGGCGCTGGTGCCGCGCAACGGCTTCCGCTACGCGCGTGGAGGCGGCCGCCACTACGACGCGCAACCGGGCATCCACCCAACGAACGTCGTCCTGCCGGGCGAGGTCGCGGACACCGACGCGATCTGCAAGCTCGTCGGCAACGGCGTCTACATTGGCCGATTGTGGTATACGTACCCCGTTAACGGCATGCGCGCCGGCGACTTCACCGGCACGGTCGTCGCTGATTCCTACGTCATCAAGAACGGCCAGCTCGCCGAGCCCGTTAAGCCGAACACGTTGCGCATCACCGAGAACGTGCTCAACGTGATGAACAACATCATCGGCGTCACCAAGCAGGGCAAGCCGGTCATCGTCTGGGCCGCTGACGAGATCGTCTACGCGCCGGAAGTTGCGGTGCAAAAGGTGCATCTGGACGCCATCGCGGAGTACATGGAGGGGTTGTAGCAGGCGTAAAATAACGGCAGTCCGATGAAGCCACTGCCATTGCTCATCGCCGCCGTTGGTTTGGTCGTTGCGGCCTCCGCGTGCGGCGGCGGGGGCTCATCGCCAACCCCAACGGCATCGCCTGTCGTGACGTCGTCCGCGCAAGCTATCAAGTCCATCCGAGAACAGATTCGTCCCTACTTCATCAACGCCGAGCGAATGCCAGCCGGTGAGTCGGCACGAATAACTCAGGACATGGGTTTGAAACCGCTACCATCGATTGATACGCCCCCCCACAACGTGTCCGGCCGCGATACTGTGTGATTACCTCGGAGTTCCAGCGGACGAACTGGGCTACCTCGTATTGGCGACGGGGACGCCCCTCGCCAATCCACCGAGCGTCACCGACAACGGACAATATTGGATACAAGCATCTTGGGTGTCCAACAGCAGTTCGATCGAAGTTGCGCCGCCACAATTGCAGGAGAGACAGGCGCAACCGAACGGATCATTCGTCACCATCGAACCGACCGACTGGTACCCTGTTGATCCCGCCAACACCGACTCCGAAATCGCAATCACGGTCGCGGTTGGCGGCGGCTGCGATCGGTTCGAGCGACTGGACGTCATGGAGACAGGGACAGCCGTGGGCATCTACGCTTTCTACCGCGAAACCACGCGGCCGGACGAAGCTTGTACGGAGGAGTTAAACGTCGAACAGAAGACCGTGACGTTGAGCGCGCCGCTAGGTGTCCGCACGTTGCAGGGTTGCAATGGCTCACCGGTCGCCTATTTCGACGAGGTATCGAACAGCCCCGATTGCCACCCTCACCGCGACGGGCCGTCCCTCCAGGGCCCGGCGATTCCCTAGACGAAGCTTAACCGCGCTCCAAACAAGCGTTAACGTTGCCACCATAGTCTGGCCTCAACGAACCCAAGGAGGCAGACGATGAAAACGATTGGCAAAGCACTGAACAGCCCCGCTCTCGCCGGCGGCATCATCCCGGCGCTGATTGTCTGGGCGATGACCGCTGCCAGCATCGTGCACTACTATGCCTAGCCGAGAGGACGCGACGATGACCGACGAAACCACGCCACCGAAGAGGATCACGCGACGCAAGACGCTCGGGCTGTTTGGCGCGGCTGGCGTCGCCGGGCTGGCGGCGGCGGTGGGTTGCAGCTCATCGGACGACAGCGCTTCGAGCACGGCAGCGGCGGCGAAAGCTGCCTCGCCTGCAACAGCTCCTTCAGGGACGGGCGCCGCGGCTGCAACGACGACCGCAGCTGCCACAGCCACGCCCGCCGCGACAGCAAGCGCGGCGCCCGCAGTCGTTGCCGTGAACTGCGTGGCGGTGCCAGCGCTGACCGAAGGCCCATACTTCGTCGACGAGCTGCTCAACCGCTCCGACATCCGGTCCGACCCCTCGAACGGCGCCGTCGAAGCGGGCGTGCCGCTGGTGATGTCGATCAAAGTGTTCGACGGCTCGTGCGCGCCGCTGGCCGACGCCCACGTGGACATCTGGCATTGCAACGCGGACGGCGTCTACTCAGACGTCGGCCAGAACAATAGTGTCGGCCAGAAGTTCCTGCGTGGCTACCAGGCGACGGATGCGAGCGGCATCGCCAAGTTCACGACGGTCTACCCCGGCTGGTACCAGGGCCGCACGGTGCACATCCACTTCAAGATCCGCAAGTACGACGGCAGCAGCCAGACGGCCGAGTTCACGTCGCAGTTCTTCTTCGACGACGCGCTGTCGAACACGATCTACGAGCAGGCGCCGTACAACGCGCACGGCAACCGCGACCAGACCAACTCTAGCGACAGTATCTACAACGAGAGCGGCGGCGCGACGCTGATGACGCTGACACCAACATCCGACGGCTACGAGACGGCGTTCGGGGTGATGATGCAGGTCTAATCGGTGACGAGTGCCGCGAGCCGCTTCGGCGCGACCAGCCGATATGATTCGCGAAGCAAGTCTTCGAGTATCGCCCAGTCTATGCCGGGCGCATCGAGCTGGATGCCCAACCAGCCGTTCTTCCCGCTATACGGCGGCACGAAGAATCGAGCCGGGTCGGAGTGCACAAGAACATCCTGCGCGCCCGGCCCGCCTTTGACCGTCACCGCCTCGCCGGTCTCGTACACGTGCGCGAAGATCTTGTCTCTCACGCGGAAGCACGGCGCTTCGTGTCCGCCGAACGGTTTCTCCGTCGCCTCCGGCATGGCCAGGCAAATCTTCCTGACCCGCTCGATCGTCGTAGCTGCGCTCTTCTTCATACGCTCGCGATAACCTCGATCACTTCGACCCGCTTGATCGTCACGCCCGGTCTCGGCTGCGCGCCGACCACCATCCGGCCAGCAACAGTGGTGGCGCTTGCTTCCGTATCGTAAACGATCAGCATGATGCCGGTGCCGGTCGCGTCGTTGCTGGCGAACACGCCGGACTGGAAGCCCGCCGTTTGCTTCATCGCCGGCGCCAGTTGCTCGCGCAGGCCGGCAATCCGATCATCTCGGTCCTCGCCGCTATTGTCTACTTCGACGAATACGCCGTACTGCATCAGGCTACATCTTGCTCGGGTCGAAATCAGGGTTGGAGCGCGAAATGCACCAGCGGTGGCCAAACGGATCGACGAGCCAGCCAGCGCGGCCGTAAGGCTCGTCCTTGAGCGGACGTTCGACTGTCGCACCAGCTTGGAGCGCCTGCTGGAACGCGGCATCAGCATCCGGCACG
>JBDTOK010000216.1:0-4257 GCA_039933275.1 Chloroflexota bacterium | reverse complement strand
GATCGACACGTATATCGCCGCCGTCGTCCGCTGCGCGCCGCCGGCCAACAAACCGCTCCCCGGCGAGCGAGACAACTGCTTGCCCTACCTCCAGAGGGAATTGCCGCTGCTTAAAGATCTGCGCGTAATCGTCTGCCTCGGTTCGTTTGCTCTGGACGGCTTGCGCCTGGCGCTGGGTTTGCGGCCGCGGCCGAAGTTCGGGCACCTCGCGGAGACGACGCTGCCGGACGGCCGCACGATCATCTGCTCCTTCCACCCGAGCCAGCAGAACACGTTCACGGGCAAGCTAACGGAGACGATGTTCGACGCTGTGTTCGCGCGGGCGAAAGTGCTAATCGACGCCCGCTAAGTACGCTTCGATGACGTCTGCGGCGCGCTGGTCGTTCGGCTCGTTACGCTCGCGGAGGTGTCGGATGACCTCGCGCTTCGCCTCGACTGGTGCAGTCGGGCCAACTTTGAACTTTGACTGCGTGTTCTTGATGTGCAGCCGTATGGTCGCGAGACGCTTGAGGCGGGATCCGTAGAAGTCGTCGTTCACGATCGGGCGATACTCAGCGTCCGGCTCGTAGTCGGCGAGCAGGCGGGCCATCGCGGCGGCGACATCGTCTGGGTTTGTCGATAGCTCCGCCGTGCATTCGTAGAGGACCGCGCGAAAGTTCAACGTGGCGCGTGCGGCGTTGAGGGGCTCGATCCAGTCGTGGCGGGTGAAGGCGAGGAAGTCAGAGACGAGGAAGGTCGCGCTTGGGTTGGCCTGCAGCGCCGCGAACGTCGGATCCTCCTGCACGCAGTGGAGTTCGATTAAGTCGCCTGTCTTAACGAATGGGAGGATGCTGGCCTGAGGGAAGCCGTCCGGCGCGGCCGCGATCAGCGTGCCGTGACGCTGGCCCTGAACGAACGCCTCGGCCGCCGCCGGGTCCTGCGGGTACAGCGCCGAGTCGTACATCTGGCCCGGCTACTCCGGGAAGGTGACCAGCGACGTTGTGCTCTGGATGCCGGAGATCGGGCGGATGCGGTCGCCGAGGATGGGCGGGATCTCTTGCAGGCTGTTCACGTTGAGCTCGACGACGATGTCGTACGGGCCCATGACCTCATGCATCTCCGCGATGCCGTCGATCTTCTTGATCTCGCCGTAGACCTGTTTCGTCTTGCCCGGGTCGGTGACGATTAGCACGTAAGCCTTGATTGCCATAGTTGGGGTCCTCCTGCGGATGGGCGTTCCGGTGCGGCTGCGATGGCGCCATTATAGCGAGTGCCGCCCGCTACAGTCAGCCTACGCTGCTAGCTGAGAGCCACAGTGATCGAGTAGTCGGCGTTGGGCGGGTAGGCGGCCAGAGAGACGTCAATGTAAACGATGCTGTCGTCGCCGCAATCGTCCGGGAACTGGTAGTGCGCGACTTCCTGGACGCCCTCGCCGTTGTCGTTAATCACGGTCGTAACGTCGTCGTTAGAGTCAGGCGTGAAGAGCTGCACCGCCACGTCGCCCGCGCTGGGGGCGATCCTGATCGACAACTGCTTCCCGCAGTTGCCGTCGGTGAAGTTGTGGTAGTCAAGCCGGTACCAGTCGTGGGTGTCGTCTTGCTGCAGGTGAAGGCCAGTCGTCTCTACTTCGTGGGAAATACCCGCGGCACAGTCTCCAGACCCGTTGGGCTCGTAGTCGTCGTCCTTGTTGTCGCCCAGCAAGCACGGATCGCCGGTTGGGCTGGGCAGCGCGGTGCTGGTGGGGGCCGTTGTCGCCGAGCCAGTCGGGGTCGGCGTTCCAGGTATGATCTGATCCCCGATCGCCGTGCAGCCCGAGATCGCTTCCGGTACACCGCCCAGGTACTTCAGCACCAGCAGGCCATCGGTGCTGTCCACGTCACCGTCGCAGTCAACGTCGCCGTTAGAGGCGCACGTGGCGGGTGCGAGGCCTGCGCCTTCGCCGAAGATTGCGAGCGCGTCGTCGACTTGGACGTTGGTGTCGCAGGTGACATCGCCCTGGTAGACGAACGCCGCCTGAGTCGAGGTGGTGGAACCGACGGCCACAAGCGCCAGGACAGCAAGTCCAACCACGGTGAGTGCGACGGCGGGGCCGGCCAGGCGCTTCATTGTTGGCCATTATAGACTGAGACTGCATATAGCGTTGCATCGCGCTATATTGGCCTTATGGACGATCCCTTTGGCGCACTAACACCCCTCGACACGGCCGGCGGCGCCGTACAGTACTACAACCTCGATTGCCTGACAAAGCTCGGTATCGCCGATGTCAGCAGGCTCCCGTACTCGATCAAGATCGTGCTGGAGAACCTGCTCCGGCGCTGGGATGCCGAAATCGTCACGCAAGAGGACGTCGTCTCGCTGGCCAGGTGGTCACCGGACGACGGTCCCGCCACCCGCGAGCTGCTGTTCCTGCCGGCGCGAGTGCTTCTGCAAGACTTCACCGGCATCCCCGTGGTCGCTGACCTGGCGGCGCTGCGCTCCGAGATGGCCCGCAAAGGCGGCGACCCACAACGCGTGAACCCCGATCTCGTCGTCGACCTGGTGATCGACCACTCGGTGCAGGTCGACGCGTTCGGCACGGAGCACGCCTTCGCCGAGAACGTGGACCGCGAGTACGAGCGCAACAGCGACCGCTACGCTTTCCTGCGCTGGGCGCAGACTTCGTTCCGCAACTTCCGGGTCGTGCCGCCGGGTGCCGGCATCGTGCACCAGGTGAACCTCGAGTACCTGGCCAGCGTTGTGCAGACGACGCAGCGCGACGGTATCACGATCGCGCTGCCGGACACCCTTGTTGGCACTGACTCACACACGACAATGGTGAACGGCCTCGGCGTGCTGGGCTGGGGCGTCGGCGGCATCGAAGCCGAGGCGGCGATGCTCAATCAACCGCTGCCGGTCCTCGCGCCGGACGTTATCGGCGTGCGCTTTACGAATGCGCTCCCAGAAGGGGTGACGGCGACTGACCTCGTCCTCACCGTCACGGAGATGCTGCGCAAGTACGGAGTCGTAGGCAAGTTTGTCGAGTACTTCGGGCCGGGCTTGAGCAACCTCAGCCTGCCGGACCGCGCGACGATCGCCAACATGTCGCCTGAGTACGGCGCTACCTGCGGATACTTCCCGGTCGACGCGGAGACGCTGCGATACATGCGCATGACCGGCCGCCCGGACTCGCTTATCGACCTGGTGGAGCGCTACACACGCGCCCAGGGCCTCTTCCGGGAAGATGGCTCACCGGAGCCAACCTACACGCACGTCCTCAGCCTCGACCTTGCGACAGTGGAAGCGTCTCTGGCAGGCCCGCGCCGGCCGCAGGACCGCGTGGCGCTGGGCGACGTCCGCAAGAGCCTGCGCTCCGCCTTCGTCGACTACTTCCCTGAGATCATTCCCACGAAGGGCGAGGAGCGCTTCGACTGGGAGGGCGGCTCCGTCAACGAGGCGGAAGAACCGACGGGAATGACCAACACTGGCGCGGCGACGCCCAACGGCGTCGACGTCACGCTGAACGGCCAGCGTGTGCACATGGACCATGGCAGTATCGCTATCGCCGCGATTACGAGCTGCACCAACACGTCGAACCCCAGCGTCATGCTGGCAGCCGGCCTCGTCGCCAAGAAGGCGGTGGAGCGCGGCCTCAGCGTCTCGCCAGCCGTCAAGACCAGCCTCGCGCCCGGCTCACGCGCCGTCGTCGATTACCTGGAGCAGGCCGGGCTGATGACATACCTTGATCAACTGCACTTCAACCTCGTGGGCTTTGGCTGCACCACCTGCATCGGCAACAGCGGCCCCCTCGACGAGCCTGTGGCCAACGCTGTCGATGAGCACAACCTCGTCGTCGCCGCGGTCCTCAGCGGCAACCGCAACTTCGAGGGCCGCATCCATCCCCAGGTGCGTGCGTCGTACCTCGCCTCTCCGCCGCTGGTCGTCGCCTACGCCCTCGCTGGCACCGTGGACATCGACCTGCGCACGGAACCGCTGGGTACGGACAAGGCTGGCGCGCCCGTCTTCCTGCGCGATCTATGGCCCAGCTCGCTCGAAGTGCAGCAGGTCGTTGCGTCGTCAGTGAAGGCGGAGAGTTTTCGTGACACCTATAGCCACATCTTTGACGGCGACGAGCGCTGGTGGTCGCTGAACGTGCCTGACGGCGCGCTCTGGGAGTGGGACCCCCAGTCGACATATCTCCGCGAACCACCGTTCGTGCAGGGCATCGCCGATGAGCCCTCGCCGATCACTGATATTCGAGACGCGCGCGTGCTGGCGATGGTCGCCGACTCTGTAACGACG
>JBDTOK010000215.1:0-4340 GCA_039933275.1 Chloroflexota bacterium | reverse complement strand
ATCCGCGATCGGGTGTCCGTCCTGGCGGCGGAGGTAGACGTCCGGCGCAGCGCCGCGCTCCGTGCTGGAACGGCCGGTGGAGTCGAGGCCGTCGATTAGCGGCATGCCGAGGAGCTTCGCGATCGTCGGCGCGACGTCGACTTGCGCGCACAGCGTGTCGGTGACGACGCCGCCGCGAATGCCGGGGCCGCTGAAGACGAGCGGCGCGCGCGACTGCACGACATCGCACGCTCCGTGCTGGCCGGGCTGACGCGCAAACTGCCACTGCTTCGGGTTGACGGCGATGTCCGGCGCGTTCGGTGAGTCGAAGAGCTGCGCGATCTTCTCGTAGGCGAGCGGGTAGCTGATCGCCCCCGGGTCGATGAAGGCGCGGTTCGGGTCGCCCTCGTAGAGGCCGGACTTCTCGCTGGCCTCGATCTCCTCGGCGATGGTGGCGATCGCAGTGGGGTCCTGGTTGGCGATCGGGTTCTCGCCCTGCACCTCGATGACCTCGTAGCCGTAGCCACCGCCCTCAGCGAGGAAGCGGTGGAAGCGCACCATCCCGCGCTTCGCCCAGACTTCGTACGCGCCTTCCAGCGGCTCGCCGTCGGCGTCCGTCTGGTAACGGTACGTCGCGAGCCAGTCCGTCTCGCCGTGCGAGTCGTCCGTCAGCATCGCGACGATGGCGCGGTTGCCGGACTCCTCCTGGTTCGGATCGAGCCCCTGGCCAACGAGGCGCTCGGGCGGTGCGACTTTGCGTTCGGTGGTGGTCATGGGCGGGCTCCTTCGGGGCGAGGTGAGGGCTATTCTAGCGCACCAAGAAGCACAAGATGGCCAACGTATACTTGTAGACGCTCGGATATACTTGCGGTGACGAGTTTGAGAAGACCGGGGGGTGAACGACGCTTGGCCAACGAAAGTTTAGACTTCGAACCAAATGGCTTCCTTACACCGGAAAGGCTAGCTGAGCTCGATTCATCCTATATACCAATCGCGGCACTTGATGAGTGGATCACAGGTCGCCTCGACCTGAGTGGCTTGAACCGCGTTTGGGCGTCAGTCGAAGAGAAGCAAAGCCAGACTTCGCAGGCGGAATTAGATCAAGCCGTGGAAGTCGCGCTGCGAGCTGCCGCCGTGGAGACGGGAGCCATTGAAAACCTGTACAAGACCCCTCCTCCTGGCCTCACGTTTTCCATAGCGCTCTCTACAATTTCATGGGAAACCGAAATGCGCGCGCACGACGAGCAAATGCCCGATCTTTTCCTCGCCGCCCTATCGGCGTACAAGTTGGCGTTTGAGATAGCTGGCTCGCGCCAGCCAATAACGGAGGCATGGGTTCGTCGATTGCACGAAGTACTCACCGCCCCCCAGGCGACGTATCGGGCCCTAACCAGCCAAGGATGGACGGAGATCCCGCTGCCAAAAGGAGTTTACAAGAGCCTTCCGAACCATGTTCTTCAGGCTGACGGCAAGCCGCACGCATATGCTCCGGTGGATCAAACCAGCCCGGAGATGCACCATCTGATTGAACAAATCAACGCCCCTCAATTCCAGAGAGTTTCCCCCGTCATCCAAGCCGCATATGTGCATCACTGTTTTACAGTTATCCATCCATTCGCAGATGGAAACGGACGCGTCGCCCGAGCGTTGTCTTCTGTTTTTCTTCGTCGAGAGTTTTTGATTCCGCTCCTCGTCTGGAACGACCAACGAGCGATGTACTTTGAAGCTCTGACGGCGGCGGATAGTGGAAACACAGAACCCTTTTCGGAGTTCGTGCGTGATTGTGCTATAGATACTCTTCGCCTAGTCGTGACGAGCATGACGGCGAAATCGGGCGACTACGTTGATACTCTTAAAGGCCTACATGTCGCGAGAGACGGGCTGACTCACCAAGAACTCGATGCGGTAGCTCGGCAGTTGCGCGAAAACCTCGCCCAAGTCCTCAATAGATTGATCGGCGAACTTGGTTTACCCGCAGGCGTTAACTTCGCAGTCCAGAGTGTCGCGCACCTGGTTCCAAATTCTGATCCTGCTTTCCGGGATACGGTGGGCGATCCATCTAGCATTCGCCTGACTCTAAACAGTGCGCGACCAGCGCAAGCGGCAACAGAGCGCATAATTGCGGTTAGAGTCGCGTTTGATCCCAATAGTTACTTTGCCTTCCGAACTGAGAGCCAGATACAAGGGCTCATTCCCTTAGACGTGCGACTTGACGATGTCTTAAGAGCTAGCCCTTCGTTCGAGAGAATTGCTAGATCGTGGTGCCAGAGCGTTCTAACGGATGCTTTGGGGGAACTCACAGCCGCGGCTGCGCTGAGCCTTCGTCAATCAGGCTACGCCTCTTCGTGAACAGAATTCCCTCATGACCACCTACGAAACGCTGGCCGTTGAGCGCGAGGGCGGCCTGATGACGGTTCGGTTCAACCGCCCGGAGCGCCGCAACGCGATCAACCGCACGATGCACGCGGAGATCCAGGACCTCTGCCACGCGTTGACGGACGATATGGAGACTCGCGTTGTCATCTTTACGGGCGAGGGCAAGGGGTTCTCATCCGGCGCGGACACCAGCGAGTGGGGCGAGTCGCAGTCGGCGGATGTGCTGGAGGTGCGACACCTCTCCGGCGTTGGCAGCCGCACATCGACGGCGATCGAGTACCTCTCGCAGATCAGCATCGCGGCCGTGCACGGGTTTGCCGTCGGAGGCGGGCTGGTGCTCGCGGCCTGCTGCGACATGCGCTTCGCCGGAGACGAGACGTGGTTCTCGATCCCGGAAGTCGAGCTCGGCCTGCCGCTGGGCTGGAACGCGCTGCCGCGACTCGCGCGCGAGATCGGCCATGCCCGGGCGCTGGAGCTGACGATCACCTGCGAGCGCTTCGACGCGAAGAAGGCGGCGGAGTACGGGCTGGTCACGCACGTTGTCCCGGAGAAGGACGTACAGGCGGAAGCGCGCGAGATGGCGGAGAAGATCCTCTCGCAGCCGGCGCTGCCAGTGGCGATGACCAAGGCCTCGATGCGGGCGATCAAGAAGAGCCACGAGATGGGCGACGTCGCCTACAGCGACGAGGACATGCTGCTGTACGCGCGGCTGATGTCGCAGCGGGTGCGTCGGCTGGAGAAAGAAGGACGGGCATGAGGTTGTCGCGAGGGATCGCATGGCTCGCGGTCTTCTGGGCAATCGCAAGTGCATTTGACCTGTTGTATCTTGCCGCGGCGTGGAACTGGTGGATCTTTGGCCCTGCAACTGCCGCCATCGGATTGGCGACGGTGTGCGCCGCGGTCTGGGCGTTCTTCAGGGGGTGGGGGCTCATCGCCATTCCGCTCTCGCTGCCGCCTCTACTCGTGATCGCGGCCGGACTTAACCCCGGTTTTGTCTTTCTACCCGCATGGCTTTTCTTGGTCACCGCCGGCATCGTCCGCATCTTCGAAATCCAAGCAGCGAAACTACGAGCCCACGGAGGCCACGCATGACCGACGAAGGCAAGCGCACTTACTGGGACGCGGAGACGTACGAGCGCATTGGCACGCCGATGCGCGGGTGGGCGCAGGCGGTGATCGATGACCTCCGGCTGAAGGGCGATGAGACCGTGCTCGACGCGGGGTGCGGGAGCGGGTCGGTGACGCTGGACCTCTGGGAGAAGCTGCCGGACGGCAAGATCTACGCTGTTGATGGCTCGCCGGACATGATCGGAAAGCTCAAACGGACGCTGGCCGAACGCCATATCGAGAACATCATCCCGATGCAGGCGGACCTCACGAAGCTGCACCTGAACGAGCAAGTCGACGTCGTTTTTTCGAACGCAGTCTTCCACTGGATTCCGGACGACGACGGGCTGTTTGGCTCGCTGGCCCGCGCTACGAAGTCCGGCGGCAAGCTGCGCGCGCAGTGCGGCGGCGGCGCCAACATCCGCAAGCTGATGGCGACGACGCGCGAGGTCGAGGCCCGCGCACCCTACAACGAGCACCTGGGCGGGCGAGTGGAGCCGCGCAAGTACCGCACGAATGAGCAGGCGCAGACGGCGCTCGAACGCAATGGCTGGCGCGATGTCCGCGCGGACACTTTCGCCTCCGACGTGACGTTTGAGGATGAGGATCACGCGGTGCTGTACCTGAAGACGATCATCCTCCAGCAACAGGCCTCGGCGCTGCCGCCGGACCTTGCGGACCAGTTCCTGCGCGACGTCATCCACGAAGTCGAGGCGAAGCACGGCGCGCCGTTCGTCGCGGACTACGTGCGGCTCGATCTCTGGGCGACGCGAAGTTAGCGCGATGCCATACGCAGACGTCAACGACATCCGCATCTTCTATGAGGTGCTCGGCTCGGGCGATGCGATGCCGCTGGTGATGACGCACGGGTTCGCCGG
>JBDTOK010000214.1:0-4341 GCA_039933275.1 Chloroflexota bacterium | reverse complement strand
CGGTATCAGCACCCCTGGGTCGTTCCCGATCGAGTTCGCCCCGTACGCCGACGCATCTTGTTATCACGAAAGGCAATCCGTTGATAGCCCCCGCCGCGAAAAGCAGAACCCCCGCTACTCCGAACCCCCAGCGACAGGCGCCGGCAACTCGTGCGCGTGCCCCTCGAACGAAATCTTCGGCACCACCCGGTCCAGCCATGCCGGCATCCACCAGTTCCACTTGCCCGCCAGCTGCATCAACGCCGGCACGAGGATCAGCCGCACAACCGTCGCATCGAGGAAAATCGCTGAGGCTAGCCCGATCCCAAACTCTTTGATCACACGCTGGTCGCTCAATCCGAAAGCGCCGAACACGCACACCATGATCGCCGCCGCCGCCGTAATCACCCGCGTCGTTGCCGAAAGTCCGCGTGCCACCGCCTCCGTGTTGTCCTTCGAAATCAAGTACTCCTCGCGGATGCGGCTCACCAGGAACACCTCATAGTCCATCGACAAGCCAAACAGCACCGCGAACAACATCATCGGTAAGAACGATTCCACGGGCCCCTCGCGGGATACGCCGAGCAGTCCGCCGAACCATCCCCACTGGAAAATCGCCACCAGTATCCCGAACGAAGCGCCAATCGAAAGCAGGTTCATCAGCGCCGCCTTCACTGGCACCAGCACCGATCTGAAGACCGCCATCAGCAGCAAGAAGCTGAGAATAATCACCGCGCCCAGGATCGACGGAGAGGCTGGTAGCCGCGCCGTCACGTGATTTCCCACGTCGATGAACAAGGCCGTCGATCCGCCAACCAGCGGCCGCGCGCCTGTCCCCGAAAAATCCGATCGCAGATCCGTCCGCAGCGAGTTAATCAGATCGACTGTCTCCTGGTCCTGCGGCGCCGACGCCGGCAACACCGTCACCACCGCCGCGCTCTTGTCAGCGTTCAGTCGCGGCTCCGAAACCTGCGCCACGTTCGGTAGTTTGCGCAACTCCTCCGGCAAACCGGCCACTTTGTCCAGCGCCTTCTGATCGCCAGCCTGATCGATGATCACGCCGACGATGATCGGTCCGTTTGTCCCCGGCCCGAATCCCTGCGTCAGCAAGTCGTACGCCCGCCGCGACGTGAACGACTCCGGGTTGTTCCCAGCGTCCGACGTGCCCGTCCGCAGCGCCAGCACGGGCGCTGCCAGCACCAGCATCAGCCCCAGCGAAAGCAGCAGGCAGACCACCGGTCGCGCCTGCACAATCCGGCTCAACCGATAGCCAAACCCGCTCTGCGTCCCCGCCGCGCTCACGTGCAGGAACGGCAGCTTCCAGCGGTCCATCAGCGGCCCGACGTATCGTAGCAGCGCCGGCAGCACTAGCAGCGCCACCGCCACCGTCATCGCCACCAGCGTCGCGCCCGCCGTGCCCACCCAACCTATGCTCTCGATTCCCGACGCCCACAACCCCAGCAGCGCGATTACCACCGTGCCGCCCGCAAAGAACACCGATCGGCCCGCTGTCCCCGCCGCCGCGACCGTCGCGTCTTCGTTGGACATGCCCAGGCTCTCAGCCTCGCGGAACCGGTTGACGATCAGCAGCGCATAGTCGATGCCCACGCCAATGCCGATCATCGCCGCGAACTGGGCCGTGAACGAAGGCATCGGCACAAACCGCGCACCCACGCCGATGATAAAGAACCCGCTCGAAAGCCCGAGCAGCGCCGTAAAGATCGGCAACCCCATCGCCACCAGCGATCCGAACGCGATAAGCAAAATAATGATCGCAGCGATGATGCCAATAAGTTCCGTCCCGCCCGGCGGTTCTCTCTCCGCCAGCGACGCCACTGACCCACCGGCCTCCACCTGGAATCCCGGCTGCGTCAGTTCCTTGCGCAGGTCCAGCAGCGCCTTCGGGCTCGAGTCCGGCAGGTCGTTCGCTTGCTTGTCGTACTGCACCGTAATCCGCGCGATCGTCTCGTCCTTCGAGACGTCGCTTGCGGTCTCAGCCGGGTTCGACACGTCCACCACGTCCGGCAGCGTCTTCAGGCGCGTCGCAAGGTTGTCCATCTGCGACTGGACTGTCGCGATACCCGCCGGGGCACTCACCACAACCGTTGCGCTATCACCAGCGCGCTGCGGGAAGCGCTCCTGCAGCAAGTCCGTCAGTGTTTGCGACTCAGCCCCCGGAACCGTAAACCGGTCGCCGTACGCCCCGCCCGCGAACGCATACAGCATCGCCAGCCCGATGAAGATAAACAGCGTTGCAATCAGCACCCGCCCCGCGTGGTGGTACGCAAAACGCGGCCAGCGTTCGAACAGGAAAGAAGAGTCGGTCTTTTTCATCGTTAACTCCGGACTGCCGCGCGAGGCGATCGCGCGAACTTTCGTCGCTTGGTGGGGCCATCTTCGACGGCGCGCGTCTCGTCTGAGTCGATGCCGCCGGTATCCTGCAAAAGTTGTTCGAGTATCGAACGCAAATCCCGCGCCTGTTTCGCCGACAGCCGCGAGGCAAACCCCTCGACAGCCACCCGCTTGATCTCTGGCATGACCCGCTCCACAAGCGCCCGGCCCGGCTCCGTAATCGTCACCAGCGTCACCCGCCGGTCCGAAGGATGCGCCGTCCGCCGCACCAAACCAGCCCGCTCGATCCGGTCCACCAGCCGAGTCATCCCGCTAGGACTGGAAAGCAGCGAAGACGCAAGCTCATGCATCGGCAGCGCCCCCTCATCGTTCTGCAACAGCGACCCCAGCACCTCAAACCACGTCATCGAAATCTTCTCGCGAGTCTGCAGTTCCCGGTCCAGCGCCGCCCAAATCCGATGCCGCACCTCCGCCAGCGCCCTCAGCGCCGCCAGCGAATCGTCATACTCAAAATCAAAGTCCACGGAAACCAGCGTAGCCCGCAAATAGTTGCACCGTCAACTATTGCGAAGTTAACGGTATGTGAACGCCCCGACCCGTTCATCCTGAGGTTCTCGAAGGACCGCGAAGCAATTCGCAGCACCCAAGCACCCCTACCTCGCATGCGCCGCAAACACCAAACTCACCCGTCAACGCCATTCGTTCATTCGTTGCACTCAAGCAATCCGCTGTGAGCCAACACGCGCACAAAGAAAGACGCCGCACCCAGGAACCCCCGGGCGCGGCGCCAGCTGCATCAACGCTCGTACTAACTAATCCGCAGGAACAACAAACTCCCCACCAACAGCCTGGTGGCTACCCTGCTTCTTCGTCGTCACATTCTTCGCCTTCCAGAACGCTTCCGCGAACTGGTTCACCAGGTCCAGCAGCTCTTCCGCTGCCGCCTTATCAATATTCTGGCGCGCTTTCGAAGCGCCCTTCATGATCCCGTCCGTCAGCGTGCCGAGGTTCTCCGGGCTGTTGTCCGGCTTGAAGAAGTCCCCGCGAATGATCCGCACCTCGTGCTTCACGATCTCGGCGTGGTCATCCTTCACCTTCGTGTAGCGGGCCAGGTTGTGCATGTACTTGTCGCGCGCCGCCTTGTCCATCGCTGGCGCTTCCATGCCATCGATCAGCTGCACCATCCGCAGCACCGTCAGCGCGCCGACCTGTGCCGCGTGCGGGTCGTAGATGCCGCACGGGATGTCGCAGTGCGCCTGCGCCTCGTGTTGCGGGAATACTCGGTTGACGAGCGCGAATGCCTTTCGAGTCAGCATCGGGGGAGCCTCCTTGTTGTGGGCGAAACCTATGGGCAAAACGGGGCGAATTGCCACCTTAGAATGTAGCAGAGCCACCCTATGAGCCGAAAGTCCCGCCGCCGCCGCCTCCTCAAAGCGCTGTCACGCGTGCCTGGCGCTTACACTCTTCTAGCATTCCTCCTCGCCCGCCGAGTCAGCGTCCTCGGCCCGAGCATGCTCCCAACCCTCCACCCCGGCGAGCGCATCCTTTTCGATCGCCTCGCCTACGTTCGATCCCGACCCCACGTCCACGACATTGTCCTCGTCGCTCACCCGCTGCGCCCCGACCTGCGAATGATCAAGCGCCTAGCCGGCGTCCCCGGCGACACAATCGACAACCAAACCCTGGCCAAAGGCCAGTACTGGGTCCTGGGTGACAACTCCACCGAAAGCTCCGACAGCCGCGAATTCGGCCCTATCCACCGCCAGCACCTACTCGCCCGCGCTTGGCTCCGCTACTGGCCCACAGACCACTGGCGCAACTTCAACCCCTAGGAACAGGGCGAGCGTTTCGTTCATCCTGATGCTCTCGAAGGATCCGCGAAAGCCTCGTTCTCCGCCAAAACGAGACGACCCGCGGGCGGCCGCAACAAATGCCCCAGCGCTACCGCCATCCGCATCCGTTCCACCGAAGGCAACCGTTGACAGCCACCGTCAGGCCATAGACTCCCAC
>JBDTOK010000213.1:0-4409 GCA_039933275.1 Chloroflexota bacterium | reverse complement strand
GCGAGGACGACTAGGTGGAACGCCACGCCGCGCAGGTCTTCCCGCAGGTGATCCCAGCGATCGCTCAAGATGATGTCTGCGACGACCGTGGTGAAGCCAGCGTCTCGATACGAGCGGGCGAGCAGGCAGGAGTTGTGCAGCCGCAGGCGGAGTTGGCGCTGAGTTTCCGGCGCGAAGGCGTCACCGGGGCCACCGGTCTCAGTCGCCCACGCCTGACCGGAGACGATCATCGAGGCGACGTCATCAGCGTCGATGAAGGCGCTCTTCTCGAAACGAGCGGCAAGCAACGGACCCGTGGTGGACTTTCCCGCGCCCTGAATGCCGCTGACGACGATGATCTTCGCGTCGTCAGGCATCGGGGCGCTCCAGGAACTGCGATACGATCGCGCAAGCGTCTGAGGGCGCGTCGAGCCAGCGGATGCGCGCGTCGGTCGGCTTGAACCAGGAGTTTTGGTGGCGGGCAAGTCGGTGCGTGCCGTTCTTGGTGCGAACGACCGCTTCGTCCAGCGTCATCTCGCCGTCAAGGTGAGCGGCGATGTCCGTGTATCCGATGCTCGACATCGACGGCTGATCGCGGGAGTAGCCCATCTCGCGCAGCATCTTCACTTCGTCTACGAAACCAGCCTCCATCATGGCATCCACTCTTGCGTCGATTCGCGCGTACAAGGCTTCGCGCGGGACGTTGTTGGCGATGGCGAGCCACTCGAACGATGGCGGCTCTTTGGTGCGCCAGTGGGAGAACGGCCTGCCGGTGGCGTTGTAAACCTCGATCGCGCGAACGATGCGGCGAACGTTTTGCGGCTGAATGTAGGCATTAGACTCCGGATCGATGCGGCGCAACTCGGCCAGCAACTCCGCGGGCGTGCGCGCCTCCATCTCGCGTCGCCATTCTTCTTGAGCGGGCACTTCGGGCACACGCCAGCCTTCGAGTAGCGCCCAGACGTACTGTCCCGTGCCGCCTACCACGATTGGGACTACGCCCCGCGACCAACACGACTCCAGCGCCTCGTTTGCAAGATCCAGCCAATTGACCAGCCCAAACGGCTGGTCTGGGTTGACGACGTCGACCAGGCGGTGCATCAGCGCAGCGCGCTCTTTCGACGTTGGTTTGGCGGTGCCGATGTCCATGCGGCGGTACACCTGGCGCGAGTCGGCGTTGATCGCTTCCAATTGGGCCGGCAAGTACTTCGCGATATCGATGGCGAGCGATGTTTTGCCCGACGCTGTCGCGCCGACGAGAGCGATGAGCTTGCGCGGCATCAGCTACGCGCGCGGACGCCGAGCGCTGCTTCGACGATGCCGCAGAAGGCGTCGACTTTGAGGCTGGCGCCGCCCACGAGGCCGCCGTCGATCGTCTCGCACTCGAGGAAGCTGGCGATGTTCTCGGCGGTCACGCTTCCACCGTAGAGGATACGCACGGTGTCGGCCTTGGCGTCACCGAACATGCCGGCGACTTCGCGGCGGATGATGTTGATCGCTTGCTCAGCGTCGCCGGCGGTGGCGGCGCGACCAGTGCCGATGGCCCAGACCGGCTCGTAGGCGATCATAAAGCTGTCCGGTATCTCCGCACCATGGAGGCCACCACGCGTCTGCCGAACCAGTACGGCCTCCATCTGGCCAGCCTCGCGCTCATCCAGCGTCTCGCCGACGCACATGATCGGCTTCAGTTCGACTTCGAGCGCAGCCTTCACTTTGCGATTTACGATATCGTCCGTCTCGCTGAACATTGCGCGCCGCTCAGAATGGCCAACGATGACGTAGTCGCACAACTCTTCGAGCTGACGCGGGCCGATTTCGCCGGTGGCGGCGACGTCGTCCTCCCAGTGCATGTTCTGCGCGCCCAAACCGATACTGCTCATCGTGATAACGGCTTCGACGGATGCGAGATAGAGGTACGGCGGGCAGAGGACGACTTCCACGCCCTCAACGTCATGCAGGCGCTGGTAGATGCCGTCCGCGAGCTGAAAGGCGGAGTCGAGCCGCATGTTGGACTTCCAGTTGCCTGCGATGAGTGGCGTTCTCATGCGGAAGCTGCTTCGCCCTTTGCGGTGCGAACGGCGCGCTGAAGTTCGCTAATCCACTCTTTAGTGCGACGCCCGCCCGTGATCACGGAAAGCATCCAGAATTGCGGGAAGATAACGACATCGCCTTTCGCCGTCGAGAGAGCGATGGCGTCACCGCGCGGCGAGATTGAGTCAACTTGATTCAGCGGCAGCGCGATCTCGTGGTCACCGAACGGGTCGATGCTGAGGCTTTTCTCCCAGATCAGCCGCTTGTCTGTCAGAGTTAGGTGGCCGCGGTTGAACGGCGTCTCGTAGCCGGCGCGACCTTCCAGCAAAATCCTCTCGTCGTCTTCGATCATGATCAGGCTCCGAACTTGCGCAGGCGCCCGGCGCAGGCCATTGCCAGCGACATCGCATCCTTTGCCGGGAACGTGCCGAGCGAGCCGCGCTGCAACTCTTTCTCGTTGAAGGACTCGCACCCGTCCGCGCGCGCAAACTTAGCGCGTAGCATAAACGGAACGGGGTGCCAAGAATGCGCGGCCATGGTCGCGGGCGTAGAATGGTCGCCCGTCACCATGAGGACGTCCGGGTTAAGCTTCACAAGGTCAGGGATCGCCTCATCGACTTGCTGGATGCGCTCCACCTTTTGCTGGTAGTTGCCGTCTTCGCCGGCCGTGTCGGTGTACTTATAGTGCACGAAGAAGAAGTCGTATTTGTCCCAGTTCTCACGCACACAGGCGATGCTGTCTGCGAGCTTCGGGCCGACTGGCAGCGGGTCCATCCCGACAAGCTTCGCCAGTCCGCGATACATCGGGTAGTGCGCGACGGCGGCCGCACGCAGACCGAACACCTCGGGCATCGAAGGCCAGCTCGGGCGCTTGGCGAAACCGCGCAGCAGCAGCATGTTGGCTGGAGACTTGCCGGCCAGGCGCTTGCCCGCTTCCGCGATCCAGCGGTTGACGAGCTGTACGGTGGCTTCGCCAGCGGGTGAGGTCGCGCGAGCTTCGAGCGGCTTTTCTCCGAGACGCTCCGGGTCGGTGTCGGATACGTCAGCGGACAGGCCTTCGCCTCGCAAGACGACGACGAAGCGGTGCTCACGGACAGGCTCGACGAAGACCTGGACGCCGTCGAGCTTTATGTTGCGCAGGTCAGCGACTAGCTTCTCGCTCTCTTCGGTTGGGATGCGAGCGGCTCGGCGGTCCGTGATGCGGCCATCCGCGTCGACGGTGCAGAAATTGCCTCGGGCGGCAACATCGGACGGTTGCAGGTCGAAGTCGACGCCGGTTGCCTCCAGAACGCCGCGGCCGATTGTGTAAACAAGTGGGTCGTAGCCGAACAGCGCCAGGTGGCCGGGGCCGCTGCCAGGTGTAATCCCCAGCCCGACTGGTACGGTGAATCCGCACGAGCTCTTGCGGGCGATGTTGTCCAGATGCGGCGTATAGGCCGCCTCAAGCTCCGTACGGCCCGTCTCAGCGTGCGGAAGGCCTCCGAGGCCATCCATCACGAACAGCACGATCTTTGAGTCGCTCCCCTGGGCAAGCTGACGCACGAGATCGAGGTCCATAGGTCTCGATTATGGGCTATCGATAGTTTGGCCGCCAATTGTCCCGATGCCGGCAGGCGGGCAATTCGCTGATTCTAAGCGATTGCTCAACTAGACTGAGGCTCACCCGCATGTCGATGCAATCCGTACCTCCGCGACTAAAACGGACGTTGCTTTCGCGCTTGTTCGGCGGCCAGCGCTACCAATCGATGGCGCTGCCGCAGTTCCGCTGGCTACTGGCCGGCACTGGTCTCGCTCAGGTGGCGACGTGGATGGAGGAGGTGACGCGCAGCTGGCTCGTCCTGCAGCTGACGAACTCACCGGTGCAATTGGGGATACTCGCGTTCATCCGCGGCATCAGCCAGCTCATCGTATCGCCGTTTGCCGGCCCACTCACCGACCGCATCGACCGCAGACGGCTCGCGATCATCACGCAGATCATGCCAGCCAGCGACGCGCTGATCGTGGGGACGCTAGTGCTGACTGGACAAATCCACATCTGGATGATGTACCCGCTGGTAACGATCGCGGGGATCAGCGGTGCGATCAACGTGCCGTGTCGCCAGGTGCTGGTCTACGACGTCGTCGGGCCGGAGTACATCACAAACGCGATCGCACTGGGCTCGGTGGTGTCCAACATCTCGCGGATCATGGCGCCGGTGGCCGGCGGTGTGACGATCGCAACGCTCGGCGTGACGTTCTCGTACTACACGCAGGTAGTCTTCTTCATCCTAGCTACGGGCGCGACGTGGATGCTCCACCCGCAACTCCATGCAGAGCCCATCCGCGAGCCCTTCTGGACGAGCATCCGGCGTGGGTTCCAGTACACGCGGCGGGAGCCGACGATTGCGCGGCTCGTCTTA
>JBDTOK010000212.1:0-4423 GCA_039933275.1 Chloroflexota bacterium | reverse complement strand
ACCCACCGTTCATCCTGAGGCTCTCGAGGGACCCGCTAAGCCCTCGTCCCTCGCCATCAACGAGATGCCCGAACGCGGCCCAACCATCAGCTCACCAGCAAACCCCGTCATCCTGAGCCTGTCGAAGGGCCGTTCGCCGAAGGCGGACCCGTCAGTGAGCCTGCCGAAGTGTCCACACCCGATCCACAAATTTATCCCCACACCTTGACCCTCAACCCCCGACCCCCGACCCTGAACCCATGCTAGAAGTCATCCGAGTCAAGAAACTCCGCCCAGACGCCAAGCTCCCCTCCCGCGCCACCGCCAGCGCCACCGGCTACGACCTCTACGCCTGCCTCGACGCTGACCTCGAAGTCGGACAGCAACCCACCCGGGTCGCCACCGGCGTCGCCATCGAAGCGCCTGACGGCTACGACGTCCAGATCCGGCCGCGCTCCGGCCTCTCCTCGCAAGGCGTAATCGCCGCCTTCGGCACCATAGACGCTGACTACCGCGGCGAACTCCTCGTCACCCTCTACACCCTCCCCTACCGCGACCCACACATCGTCCACACCGGAGACCGCATCGCCCAGCTAATAATCTCCCGCATCACAGACGTCCCGCTGGAAGAGGTCACCGAACTAGCCGAATCCGAACGCGGCACAGGCGGCCACGGCTCCACTGGCCGCTAGGCCCACCGCTCATCCTGAGGTTCTCGAAGAACCGCGAAGCAAATCACATGCCCAGCACCCGTCCCCGCAGGCGGCCCAAACCAACCGCCACCACGCGCCGTTCCTCCTGAGGCTCTCGAAGCACCCGCGCAGCCCTCGTCAGCCGCATCAATGAGACGTGGCGCAGGCGGCGAAAACACATCTCAACGAAAAGCGCCCACTCAACCCCACCCCTAACCGTCCGCGTTCACCTCACCTAGCAACCCCATAAACCGCCCCAGCGTCTCCAACCGCCCCGCCATCCCCTGCCCTTCTGCATCCACCCGAATCGTCGTCACACCCGAATCGCGGTACGCCCGGATCCGGTCCTTCACCATCGCATCCGTCCCAAGCAAATTCGTATGCAGCACCAACTCGTCCGGCACCCGCTGCGCCGCCTCCTCCTTCCGCCCCTCCAGCCACATCGACTGAATCTCCTTCGCGATGTCCGAATATCCCGCGCGCTGATACGCCTCGTTGTAAAAGTTATGCTCGCGCGATCCCATCGCCCCCAGCGTGAACGCCACGCCCGGCCTTCGTGCCGGCAGCAGCGACTCCACATCGTCCGAGAAGGCCACAACGCCACCCGCCTGCAGATCGATGTCATCCATCGATCGCCCGGCCCTCTTCGCCCCGCGCTCGATGTGCTGAAAGAAAACGTCCGCATGCTCCGGCATGAACGACGTCCCAAGCCAACCGTCTGCAATCTCCCCTGTCACCTCCAGCGACTTCGGCCCCAGCGTCGCCAGGTACACCGGGATCGGATATTGCGCCGCACCCATCGACGACTTGATCGACTTGCCCTCACCACCAGGCAGCGGCAGCGTGTACGACTTACCGTTGTACGCCACCCGCTCGCCGCTCGCCACCAGCCGCATGATCTCGACGATCTCGCGCATGCGCTGTACCGGTTGCTTGAACGGGATGCCGTGCCACCCCTCCATCACCTGCGGCCCGCTCGTCCCTAGCCCGAGGATGAACCGCCCGCCTGTCAACGACGCCATCGTCGTCGCCGTCATCCCAACCAGCGCCGGCGTTCGCGTCCCCGCCTGGATGATGCCCGTGCCCAGCTTGATTTTCGACGTCCGCGCTGCCATGAACGCCAGCGGGCTTATCGCATCCGATCCCCACGCCTCCGCCGACCACACCGTTCCCACGCCCAGCTTCTCCGCCTCCACCACGTACTCGACTGAGCGCTCCCAGTTCTCGCGCATGAACCCCACCGCGATCGCCGCCTGCAGTTGCTTAGCCATTGAATCCCCCATCCTCTTGCACTAGTTCTCGAATCGATTTAACGACGCGGTCCGGCTTGCGCGTCTCACCTGCGGGCAACCCGTGCCCTGCAGCATCCACCCAGATCCCATACATCCCGAACTCCATCGGCGCAAACACATCCCACACTAAGTTGTCCCCGATCGCCCATGTGTCTTTCGCATCCAACTGCAGCTCTCGCAGCAGCGTCTCATACACGCGGCGGTCCGGCTTCCCGTACCCGGCCTCGCCCTCAATCACGACGTGCTCGAAGTGGTGCTCGATCGCAAACCGATCGATCTTCGCCCGCTGCGCCGGCCCCGCGCCGTTCGTCATCAACCCAAGCTTGACGCCGCGCTCACGAAACCACTCGAGCGTCTCCAGCGCGCCGGGAAACAGCGCCGCCCGCTCCTCCCGCAAGTCGCGATACCGATGTGCAATCACACCCGCTTCCGCCGCATCGTACCCGAGCTTCCGCATCGACTCGCTGACGATCTCCGTAGTCGCCGCACGCAAATCGAGCCGCCCACGCTGATGTCGGTCCGCATCGTCCCACCACTCTCGCGCGTGCACACGAATCGTCTCGTGCAACACCACCGGATCGATCGCCGGTGACCGCGTCGCCACCTCCGCGCACGCGTCCTCCCAACAAGAATCGACGCAGCCACCGTCGTCAAGAATCGTGTCGTCCAGGTCGATCAGTATCCCTGCGGGAAGCTCACTCACGAGCCCGATGATAGCCTACGGCCACATCTCGCGCAGGTCGTAGTCCAGCCGCACATCCCCAAACGCAGTCCGACACCGCGACCCATCAACATCATGACGAACCGACGCTTCCGCCAATGCCGTGCTAAAAGCCGCCACCGACGCAAATTCACTCCGAGCCGCCACCCAAACCGCGAACCCGTTCCGCACGTTCCCCTTCCAGAACGGCCCCGCCAGCGAGCGATACTCCCAGAACACCTTCGCCGGTCCCTCATAGTTCACCAGCGAAATCACCGCCTCATCCGCATCCTGCCACACCACCACGCTCTCCGAATGCCCCAGCTGTTCCACCCCCAGCGCCACAATTCCGATGTACACGTCCCCATCCGACATAACAAACCGCCCAGCGCCATCACCCACCACATCACCCGAACTCACTCCAAGCATCCGCACGTCCAGCCGCAGCGAGGATATCGGCCGCTGCCCGCGCGGCGTCATCCCATACGCCACGATCGCACGCCCACCCTCCTGCGCCGACCGAAACGTCCCGTCCTCCCGGATGTCGTGCCAGGACGCCTCGCGCCGCGACTGCTCCCCCACCGCCTTCGCATTCATCCGGTATCGCGAGTACAGCACCCCATACCCCGGCGCCTCGTCCCGCCGCCAGTAAGCGACGCAGGCGCTATCCATCGGCCACGGCTCCGGCGGCTGCCCCACACCATACGGTCGAGACATCGTCCCCAGCGCAAACTTCGGCGTAATCAGCGACGTTGTCTCAACGCGCGGATCGAGCGCCACCGTCTCCCGCACCTCCTGCGTCGCGGGCGCACGAAACATCTCCCGCGCATCCGCCGGACAGTGGTACTCAATCCCGGACACAATCATCTCGCCCTCAGCGTCCGGCCCTTCATAGTACCGAGTCGTCGCCAGCAGCCGCTCGTCGCCGAGCAGCTTGTACAGCACCACCTTCAGAAACCCGCTTGCGCCCACAACATCCCGCCGGTACGCCCGCGAGTGCGGCCCGCTCAACTGCATCGTCGGCGCGTGCCAGTAGTCCGCAACGTGCCGCCAAACACGTTCCTCCATTTCGATCGCCAGCACCCGCACGTCAGCATCCGTCGCGCGATCGCCCACGTCCGCCAGGCAATTCAACTGCACCGCCGCGTACGTCGGGCTGTTGAACTCGTGCGGCGCCCCAACCTCTCGCGTGCGCCGCGCCCATTCCGCGAGCCGCTCAGCACCCGCCGTCACAACCTTGCGATCACCAACAATCTCCCCGCCAACAATCCGATTGTGCACGTCGAGCAAATAGATGTTCGTGTAAGTCCAATGCACATCAAGCCGCGCTGACTCAACAAACGCCAACCGGATCGCCTTAAGCACACACTCGCACAAATCATCTCGCAGCTTGTCTAGCGGCAGTCGCACCAGCGCCTCGAGCACAAACTGACAAGCGTTCAGATCAACAACAGCCTCATCCTCCGCGTGCCACCGAAAATTGCCGTGATGCGGATCATCCTCGCGCAACTCCTGCAGTTCGAGCACTCGTTCGATGATCGCTTCGGCCAGCGCAATGTCACCCGACGCCAACAACGCATAAGCGTACCAAAGACTGTGGTGCCCCGAGTGCCGCTCCGGCAAAAACGGATCACGCACCAACCCGACGGTTGCATCAAAGCGCGACGTGAGATCCGCTACACCACGGTCAAACAACTCCTTGCTGTCAGCGTCCACGCCGCAAGCATGGCCAACGCGACCGCGACCGCGATCGCCAGCGC
>JBDTOK010000211.1:0-4444 GCA_039933275.1 Chloroflexota bacterium | reverse complement strand
GGTCATCGTCCACCCGGAATGCACGATCGAAGTTGTGCAAGCGGCGGACATGGACGGCTCGACGGAGTTCATTACGCGCACGATCACGGAGGCACCGGCGGGCTCGACGTGGGCAATCGGCACCGAGATCAACCTGGTGTCGCGGTTGGCGCGAGAGAACCCGGACAAGACGATCTTCTGCCTTGATCCGGTCGTGTGCCCCTGTGCGACGATGTTCCGCATCCACCCCGCCTACCTGGCGTGGACGCTGGACGAGCTGGCGGAAGGCCGCGTGGTGAACCAGGTCGTGGTCGACGATGAGACGGCGCGCGATGCGAAGGTGGCGCTGGAGCGCATGCTTAGCGTGCGGTGAGCAGGAGTAAGATTAAGTCATGGTACGCGCAGCGAAGGAACAAGTCGACTGGGTCGAAGAATACCGGAAGAATTACCGTGAGCGCACAGAAGTTGAGATGGCCAACTTTCGCGAGGTATTGGCGAGAGCTGACGAGATTCGCAAGCGTAACAACATCGCACCGTTGACGACCGGGGAGTTGATACGATCGATCCGCGACGAGCAGGAATCCGCGAACTAGTCGTCGATACCTCTGTCGCCGCAAAGCTCTTCCTGACTGACGAAGAACTAACTGCGGAAGCGCAATCGGTGTTTGCTGCTCATGCCGCGTTCGAGATTAGACTCGTCGCGCCGTTTACCATTCATTACGAGTTGCCAAGCACGCTACTGGCAGCGATCCGGCGATCGCGTGTGACGGCTGAGGGAGCCACTCTCGCACTGGACGAATTCCTAAACCTCGATCTTCCGATCGTGGGCGCGACCGAGGCTTCCATTGCGAGCCTCACGCACGACAGCTTTGAACTCGCACACAGACTCGGATGTAGCTTCTACGATGCGATATTTATCGCGCTGGCGGAGCGGCTCGACACACAAGTCCTAACTGCTGACATGAAACTCTACGATCGCCTGATTTCGTCTACACAGCGACTTCTTTGGCTGGGTGACTTCGACCTTCCATGACCACCCCCTACGACTACATCATCATTGGCGCCGGCATTGCCGGGCTGTACGCCGCGATCCTCGCGCGTGAGCATGGCAGCGTTCTGGTGCTCACCAAGGGCAGCATCGACGACTGCAATACGCGCTGGGCGCAAGGCGGGATTGCGGCGCCGATTGGGCCGGGCGATTCGGCTGAGCAGCATCTGCGGGACACGATTGCGGCGGGCGCCGGTATTGTGGATGAGGCGGCGGCGAGAGTGCTGACGTCGGCGGCGGCGGACCGGATCCGCGACCTGGTTGCGCTAGGCGTGCCGTTTGATACGCATGATGGGGAGATGTCGCTCGGCATGGAAGGTGCGCACTCGGTGGCGCGGATTGTGCACGCGGGAGGCGACTCGACGGGCGCGCAGATCGAGCTGACGCTTTCGTCTGTTGCGCGACTCGAGGGGATCACGGTGCTGGAGTGGACGCAGGCGCTCGCGCTGCGGCGCGAGGAAATGGGAAATGGGAAATGGGGTGAGCGCGTCACCGGCGTGCGCGCGATGGACGTGCGAAGCGGCGAGATGGCGGACTACTCAGCGCGTTTTGTTGTGCTGGCGACTGGCGGTGCGGGGCGGTTGTACTCGGTGTCGACGAACCCGGAGGTGGCGACGGGCGATGGGATCGCGATCGCGTATCGGGCGGGCGCGGAGATCACGGACATGGAGTTCATCCAGTTCCACCCGACGGCGCTGCGTCTGGCTGGCGTGCAGCCGTTCCTGATCAGCGAGGCGGCTCGCGGCGAGGGCGGATTGTTGATCGATGCGCGGGCGGACGGGACGCCTGACCCGCAGAAACGTCGGTTCATGCTGGAGTACGACTCGCGCGGAGAGTTGGCGCCGCGAGACATCGTCGCGCGGGCAATTCTCGATCGCATGCTGATCACGGGCGCGGACCACGTGTTCCTGGACCTGACGCATCTTGAGCCGCAGCACGTGGCGGCTCGCTTTCCGCAAATCTATCGCTTCTGCCTGGAGGCTGGGCTCGACATCACGCGCGAGCCGATACCGGTGTCGCCGGCGGCGCACTACACGATGGGCGGCATTCGCACGAACACGTGGGGTGAGACGACGCTGCCCGGACTTTACGCCTGCGGCGAGTGCGCGTGCACGGGCGTGCATGGAGCGAACCGGCTGGCGTCGAACTCGCTGCTGGAGACGGTTGTCTTTGCAAAGCGAGTCGTGGAGCGCACGGTCGCGTCGCCGGAGACGAGCGCTGAGTCCTCGGCGAATCCGTGTGAGGTGAGCGAGGCGCACGCGGGCGAGGCCGAGCCGCTTTCGAAGAAGGCGCTGCAGGAGTTGATGTGGCGAGACGTTGGAATCGTGCGGGACGGCGACGGGTTGCGTCACGCGCAAGCGGTGTTATCGGCATGGGCCTCACGCGACATGACGACGCGCGATCGGGAGTCTGTGGAACTGGCGGACATGCTGACGTGCGCGCGGTTGGTGACGGAGGCGGCGTTGATGCGGGAGGAGTCTCGCGGGGCGCACTTTCGGAGCGATTGGCCGGCGGCGCGAGAGGAGTGGCGGCGGCGGGTGGTGTGGGTTGCTTCGCGCTAGGGTTCGCTTCGGTAGACGTGATGCTTGTTGTTTGATGGCGCGAGGTTGAACACGCAGTTATCTGGGGCCTCTCGGCTCTCGTTGGGTTGGCTTAGCGACGAGATTCTTGCGCGATTGCTTGCGCTCCTTCGCGTGTTTCCTTGAGGGCCGGTCGAGGTGACAAACAACCTTTGGTTGTGTATTTGTTGAGGGTGTGGAGAAAGGGGTTGGCAGGGTTTTGGTGGCGGGCGATACTCCCGTCAGCTTCTCGAACTGAGTCGAACTGCTGAGGGAACCGGACTCGACCTGGGCGCCGACGGGCGACCGCTGGCAACCCGGATGAGGAACGACCCGCAGCGCGCGATCAGGGCGAAGGGACTGGCCGAAGATGTCGGGCGACCGATGGGCGCGGCTCAGACCCAGAGTCCACGAACGCAAGGTTCACCACAGCGAGGGGCTATTTTTTTGCCCTGCGTTTCTCCTAGTGCTGGCGGTGGACCGGTGGCTCGTGCTTTTGTGTCAGGTCTGGCGACTTGCCGAGGCAGGCGTTGCAGGCGAATTCCAGCGAGAGGTGTTGTTCGCTGATCCAGACTTCGCCGCAGTCGGCGCCTTCGCTGTCTTCGCGCTGGCGGAGGTGGAAGGGGCGCTCGCAGTTGTTGCAGGTTGCGACTTCGGCGGTGAGGGAGTTGCCGCAGATGTGGCAGGTGTTGTCGTCGGTGTTCATTCGTTCTCCCGTGATTCGCCACGCGCGGCGAGTTCGCTAGCTTGAGCCGGGTCAGAGCTTGGCAAATGACGAGGGCCTGCGGGCGGGTCCTTCGAGAGCCTCGTGATGCGCGGAGGTTTGTTCAAAAGCCGGCCAGTTCTCTTGCGAGGTAGGCTTCGACGAAGCGGGCTTCATCTTCGCGGGTGGTGACTTCGCCGTCCAGGCGAGCGGCTCGTAGTTCGGCGAGGACGTCGGCGACGTCGGGGCCGCGCTCGATGCCGAGCTCGACGACTTCGTCGCCGTTGAGGATTGTGCGGACGGTGCGTTTGCGGTCGAGGTATTCGCGGACGCGTTGCGCGGCGATGCCTTCGCCTGCCGCCGCGTAGGCGTGGAGTGTCGCTTCTGCGATCGGCGACAGGAGTTTGTCGAGCTCGCTCGGGCGGAGTGGTTCGGCGAGTTGTGGCTCGAGGGCGCGCAGGGCGGGCATCGCGCGGACGGCGTCCGCTTGCTTGCGGGTGAGCGCAAGTCTGCGAACGAGGTGCGCAACATCGTCTTCGCTTGCGTTGAAGGCGAGGAGCGCCCAGGCAATGTTTGGGTCGAGCTCGTGGGCGGTACGGAAGACTGCGAGTTGGCGATCGGTTGCGGTGAGCGATGGGTGGATCGCATTGAGGACGCCGAGGTCATCGAGCAAGGCTATTGTTGTGTCGGGGTGGCGTTCGGTGAAGACGTGCGCGATCTCCTGGCGCAGTCGTGTGCCGCTGATCTTGTCGAGGTAGCGGAGGTCGCGCCCGATTCGATCGAGGGTGGCTTCTTCGATGCGGAAGCCGAAGCGCGCGGCGTAACGGGCGGCGCGGAGGATGCGCGTGGCGTCGTCCTGGAAGCTGCGGTCGTGCAGGACTCGGACGAGGCCGGCATGCAGGTCAGCGCTGCCGCCGGTTGGATCGAAGAGCTTGCCACGGGCCGGGTCGGTGAGCTCGATGGCCATGGCGTGGATGCTGAAGTCGCGGCGGAGGAGGTCGTCGTCTATGGTGGAGGGGCGGATTTTTGGCAGTGCTCCCGGGCGGGCGTAGGTTTCGGCGCGGGCGGTGGTGAGATCGAAGCGGTACGTGCTGGCCCGGCTGTTGGTGTCAGGGCTGGGGTCCTGACCCACAACAGCTCTTGGGCGTTGGCTCA
>JBDTOK010000210.1:0-4444 GCA_039933275.1 Chloroflexota bacterium | reverse complement strand
CGCCACCGGCGAGGAAGGCGCGTTGCTTGCGGCTGGTGGCGTGCTGAATGATGGCTTCGAGGAGGGCGTGGGCCTCCAGAGGCAACTGTGCGGTGAGGTTATCGGTAAGGTTATCTGGTGGCATCTAATCGCGTTACTTATTGTAGGGTTTCCGTTGACACCCTTCGCGAGGCACGACTATCATCACATGTAACGTTTCCCTCAGTGGAGAGGCCGCTTTCGGGCGGCCCGTTGTTTACCTGAAAGGCCCATTTCTCGTGACGATTGAGCGCTATGGTTAGGCAAACCGCGACTTCCGCTGCTCGACCCGCGGCGGAGCTGGCCCAATCGCTCGGCATCACCTTCAAGGACCCGGCGAAGCTGGAGAACGCGCTTTACCACCGCTCGTACCTGAACGAAGCGCCGGAAAACGTCGAGTCTAACGAGCGGCTGGAGTTCCTTGGCGACGCCGTGCTGGGCCTCGTGATCTCCGAGCGGCTGTTCAAGGACTACCCAGACCTATCCGAAGGCAAGCTTTCCCAGATACGGGCGATTCTCGTGCGCTGGGACGCCCTGGCCAACGCAGCGGAGCGAATCCAGCTCGGCGAGTTCCTCGTGCTCGGCAAGGGCGAGGAGATGTCTGGCGGACGCAAGCGGCCGTCGAACCTGGCCGGGGGCTTCGAGGCGCTGATTGGGGCCGCGTACATGGACGGCGGCTTCCGGGTGGCGCAGAAACTCGTGCTCAAGCTATTAAAGCCGGACCTGGAGGAGATCGCTTCGCAGGGGTTCTCGGCGGACTCGAAGTCGGAGTTGCAGCACCTGGCGCAGACACGCTGGCACCAGATCCCCCAGTACTCGCTCATCTCATCGGAAGGCCCGGACCACGCGAAGCTGTTCACGGTAGAAGTGATGGTTGGCGAGCAGGTGATGGGCAACGGGCAGGGGCGCAACAAGAAGCAAGCTGAGCTCAACGCAGCGCGGCAGGCGCTGGAGACGCTAGCGGCGACGGGATAAGACGGCGCAGTGTACCTGAAGCGCCTCGAACTATCCGGCTTCAAATCGTTCGCGTCCAAAACCACGTTCGATTTCGGACAAGGTCTGACGGCGATCGTCGGCCCCAACGGCTCCGGTAAGTCCAACATCGCCGACGCTTTGCGCTGGGTGCTGGGCGAAGGATCGAGCCGGCTGATCCGCGCGAAGAAAATGGAAGACGTCATCTACGCCGGCTCCGGCAAGCGTCCGCGCGAGAACAAGGTGCAGGTCAGCCTGGTGCTGGACAACTCGAGCGCGTGGCTGCCGATTGATACAGACGAGGTGACGATAACGCGTCGCGGGACGCGCGGCGGCGACAGCGACTACTACATGAACGGACGCCGCGCGAAGCTGCGCGACATCCAGACGATCATGGCCCAGGCCAGCGTCAGCCAGAACTCCTACGCGATCATCGGGCAGGGGCTTGTCGAGTCCGTGCTAAACCTTCGGGCTGAAGATAGGCGCCAGCTCATCGAAGAGGCAGCGGACATCCAGCGCTATCGCTACAAGATCGAAGAGGCGGAGAACCGGCTCGGGCAGACGGGCGAAAATGTCGAGCGCGTGAAGCTGCTGGTGAAGGAGATCGCGCCGCGGATGGGGCAACTCGAACGCCAGGCACGCAAGGCCGGCGAGTACGAGCTGCTGTCCGTGCAACTGCAGGCGGCGCTGCGCGAGTTCTACGCCAACCGCTGGGAGATCGCGCAGGAGTCGCTGACGGTGGCGGGCGCGGCGCACGACCAGGCGCAGGCAGAGTTCGTGCAGGCGCGCGTGGCACTGGAGACAGTGCAGCGCGAGCTGGGCGACATAACGCAACGACTGGAAGAGACGCGCGAGAAGTCGTCGGCGGCGACGCAGGAACGCGACCGCCTGGATACGAAGCTGCGGGAGATCGAGCGGCGGCTCGCCGTGGCCACGGAGCGGCGCACGATCCTGCAGGCGCGACAGCTAGAGCTAACAGAAGAGCTGGCCGCGGTCGAAGGGGAGCGGGAGCGCGCACGAGCGATCCTCGCCTCCGGCGACAGCGAGCGGGCGAAGCTGGAGAAAGAGCTCGCCGTCACGCGGCAGACGTTGGAAGAGAAGCAAGCGGAGTTCTCGGCGATGGAGGCGGAGTACCGCGAATCGCACGTGCACGCCGCTGACTCCGACGCCAAAGCGAAACGATTGCAGGCAACGGTAGTGGAGATGCGCGTACGCATCCGCAAGCTGCGCGAGTCCCGCGACAAGTTGGAAGCGCAGGTGACACGCCACGACAACCACCGGCGCTCGATAACGCTGCAGATGGCGGAGCACCTGCGAATCTTGAAGGGGCTTCGCACGCAGGACACGTCGCTGATCGACGAGGCGTCGGGTACGGCGGCGCGACGGTCTTCGCTGGAAGTGGAAGTGGAGTCGCTGCGGGAATCGCTGACGGTGCTCGAGACGACGCAGACAGGGCGCCTCGGCAAGCTCGAGGGGATGGAGACGCGGCTAAAGGTGCTGGAAGATGCGCAGGCTGCGGCGAACGCCGACCCGGAAGAAGAAGTGACGATCGAAGGTGCGTCGTCGCGTGTGTACCAGTTGCTGCGAGTGCCGCGCGGTTTCGAAGAAGCGATTGCGGCGGTGCTCGGCGAGCAATTGGAAGCATTCGTCTTCGACCGCCAGGGAGACGCGATGGCGGCGATCTACGCGCACGCCAAGGAGGGCGGACCGCGTACGTCCGGCATCGCGCTGGACACGATGAAGTCCGCGTACCCGCTGAGCTTGATGAAAGAGAAGGGCGTCGTCGGTGTTGCCGCGAAACTTGTGAAGTACCCGGCGAAGTACGAAAAGCTGGTGAACACGCTGCTGGGCCGCGTGATCATCGTGCAGGACATCGAAGCGGCGATGCGTTTGCTCAAGCGCCGTCTCGGAACGATCGTCACGCAAGACGGCATCGTCTTCCAGACGGACGGTAGCATCTGGGGCGGGCGTCAGCACATTCGCAAGACGCTGCTGCTGGCGTACGAGCGAGACATCGAACAGCTGCCGAAAGAGATGACACGCCTGCGCCACCAGCTCGACGTGACGGATCGCGAGGCGAGTGTTTTACGCGAGCGGTTGAAGCAGGCGTCGTCGCTGCTGATGGGCCTTTCTGGCGAAGCGGACGCGGTGATCGGGCGGCGGCTGAAGCTGCAAGACACCGTCGCAATGCGCCAGCAGAAGCTCGCGCAACTGCGCGGCGAGATCCGCGGCGTGATGGGCTCGATCGCCAACGTGCGCGAACAGCAGCGGACGTTTGAGGCGCAGGCGGTGGCGCTGGAGCAGGAGAGCGCGCTGCTCGATACGGAGTCGCGCGAGGCCGGCGACACGGCGAAGCACCTGGGCAAAGCGGACACGATGTTCGCGGAGCGGCGGGCGAAGCTGCAGAAGGCGCTCGACGAAGCGTCGAACAGCCTGGCGCAGGCCGATGCGGCGTATCGGTCAGTAGCCGTGCAAGAAGAGAACGCGAAGGCGATGTCGAGCCGGATCGAAGCGCAGGTGTCTGCGAAGGCGGTGCAGCTGCGCGGGATCGAAGTAGAGATCGCGAACCTGAACAGCACGATCGGCGGCGAAGAGAAGGACACGCACGCCGCGCGAACAGAGCTCGAGAAGCTGATGGAGTCGGTGTCACCCGGCCAGGAAGGCACGCACCACCTGGAAGCGCGCCAGGGCGATCTGCACCGGCAAGTCGTGAGCGCGCAGAACCGCATGTTCGAGGCGGAGCGCCGGACGCTGGAGTCAGAGGCCGAGGTGCGCAAGTGGCAGACCGAAGTCGAGAACCTGCGCCAGCGCATGACCGAGGACGGGCTGGTGATGGAGGCGGACGGCAGCGTTTCGCCGGAGGGGCAGAACGGCAAAGAGCAGATGCAGGTGCCGAACTGGATGCTGGACGACGGCGCCAGCGGTGGTGGCCTGCGCCCGATCTCCGGCGGCGCAAATGTCGACCACGATGCGCTTGGTAAAGAGATCGAGAAGTTGCGGGCGCAGATCAGAGGGCTCGGCCCGGTCAACGTCGAGGCGCAAGTTGACTACGAATCGCTGCGCGAGCGGCACGACTTCCTGAGCGGCCAACTGCGGGACCTGCAGGGGGCGGAGGAGTCGCTACAGCGGGCGATCACAGAGCTTACGAACCTGATGAAGCGCAAGTTCGAGGTGACGTTCGCGCAGGTAGCGGAGCACTTCGAGACGAACTTCGCCACGTTCTTCGGCGGCGGACACGCCAAGCTCAAGCTGAGCGACCCGAAGCACACAGAGACGAGTGGTGTGGAGATCGAGGCGCGGCCTCCGGGCAAGCGGACGTCAAGCCTGACGCAGCTTTCGGGCGGAGAGAAGTCGCTGACGGCGGTGTCGCTGCTGTTTGCGCTGTTGCAGGTCAAGCCATCGCCGTTCTGCGTGCTGGACGAGGTGGACGCGCTGCTGGACGAGGCCAACGTGG
>JBDTOK010000209.1:0-4460 GCA_039933275.1 Chloroflexota bacterium | reverse complement strand
AGCAAATCGGCTTCCGGGATTACTGCGAGATCAAACAATACATCTGGATGCCTGCCGCCGCGCCGACTCCCTAGCCACTGATACTTCCGTGTAGCGACCGAACCGATCTTTCCACGGGTCGCGCTAACAAACGGTAGTGTTCTCATCTCGACCGTTCCCGGGAGGGCTCGCCGAGCCTGACTCGTCTGCCCCACGGTGAATAATGCACAAGGTAACCCACAATCGGCATGTTGAGCTGTCCGTAACGTCGTTGGTTGGCGTCCTAGTTCATATGAAAGTGCGACTTAGGCTGTCCGGACTGCCCGATACGGTAAGCGGCCGCATCGCAGCGGTCCTCGGCCTTCTGCTCACGATTCTCATAGCCATTGTGTTAGTTGCGGGATGGCAATCGAGGCAGCAGGTCAAGAACGTCGATGAGAGCGCCAACTCGTCGGACGTAGTGACAAATGTGCAACAGGGAGCCCTGGCCTGGCTTTTTGCGGACACGCTGGCTGGCCGCTACATCGTGTCTCCTTCGCCGGAACTTGAGGCGACAATCCATGGTACGGAGCAGGGGATGTTTAGCAGCATTGCCATTGCGCGTCGGCTGGAGGTCGCCGACGCGCAAGTGGACGATGTCGCTGATCTTGACGCAGTCCGGGCTCAAGCCGAGCGGAGTATCGTCACAAGGCAGCAGGTCCTTGACGCGGCGAACGCCGGCAACCAAACCGTGGCCGCCCAGCTCCTGCTCCAGGGCGTTGCCGACTCTCAGTCCGTGACGGACGCATTTACCCGCGTGACTACGGGTGCGACGGCCGACGTCCAGGCATCGAGGAGGGATTCACAAAATTCGGCAGTAACACTCACTTGGATCCTCATCATCGGCGCGCTCACGGCGGCCATCCTAGGTCTCATGGCCGCGGTAGCGATATCTCGATCGGTTGTCCGGCCGCTCTCGCACTTGCGTGCTACCGCCAAGTCAGTTGGCGAGGGGAATCTTGCGGCAAGGGCGGAGATCAAAGGGCCACGCGAGATCCGCGAGTTGGCCGCGATCCTCAACTCGACGGCCAGCAGCATGGCGCAACGCGACTCCGCCTTGAAAACGTCACATGAGCTCCTGAACGCGTCACTCGCGCGCTGGCGCACCCTGGTCGAAAATTCGCACGACCTCGTTCTCGTCGTCGCGCCCGATATGAAGGTGGCCTTCGTCAATTCGGCGGTCGAAAGCATTTTGGGCTATCCACCGGGCGAATTCGTCGGCTCAGATGCACTTGCTATCGTTCATCCCGCCGATGTTGAGTCCTCCGGTGACATGTTTGCGAAGGTCGCCTCGGGTCAGCATGACACCGGCATCGTCGAGGCCAGGGTACGGCGTGCCGACGGGTCCTACGCATTCATGGAGGGCATTCCGTCGCGCATTCAATGGGGCGACGAGTACGCGATACTCCTTAACGCCCGCGACGTCAGCGAACAAAAGCGGGCCAATGAAACCATCGCACATATGGCTTACCACGACTCACTCACCGGCCTGCCCAACAGGCTTCTCTTGCAGGACAGGCTCGACATAGCGATTGCCCAAGCCAAACGGTCGGCCACGGGCGTTTGCGTGATGTCTGTCGATGTCGACCGTTTCAAGAACGTGAACGACCTTCTCGGCCATGCCGCTGGAGATGAGCTGCTGAAGCAGGTCGCTGACAGGTTAGCGATGTTGGTCCGCGAAGGCGATACTGTGGCCCGGCTGGGAGGGGACGAGTTCGTCCTGGTCTTCCCCCACTGCGAAGCCGAGCACTATGTGGAGGAGACTGCCCAGCGGATCATCGAGGGCTTCCGGCGACCATTCCGTATATCCGACCGCGAGATATACATATCCGTGAGTGCCGGATATGCGCATGGCGACAACGCCGTTACGCTATTGCGCAATGCGGACGTCGCAATGTATGCAGCCAAAGAAGGCGGTCGAAATGCTATACGCCGGTTCTCTGAAGGCATGAACAAGCGAACAAGCGAATGGTTCGTCCTTGAGGCCGAACTGCGCCGGGCGATTGACAACGGGGAGTTCGTCGTCTACTACCAGCCCCAGGTTCGCGTGGATTCCGGTGAGGTCACCGGAGCAGAGGCGCTAGTGCGCTGGAATCACCCCGAACGTGGCATGATACCGCCTTCCGACTTTATCCCCCTTGCCGAGGAGACAGGTCTAATCAACCAGCTGGGTGAGCTCGTTCTTAGAGAGGCTTGCCGCGAAGCAGTGACGTGGCGATATCCGCTACGCATTTCCGTCAATGTTTCGTTGCGTCAGTTTGAGCGGCCAGACTTCTTCGATCGGGTTGTCGCCGTCGTTCGCGAGACGGGCATTGCGCCCGAACGGCTAGAACTCGAGATCACGGAGACCACGGCCCTTCGCGACATAGATAAGACGCGTGAGGTAGCAATTCATCTCACTGACGCGGGTATGCGCTTGTCCATCGACGACTTTGGGGCAGGCAGTACATCGCTTCGGTACTTGATCGACGTACCTCTCCACACAGTTAAGATCGACCAAGCATTTATCTTGAAACTCAAGGACAATCCCGCTAATGCGGCCATCGCCTCGACGATCATTTCGCTCGGTCACAAGCTCAATCTAAATGTCATCGCAGAGGGGGTGGAGACGCAGGAGCAGTTGGACTTCCTGCGCGGTCACTACTGCGACGAGTTCCAGGGGTTCCTGATGAGCCGCCCTGTCCCTGCCGAACAGTTTCGTGCCATTGCCAATGTTGATCGGCCTGTGGTTTCGGACGCGGCCCAGGCTGTCACGATTCTTCCTTAGTGTCCGACCTGCGGCTACTGGGTATAATCTGGATTCCACTCGATCGGCTCGTCGCTGTGCTGACCCTGAGTCGGGACCTCTGTTTAAGCATCCTTTTTTCGAGTGGATCCTGCGGGAAGGGTCACTCTGAACGTTGAGCCAACGCCGACTTGGCTTCGGACTTCGATCGTTCCGGCTAACGAGGACACTTGGTCACGCGTGATTGCAAGTCCCAAACCAATCCCGAACGCCACGGCCTTCTTCCCTTCAACGGTGCGATAAAAACGCTCGTAGATTCGTAGCTGGTCCTCCTCGGATATCCCGATACCGGTATCGGCTACCTCGATGGCGACAATGTCGCCCTCGTGTCGCGCTGTTACAGTGACGGTACCTTCTGCTTCGGTATACCGAATCGCGTTGGACAGGAGGTTTGTGAGAATGGACTGTAGCGCAACTTCATCTGCCACTACAAAGGGCAGATCGGGGGCAGAATCTTCAATCAGTTGTATGGACTTCTCAGCTGCGGCTGCCTGGCCCCAGCGAATAACGCGTCGGACAACGCCCGGTAGGGGCAGCTCGACAATCTCTAGCTCGCGAGTTTCGTCGCGACTTGCCGCGAGCAACTCCTCCCGTAGAGACATCATGCGGTCGATCGCGAATTCGACGTCGGCCTCCCGTTCGTTGAGATCGTCCGGCCAACTGCCTCGCTCCTCAAGGAACTTTCGGATTGAAGCGACATTTCCTTTTACGATCATTAGTGGACTTCCAAGTTCGTGACTTACCCCCGCAAGGAGCGCAAGCCGATTCTGCTCTGCGCGCTCCGCAACCTCCATTACGGCTTGCTGCTCGGCATCCGCATCAGCCAGGAGCTTCTCCGACAACGAACTGTAGGCCGCAGCGTAAGCAAATAAAACCTCGAGAAGAAGTCGATGGGCTGCGACGAGTGCAGGAGCATCGGCGGGGTCGACTCCTTCGGCAATTGCCGCGTCGTGGATGCGCTGGATTTCCAACGGCGCGATACCATCGGCGAGGAAGTCTTGGCTAAGGGCGGCGGCTGCCTCAAGCACCGCGGCTGGATCTTCGGAACTGGTGAAACGCTTCAGGAGGCTCGCATATCGTTCGGCGTGCACGCGGTTCTGTTCGTCAGTCATGCGCAGGCAAGTCTAGCATCGACGGACGGATGATCGCCACGGCCTCAACGCCGGGGAGCCTATTGAGGAAGACGGGGATTTGTTTGGGGCCACTGTAATCCTGGCGTCGCGGATCGCGGCAAAGGCGGAGGGTGGGGCGATACTCGTCGCGGATACGGTGCGCGGGTTGTGCTCAGGGAAGGGCTTCCTTTTCAGCGACCGCGGGGAGTTCGTGGCGAAGGGGTTCGAGGAGCCGGTGCGCGTTTATGAGGTGAGTTGGCGGAACGCCGCCGCGACCTAGCACGCGCGCACTACGTGGCGTGGTAACTATCCCCCCACCGCCCGTATGATAGACTCGCCCTTGCGCCGATGCTGGATATCATCTCCGATAACGCGGACTTCCTCATTGCCGCCGCTAACACCGCTATCGACGCTTCCCTAGTGCCAACCATCCTGAACCAGCGGCGCGACAAAGCCTCGACCATCCCTCTAACCACGTCCGCGTTCTCGGCGGGATTGTGGCTGTTTACGGCAGTCGTGTTCGGCTCAATTAGCCTGTGGGTAAC
>JBDTOK010000208.1:0-4481 GCA_039933275.1 Chloroflexota bacterium | reverse complement strand
CGTCGGAAGGCTTCCCAGAAAATGAACACCGAGATGGCGATAAGCGCAACGCCGTTCACGAAAGCCGCGAGAATTTCGGCGCGGGCGAAGCCGTAGGTGCGTCCCTTAGTAGCCGGACGGAAGGCCAGCGTTGCGGCGATAGCGCTGAGCAAGAGCGCACCAACGTCCGAGGCCATATGTCCGCCATCGGCCAGTAGCGCGAGGCTGTGCGTTAGGATGCCGCCGACTACCTCAATGAAGAGGAAGCAGCAGTTCAGGGCAAGACAGACGAGGAGCAGATTGCGGTTCCTGTTGCCCGCCACCGCCTCGCTCACTGTCTGAACTTAGACGCCGCGGTCTGAAATTAGTACGCAGAGGTCCGCGACGCGGCAGCTGTAGCCCCACTCGTTGTCGTACCAGGAGATTGCCTTCACGAGGTTGCCGCCCATTACCATCGTGCTCAGCGCATCGACGATAGAGCTGCGCGGGTCGCCCTTGAAGTCGGTCGAAACCAGCGGCTCCATCGTGAAGCCCATGATGCCCCGCATCGACTCCGTGGAGGCGTCCTTGAACGCGTCGTTGATCTCTTCCTTCGTCGTCGGCTTGTTGAGCATGGCCACGAAGTCGCAGACGGACACCGTCGGCGTCGGCACGCGGAAGGCCATGCCATCGAGTCGGCCCTTGAGCTCCGGGATGACCAGTGTCACGGCCTTCGCGGCGCCGGTCGTCGTCGGGATGATGTTCTGCCCGGCCGAGCGGGCGCGGCGCAGGTCGCTATGCACGGTGTCCTGGATCACCTGGTCGTTGGTGTAGGAGTGGATAGTCGTCATGAACCCCTTGTCGATGCCAAACGAGTCGTTCAGTACCTTAACGACCGGCGCGATGCAGTTCGTCGTGCAGGAGGCGTTGGAGATGACGTTGTGCTGCTTCGGGTCGTACTTCTCATCGTTCACGCCGAGGACGATCGTGATGTCTTCGTTCGAGGCGGGCGCGCTGATGATCACCTTCTTCGCCCCGCCGCCATCGATGTGTGCTCGGGCCTTCGTCGCATCTGTGAAGAAGCCTGTGGACTCGACGACAAGGTCGATCTTCTCGCTGCTCCACGGGATCTTCCCCGGGTCGCGCTCTTTGAACACGCGGATCATCTTGCCGTCGACCGTGATGTCGTCTTCGGTGGCGGAGATTTCGCCGGAAAAGTGGCCATAGGTGCTGTCGTACTTCAGGAGGTGGGCGTTGGTCTTGGGGCTCGTGAGGTCGTTCACGGCGACGACTTCTAGCTTGTCCGGGTGCAGGTCGTGAATCGCCTTGTAGACCTGCCGTCCGATGCGGCCGAAGCCGTTGATGCCGATGCGCAAGGGCATGGGGTGGGTGCTCCTTCTTTCAGATGTGGCTACAGCCCAAGTATAGCCCGCAGGATGCCACGGGCAACGCCGCTAGCTGGCCGCTGAGCTGCTCACAACGTCAGGCGCGATGCCAGCCGTGACGCCACGCACGCGAGGCAGGATCTCCTCACCGACGTTGTACGCCTCCTCGAGGTGCGGGTAGCCCGAGAGGATGAACGTATCGAGGCCGAGCGCGGCGTATTCGCTGATGCGCTCCGCGACCTGGTCGTAGTTACCTACGAGCGCGGTGCCAGCGCCGCCGCGGACGAGTCCCATGCCCGCCCACAGGTTCGGCGAGACGATGAGCGACTCCATATCCGAGTTGCCTTTGTGGAGCTCGACCATGCGGGACTGGCCGACGGACTCCATCTTGTTGAAGCCTTTCTGGGCAGTCGCGATCTGGTCCTTGTCCATCTGCGAGAGCAGGCGCTCGGCCTCAGCCCAGGCGTCGCCTTCTTCGGCGCGCGCGATGACGTGCATGCGGATGCCGAAACGCAGCGTGCGTCCAAGTTCCGCCGCCTTCGCTCGCATGCGGGCGATGCGCTCCGCGACCCACTCCGGCGGCTCGCCCCAGAGGAGGTAAACGTCGACCTGGGAAGCAGCGACTTTCTCCGCAGCCTCAGACGCGCCTCCGAAGTAAACGGGCGGCGCATCAGGCAGGCCATCGCGGCCGACGGGTGTCCGCAGGCCGCCGCGCTCCACCTGGTAGTGCGCGCCGTTGTAGTCGAAGCGCTCCGGCGAGAAGCAGCGGCGGAAGACGTCGATGAACTCCGCCGTGCGGTCGTAGCGCGAGTCGTGGTCGAGGTAGTCGCCGTAACTGCGCTGGTCCGCAGAGTCGCCGCCGGTCACGATGTTGATCAGCGTGCGGCCGTTGGAGATGCGCTGCAGCGTCGCCGCCATTTGCGCCGCCAGCGTTGGCAGCACAAATCCGGGCCGGAACGCGACGAGGTAACGCAGGTGCTCGGTGAAGGGCGCGACCGCTGCGCACATGAGCCAGGCGTCTTCGCAGGTGACGCCGGTGGGGGTGAGCACGCCGACGAAGCCGAGCTTGTCAGCAGCCTGCGCGATTTGCCGCATATAGTCGAAGTCAGCAGGGCGAGGGCGGGAGACGAAGTGCTGGCTCGGGTCCGGGAAGAAGTCGGTGACGGAGCGGCCATCTCCCGATGTCGGGAGGAACCAGTGAACGTCTATTGGGCGGGGCTCAGTGATTTTGTTGGTCATGCTTCGTTCCTCGTTGACGATTGAGTCCGGTCCGGCGGTTCTGGACATCGTACACGCACTGCAAAGTGCGCGGATTGACACAAGCGAATCGAGCCTAGCATAATTCCTACTAAACCGGTAGGTATTCAGGACATGAAGCTTTCGACACGCGGAGACTACGCCACAAGAGCCCTCCTTGAGCTTGCTACAGCCGAGGGGCCGCTGGCGCTGTCCGTGCACCAACTCTCAGCGCGGACAGGCATCCCGGCCAAGTACCTGGAGCAGATCATGATGCGGCTGCGCTCCGCCCGGGTCGTGCGCAGCCACCGCGGCGTCCACGGCGGCTACGAGCTCGCCAGGGATGCCTCGGCCATCACGGTTGGGGAAGTCGTCCGCCTGATGGATGGGCCCCTCGCGCCGAGCCCCTGCGCCAGCCAGTCGGCCCATGTGCCGTGCCCGGCCTACCGCTGCCCGACGGAGGTTGGCTGCGTGCTGCGCGGCCTCTGGACCGACGTCCGCGACGCTATTGCCGACGTTCTCGACAAGACATCTTTCGGCGAGCTGGCCGACCGCCAGCGCAACGCCCACCGCCGCGAGGTCTACGCGATATGAGGTGCGCTACTCCGCGCGGATGCTCCTGTAGACGCCCCCGTTAAGCGGGGACAATCGCGCTCTACTTTCGAGACAAGCAGAAGGAGCAGCTCTCACATGTTCAAACGAGTTCTGATACTGATATCGCTCGCCGGACTGGCCGCGTTCGCCGTGGCTTGTAGCGGCGATGACGACGCCACCGCCACGCCGAAAGTGACGTTGCCGGCGGGCGTCACCGCGACGCCGTTTCCGGACAGCGGTCCGGTCACACTGCACCTCGGGTTCTTCGCGAACGTTACCCACGCCGAGCCACTGGTCGGCCTGAACAACGGCATCTTTGCGCAGGAGCTCGGTTCCAACGTCACGATCGACCAGAAGACGTTCAACGCCGGTCCTGACGAAATCACCGCGCTCTTCGCGGGTGACCTCGACGTGGCTTACATCGGCCCGAACCCGGCGGTAAACGGCTACGTTCAGTCCGGTGGCGACGACGTCCGCATCGTCGCGGGCGCGGCGAGCGGTGGCGCACTGCTTGTCGTCACGCCGGAGATCACGTCGGCGGCGCAACTTTCGGGCAAGCGCATCGCCAGCCCTCAGCTGGGCAACACGCAGGACGTCGCGCTTCGCGCCTGGCTCAAGGCGAACAACGTACCTGCGGTGGGGAATGGTGGCGACGTCACGGTCGTGCCGACGGCGAACGCAGACGCGCTCACCGCGTTCAAGGCTGGTAACCTCGACGGCGCCTGGGTGCCGGAGCCATGGGCGACGCGCCTCATCCAGGAGGGTGGCGGCCACGCCCTCGTCGATGAGAAGACGCTCTGGCCGGGCGGCAAGTTCGCGACGACAGTGCTGATCGTCCGCAACGACTTCCTGAAAGAGCACCCCGACGTAGTGCAGAAACTGGTCAGCGCCAACGTGAAGACAGTGCAATGGATCCAGGCGAATCCGGCAGATGCGCAGACGCTGGTCAACCAGCAGATCGGGGCTATCACCAGCAAGCCGCTGGCAGATGGTGTGATCGCCGCGGCATGGAAGAACCTGGACTTCACGTATGACCCGGTCGCCTCAAGCGTGACGCAATCGACCAAGAATGCGCACGACGTAGGGCTACTGCAAGATGAACCCGATTTGGCTAATCTGTTCTCGTTGGACATCCTGAACGGCGTCCTCGCAAAACAAGGGTTGCCCGCCGTGTCGCAGTAGCGACTGCACGGAGAACGGCGGGAGGGGAGACATGGTCTTGGAGACATACGAAGACAGCGTCCGCGAGATGCTGGCGCGTCGCTCATCGGCGCAAATTGAACGCGCGCCGATCGGCGACGAGCTGCT
>JBDTOK010000207.1:0-4532 GCA_039933275.1 Chloroflexota bacterium | reverse complement strand
CGGGGCGCTTCTGGATGACCTCGAACGTGATGATCGCGCTCTGGCCGAGGTTGATGATCGGCTGCGAGACGATCGATCCGAAGGCGCCGGTGTTGTCCAGCGTGAACGTACCGCCCTGCACATCCTCCAGCGCTAGCTTGTTCGAACGCGCCTTCTCGCCCAGCTCCGTCATCGACAGCGCGAGGCCAGAGACGCTCATCCGGTCGGCGTTCGGAACGACGGGCACCATCAACCCACGCTCGCTGGCGACGGCGATGCCGAGGTTGACGCGCTTCTTGAGGATGATCTTGTCCTCGCCCCAGCTAGCGTTGAGGTAGGGGTGATCGAGCAGCGCCTGCGAGACGGCGTGCGCGGCGAACGGCAGGTACGTCAGGTCGACGCCGTGTCGCGCCTTGAACGCTTCCTTCTTCGATTGGCGCAGCTTCACCAGCTCCGTAACGTCGCACTCAATGACGAGCCAGGCGACGGGAACGGCGGCGGACTGCGTCATGCGCTGCGCGATCGTCTTGCGGATCGCTGTCAGCGCGACGGCTTCTTCGTCTGTGCCCGCCTTGACTGGCGCGCGCGGTGCGGCTGGCTTCTCCGCGACGGCCGTCGCAACGCCACCCTTCGCGAAGGCGCGGACGTCGTCTTCGACGATGCGACCGTTCGGACCACTGCCGCTAATCTGCGCGAGGTCTACGCCAAGCTCGGCGGCGACTTTGCGAACGCGCGGCGTGGCGCGGTTGGGCTCGCCGTGGCCGTTGGTTTGCGGTCGCGCCGCTGTGACTGGCTCGCGCACGGGCGGCGCGCTGGATTGCGGCCCGGATGCGGAGACGGCGGCCGGTTGCGGTTCAGCAGAGCCAGCGGCGATTTCCGTTGGCGCGGCGGTTGCCTCGGTTGGTTGCGGCGGCGCGATCTCATCCGGCACCTCGCCGGCGACTTCGTCGATCGTCGCAAGCGGCGAGTGAATCGGGACGGTCTCGCCCTCTTTCACGAGATGCTCAACCACCGTTCCAGTCACGGGCGACGGAAGCTCGACGTTCACCTTGTCGGTGTTGATCTCGACGATGGGCTCGTACTTCTCGACCTTGTCGCCGGGCTGCTTGAGCCACTTCTCGATCGTGCCCTCGGTGACCGTCTCACCGACTTCCGGCATCTTTAGCGTGTAGGCCATACTACGCCTCCTTCGCGGAGCGAACTTCACGGGCCGCGGCGAGACGACTGTCGAATCGCTGCATAGGCCCTTCGTGGTCGTCGCTGCCCTGTGGCAAGTCCTGGTAGTCGCCACCGGTATATTCTTGGATGACGCCGCGCCAGAAGGATTGCGCTGCGTAGTTCTTCGGCGCCTGGCGGACTTGCCATCGGCCGGGAAATTTATCGAAGAGCAATCCGGCAGCGATCTTGCCGACGCCCTTGCGTCGGTCTCCGCGCAGCACGAAGAACTCCGCCACATCGGCTACGCCATCCTCGACAAACCGAACGAAAGCGAAGCCAGCAGGCCGAGGGCCGACCCGTATGACAAACGGATAGTGATCCGGCTCCGACCAGTAGCAATCGAAGTACTTGTGGTGGTATAGCCCCTGATTGTCGACCTGTTGCGGCGTGAATTCGCTCATGTCGTAGAAGTACAGCTGCATCAAGTGACGCACCGTCGGTTGGTCATGAATAGCAGCTGGCTGGATCACTACGTCCATGCGTCTTAGTACGCAGCCAGCTTCTTGATGCCGGCGGCGATCTTCTCGGGATTCGGGAGGACTGCCTCTTCCAGGATGACTGAGTACGGCGCGATCGGCACGTCGGGGGAGGCGATGCGCGTGACGGGGCCGTCGAGGTAGTCGAACCCGTCCTGCGCGATCGTAGCCGCGACTTCGGCGCCGAAACCGCCGGTGAAGTTGTCTTCGTAGACGATCAGCGCTTTGCCGGTCTTCTTCACTGACTCCAGCACGCGCTCCTTATCCCACGGCGAGACACTGCGCAGGTCGATCACTTCGACGCTGGTGCCGTCTTCCTTCTGCACGGCTTCCGCGGCCGCCAGCGAGTGGTGCACCATCATGCCGTACGTGACGAGCGTGATGTCCGTGCCCTCGCGCTTCACCTCAGCCTGGCCGATCGGGATCGTGTAGTCGTCTTCCGGGATCTCCTGGCGGTAGAGGCGGTACGCCTTCTTGTGCTCTAGAAAGAGGACTGGGTTAGGGTCGCGGATGGCTGACTTTAGCAGACCCTTAGCGTCGTACGGTGTCGCGACGCAGATCACCTTGAGGCCGGGCACGTGTGCGTAAAACGCCTCGATGCTCTGCGAGTGGTAGGGGCCACCGTGAATGCCGGCGCCGTAAGGCGTGCGGATCGTGATCGGGCAGGTCCAGGTGCCGTTCGAGCGGTAGTGGAGCCGCGCGACTTCGCTCACGATCTGGTCGAACGCGGGGTGGATGAAGTCGGCGAACTGTATCTCGGCAATCGGGAGGATGCCGTTCAGCGAAGCGCCCAGCGCCACGCCAACGATCGCGGCTTCGGCGAGCGGAGTGTCCATCACGCGGTTCTCGCCGAACTCATCGCGGAAACCTTCGGACGCGCGGAACACGCCGCCTTCGCCGACGTCCTCACCCATCAGGATGATGCGGTCGTCGCGCTTCATCTCTTCGAACATTGCGTCGTGGACGGCTTCGACCATCGTCTTCTCGGCCATTACCGCACCTCCTCATCCACAAACACGTGCAGCAGCGCCGTCGCTGGGTCTGGCATCGGCGCTTCTTCGGCGCGGCTGGTCGCCTCGTCTACTTCTTCCAGCGCTTTCTTCTGGATCGCCTCAATGTCCTTCTTGCTCGCGACGCCGTGCTCCTCGAGCCAGGCCTGGTAGCGGACAAGCGGGTCCTTCTGCGTCCACTGCTCGACCTCTTCGCGGCTGCGGTAGCGGCGGTCGTCGTCGTCGCTCGTGTGCGGGACGAGGCGGTATGTCTTCGCTTCGATGAACGTCGCGCCCTCGCCTCGCCGCGCGCGATCCACTGCTTCCTTCGCGGCGGCGTAGACCGCGAGCACGTCGTTGCCGTCGACGGTGACGCCGGGGAAGCCGTAGCCCAGCGCCCGGATGGCGACGTCTGGTATGCCCGCCTGGTTCTTCCACTTCACGGAGATCGCGTACTGATTGTTCTCGCAAACGAAGATCACTGGGCACTTGTAGACGGCGGCGAAGTTCATCGCTTCGTGAACGTCGCCGACGCTCGTCCCGCCGTCGCCGACGTAGGTCATCGCAACTTCGTCGAGGCCGCGCAGCAGGCTGGCCAGCGCGGCGCCGACGGCGTGCGGGAACTGCGTGGCGACTGGCGCGGAGCCGGAGACGATGCGCAGTTTCGGATCGCTGAAGTGCGACGGCATGTTGCGGCCACCACTTTCGATTGAGGTGGCGCGGCCGAGGTGCGCGAGTAGCAGCTCGTACGGCGACATGCCAACGGTGAGCGCGACTCCGATGTCGCGGTAGTACGGAAAGATCCAGTCTTTGCCCGGCGTCAGCGCGTAAGCGGTGCCGACTTGCGCCGCCTCGTGGCCTTCGCCGGTGACCGCGAACGGGCCCTTGCCCATGCGGTTGAGCATTCGCTCTCGCTGCCCGACGGTGCGAGCGAGGAACATCTTGTAATACAGGTCGGTCAGTTGGTCTTTAGCGAGACCGGCCGTGCCTGGCACTTCACGCATCGAAACCATAGGCTTACGCCTCCTCTACCAGTAGATGCTTATCCCGGCGGATAGTTGCGCTGCATCCCCCAGCGCTTCGCTCAATGTTGGGTGCGGGTGGACGCTCGTGCCTATTTCCCAGGCTGAGGCCTGCAAAAAGCGCCCCAGAGCAGCCTCCGAAATGAGCTCGGAAACGTGCGCCCCGACAAGGTGGACGCCGAGCAAATCGCCCGAGTCCGCGTCATAAACGACCTTGGCGAAGCCGTCCGTTTCGTCGTGGATCAGGGCCATCGCGTTGTTCTTCAGCGAGAAGCGTGACGACTTCGCGGCGTGGCCCGCTTCCTTCGCTTGCGCTTCCGTCATGCCGACGGACGCGACCTGCGGATGGCTGTACGTCACGCGCGGCACGCGGTTGTAGTCGAGCCGCTCGACGTCCTTGCCAGCGATCGCTTCCGCTGCGATGTGTCCCTCCGCGCCGGCGACGTGCGCGAGCAGCAACCCGCCGATCGCGTCGCCGATCGCATAGACGCTGGGCTCATCGGTCCGGTACGAACCGTCGACTTTCACCCAACCACGCTCGATCTGCGCCTTCGTGTTCTCCAGCCCGAGGTTTTGCGTGACGGCTTCTCGGCCGGCGGCGATCAGCACTTTCTCCGACTTCACTTGCTTCGTTTCGCCGCCGTGCTCAACGGTGAGGTCGATGACGCCGTTGTACGATTTCGTCTGGTCAGCGAGAAGTTTCGCGCCGGTCATGACGTTTACGCCGCGCTCCGTGAACGACTTCTGCACCACCTTGCCGGCGTCCGCGTCTTCCAGCGGGACGCAGGTGTTGAGCATTTCGATCAGCGTGACCTGCGTACCGATGTCTGCGAAGAACGAGGCGAACT
>JBDTOK010000206.1:0-4582 GCA_039933275.1 Chloroflexota bacterium | reverse complement strand
TACGCCGCCGCGCCTGCGAACAGCGTCTCGTCGTAAGGCATGCGCTAGCGGCTGAGCAGCCCGGCGTCGATGATGAACGGCGAGCCCGTCACATAGCGCGCGCGGTCCGAAGCTAGATACCGCACCGCCTCCGCCACATCTTCCGGCTCGATCCACGGCACGTCGAGCAAGTTGCTCGCCGAACGCTCCGCAATCTCCAGCGGCGTCGAGTCTTCGAGTTCGGCCAGTCCATCGTTCATCGGCGTGTTCACCCCCGTCGGATGCAGTGACACAACGCGCACGTTGTACGGCGCAAGTTCGATCGCCCAGCTCCGCGTCAGCCCCGTCAGCCCCCACTTGGACGCCGCGTAGTGGCTCATCCGCCCCATCCCCCGCAGCCCACCCACCGAAGAGTTGTTGATGATCACACCTGACTTCTGCGCGATCATCACCGGGATCACCCGCCGCGCCACCAGCCACGCGCCCTTCAGATTGATGTCAATCATCGTGTCCCACTGCTCTTCCGTAAGCTCGTGCGCGAGCCCGTACGCTGCGATACCAGCGTTGTTGAACAGCACATCGATGCGCCCAAACTTCGCCGCCGTCTTCTCGACGGCCGATGTAATCGCCGCGTCGTCACGCACATCCCCCGCAAACCCCAGCGCCTCTGACCCAACCTCTCGCACTGCCTCCTCCAGCGAGCGCAAGTCATCGTTAGTCCCCAACCCGTAGCCCGGGTAAGCAAGGTTCCTCGCCACATCAAACGCCGCGATCTTCGCCCCGTGCGAAGCCAGGTTCAGCGCAACCGCTCGCCCCTGCCCATGCGCCGCGCCAGTAACAAACGCAACCTTCCCCGCAAACTCTTTCTCGTCGTTCATCTCACGCCATTCATCTCAAACGGGGGTCAGGCTAGCCTGACTTCCCGGCGTCGCGCTCACCTGCCGGCAGTCGCTCGCGCTATAAGCCTCATCGTTATTCGTTTCGTCGCGCGAAGACGTTAAAGCGCAATTGAAGGAGCCGCGTGCCCATACCGGGGATCTGGGGGTGTCCCCCAAGACGCTTCTTACTTTGGGGTGGGGTGAGGGGCGGGGAAGCAAACTAGCGCGCACGTTCGTCTTCCTTCGCGCGATAGGCCCCGAGGTACTCGTCCAACTCCACCTCCAGCGCATTGTTCACAATATTCGTCGCCACCATCATCGCCCCGAAAGAAGTCAGCGCCACGATCTGCTCATCGCTGAACTCTGCCGACAATCGCTTGTACAACTCCGGTGGCACCCGTGAGAACTGCGTCGACAACGCCCGCCCGAAATCCACAACCAACTGCTCCCGCTCATCCAGCGTCAGCACATCCGGATCGTCTCCCCAATCGATCAGTATTCGCCGGAAGAACGTTGAGCAAATCAGACAATCCGTCTCGCTAGAAATCGCATGCGAGAAAATCACCGTCAGCCGCTCACCCAGCCACGGCTGCACCACATCGCGCAGGTCGTACCACATCATCAGCGCGTCATAACCCACCGGCGCGCGCAGCAACGTGCGCTTCATATTCGTCATTCGCCCAAAGCGCGTCTCACCCGCCTCCAGCGCAGCCCACTGCTCAGGCGTAACGTCATCTGGCTCAACCGGCCGTATCCGTGGCATAGCGCCTACTAGAGTCGAGGCTCAGCCTTCGCCGGTCAAGGGCGGCTCGCTTTCACCGTCTTGCGCAATCGATTCTTCAGTCTCAGCACCAACAGTGTGCCCCTCCCCCTCCAGAGAGGGAGAGGGGTTAGGGGTGGCGGCCTCCTGCGCGCGCCGGTAGTTGAAGAACGCCCACACGCTCGCCGTCACCGCCACGCACACGCCCAGCGCGATCAGCGCCCCCTCGCTCTTCCCGTTCTGTATCGACTTAAACCCGGCGTTGTCCTGGAATAGCAGCACCTCCCAGAACAAGAACGCCGAAGCCACTGTTAGCCCAAACCACGCGGCCTTGCTCCAGCGCCAGATCTTCATCCCGTGCATGAACTCCAGCGGCACCAGGCTGAACGTCAGGCTCTCGATCGCGCTCACCACCACCAGCGTCGAGCTTGCTTCCAGCAGCACCGCCAGCACGTTCGCGTCGTGCTCCGCCCACGATCGTGCCGGGATCATCACCGCCCACGCTAGACCGAACGTCGCCAGCAACGCCAGCGCCGCAATGAACACCGCCTGCCCCTTCTGGTGCGCGGTCAGCTCGCCCACGCCCAGCACAATCCCCGACGCCACGAATCCGTAGATCACGCCCGGCTCGAACCCGATTACCCGCGACACCGCCACCGACGCGATCGCGATCGCGAACGCCACCGGATACACGCGCACGCCTGCCGGCAAGTGGTATCGCTGCTCCGTGATTCGAGTCTCGATCCCGCTGTACACGTACGTAACGGCCCCCAGCGCGACGACGGTGCTGATCAGCAAGATCACCCCGTTCTTGTCGAGCGAGAACCCTGGTTCGAGGAAGCCGTACACCAACGCTGTAGCGCACAAGACGACCGCCAGCGCAATCCCCGGCGACGTCCCCGAGCCGCTCCCGAGCACACTGCCCAGAGACTTGAACGGCGAAGCGATTGGAGACACGTAGCGCTTCACGAACCCCTCTATCTCTGCGTTGTTGTCCTCGATCGTCTCGTTGAAGACCTGCGAGGTCAGCAGGATGACGATCGCCACGATCACCGACAGCGCGATGTTCGTTCCGACAACATCCGGCGCCGTCGCCACGTCCGTGGCGTCCGGTACTGACTGTACGATCCGCGGCCGTTCCGGGTCGATGACGCTGACCGGCGCCGCCACCGTGATCTCGCCGAACACCGCCAACCCGCCGATCGATCTGCCGGCGATCGTTGTCGTCACATACGGCGACACCGTCCCCTCGCCCGAGTCGATATCGATTCGCCAGATGCGACCCTGCGCGTAGGCCGCCGTAAACACGTGCTTGCCGTCCGGGTCGAGGTTCAGCGCAAACAGCCCGCCATCCGACAGCGAAACGCCCGGCGGGTCGTAGCGCTGAATCAACTCGCCGCTCGCGTTCAGCCGGTACACCGACACGTCGCAGGCCGCCAGCACCTCGCCGCTCGGCCGAATCCGCAACCCGAAGCACGACGTAGGCGGAGCCGCCGCCGCTCCGTTTGTCGCCAGAAAACTGGAGCTCGGCTGGAACGAGGAAAAGTCGTCGAGCTGCCGGTTCGCACAAACATCGAACCGCTTGATCGCGCCGCTCTCGGACGTGTAGTACATCGTGCACTGGTCGCTCGCCAGGTCGATCTGGTCCGTCCCCGAATCGACAACGTCCGGGCTGAACATTTGTACTGTCTTTCCGCTTGAGTCGATCTTCAGAAGCCCGCCGCCGACGTCTCCGTCCTCGCCGACATAGAGATTGCCCGAGCTGTCCAGCACACAGCTCTCGATCGCCCCGCCATCAACCGTCGCCCATCGCGACTCCAACAGGTTCCCAGCCCCATCGAACTTGCTGATCGTCCCGTCGCTAAAGTTCATCGAGTACATCGCCCCATTCGAGAAGCACATGTCCCCAATCTCCCCGCTCCCCGTCTGCGTATCGAGATCCGCCACCTGCGCCCCACTAGGATCGAACACCCGCACAATCCCGCCGCCCACCGCCACGAACAAATCCCCCGGCGCATAACTCTGCGCCGAGGCCCCGGTTACCAGCGCCATCGCCAAGACCAACCCAACCAGCCCACTCAAAACAAACTTCATGTCGCGCATTCTACTGGAACCCAATGTGACACCCTGAGCGCGGCCCGCAGTGCAGCCGAGGGACTTCACCTCCTGCTCAGAACCCTCCTCAGGTCAAGCAGCGATAGAGAAGCGCAAGTGAAGGGGCCGCAGGCCATACCGATTCGGGGTGTCCCCCGATTCCTTTTCTAAAGGGGTGTGGTTGGGGAACCGCTAGTCAAAACTCCCCCGAAACCGCCAGTACTCCCCAGCCTTAGCCAACGCCCGCGCCGCCGCCGCGAAACTCGTGAACGTCGCCACTCCGCGCTCCAGCAGCTTCCCGCGGACCTCCGCCATCACGTCCTCAATGTGCGAAGGATGCGCGATCACCACAAACGGCTTGGCCGACGTCTCTTTCTGCGTCGCCAGCGTCTCGATCAGCGCGTCCATGATCGCCGGCGCCTGCCGCAGCCGCCGCGCGACGAACGTCCCGCTAACCTCCAGCGCCACCGCATCCACGTTGTCGTCCTCTTCCAGGATGTCGAACAGCCGCGTCAGGTTTCCTGGTACGAACCCCATGCCAATCGTTCCGCCTGCATCGAGCGGGTTCTTGAACGACCCGCCGATGATGTTGAAGAACGACCCCAGTTTCTCGTACGAAGCCTCCGACAGCAGCGGCACCTCCAGCCCCTCGCGCTCAAACGCGTCCGTAATCACCACCGACTGTCCGCCCGTCATCGCAATCAGGCCCATGCGCTTGCCTTTGGCCGGCTTGCAGTGCACCAGCGCCTTTACCACATCGATCGTCTCGTCCAGGTTCGCCGTCTCGATCGCGCCCGCCTGTCGCATCGCCGCGTCCCAGATCGCCGGCGCCGAGGCCAGCGACGCCGTGTGTGAGTACACAGCGCGACTG
>JBDTOK010000205.1:0-4660 GCA_039933275.1 Chloroflexota bacterium | reverse complement strand
GTGAACAAGATCAAGGGCTCGCGGCTGAAGGAACTTGTCGATGTGGGGGCCCTGGCGCCGACCCACGGCTGGAGCCACAAGTTCGTCGACGACTTCGTCTACCCCCAGATCCTGGAGCCGATGACTAAGAACCTGGAGGGGTACGCACCGGCTGCCTTTGCCGACGCCGGCGGGGCCGCCCACATGGCGCTCCTGACCGCGTTCGACGAGGGGCTCGGCGCCTGCCTCAACACGCCTAACCCGGTGCTCGCCAAGCAGGTCTTCGGGGTGCCGGACGATTGGATGTCGATGTGGGTGATGCTCGTCGGCTACCCGTCCGAGTCGCCTGACGCCGGCGGTCAGCGCCCTCGTCCGGACTTCGAGGAGCTCTACTTCGACGGCGAGTACGGCGTGCCCTTCAAGCGCGACCCCAAGGTTGTGGAGAGCCTGAAGAAGGCGAAGATGATCCAGGACCCGGCGCCGCTGCCCGGACGCATGGCGGAAATCAAGAAGCTGGCCGAAAAATACGACCTACCGATGTAGCGTGGGCGAACCTATCGCGGACTACGCCACCGTCCAGCAGTGGACGACCGGCCTTCGAGAGCAGTGGGGCGAGGAGCCGGATATGGCCGATCGCCTGGCGATGCTGCAGCGCTTCGTGGACTTTGCGGAGGCTGACCCCGACGCCATCATCGCTGAGTGCACGCGTGAAGTGGATAGCGGGAAGCGCATCCGCATCAAGGCACGGAAGAAATACTCCGCGGCGATCGCGGAGTTCCAGACGACGGTCGAGGGCAACTCGCGCCAGCAGGCCAAGGCAGGGAACCTGGTCCGCAGCTTCTTCATCCACAACGGCATCTTCATGCAGGCCGGTCTGGGCGGGGACTAGAACTCGACATAACGCCTCTCCGCGCCCACTAACCACTAACGCTACGCACCCGTACACTCGATATTGATGGGCGCTTCCAAACCGCGGCGGACGATCAGCAGACGCCGTTTGCTCCGCGACGCTGGGCTCATCGGCCTGGGAACGGTCGCCTGGGCAGCTTGCGGTGGCGGCGGCTCGGACCCCGGGCAGACGACCCTCGACGCCACTATCGGTATCGATAGCGCTGGTGCGCTCGTAGCCAAAGAGGGTGAGTCATATGCCGTGCGCACGGAGCTCTCCGCGGCCCAGGCGGGGCGGCCGGACCGGCGCCGGTCGCTGGTCCTCTTTCACCACTTCTCCGACTTCCGGGTCGTAGACGAGGAGTCGCCCGCGCGAGCGGAGTGGCAGGACCAGTGCCCAACGCCAGTCCGCGACGCCTTCCGCCCAAATGAGACGCTCTCCGTGCAGGCCGCCGACGCCCTCGTGCAGCGTGCGAACGCCATCAAGCTCAGTCCTGTCACCAAGCAGCCAGTGCAGTTCGCGATACACACCGGCAACGCCTCAGACAACGCGCAGTTCAACGAGACGCGATGGTTCATCGACATGATGGACGGCAAGCCGGTGTACCCGGACAGCGGCGCAATCGGCTACCAGGGCGTGCAGACGGAATCGCCGGCATCGGACTACGGCGACCTCCTTCAGCAGGCGCAACGCAACTTTCAGCCGGTCGGCCTGAAGGTGCCGTGGTACGCCGTCGTCGGCAACCGCGACATCCTCGTGCAGGGCGTGTCGGCGCCGGGCGATCGCTCCGCGCGGATCGCCAAGGGCGCGCAGAAAATCGAGGCGCTTGGTCCAGACGCGCTGACGGAAGCGTGCGCAGGGTCGCAGGTCGTCCTTGGCCCGGACAGCTCGCAAACGATCCTCAACGACCCGAAGACAATCGTGCGCGGTGTGGGCGCCGACGGTAACCGCCGCTTCCTCTCGCTCGCGGACTGGGTGTTGGAACACTTCGCTTCGGCGGACTCGCCCGGGCCGAGCGGCCATGGCTTCGGCGGCGATAACGTTGCGGTCGGCACGGCGTACTACGTGCTCGACCAGGGCGCCGTCAGCATCATCGTGCTGAACACGGTGAACGCCGCGGGGTTCGCGGGCGGCAGCATCGACGAGACGCAGTTCATCTGGTTGCAGAACCGCCTGGTCGAGCGCACCAGCACCTACTTCGACGCGAGCAACCAGCAGGTCGCCACGGCCAACGCGGACCGCCTCGTCCTGATCGTGAGCCACCATCCGACGGAGGCAATCAACAACCCGTTTCCCGGCCCGAACGCGCAAGAGCGGCGCTACCAGGGGCCGGAGCTGGAGGCGCTGCTGCACCGGTTCCCGAACGTCGCGCTGCACCTCGCGGGCCATACTTTGGAGAACCGCATCACGCCGCGCCCCTTCGCCAGCGACCCGTCGCGCGGCTACTGGGAGATCACGACGGGCGGCCCGCTGGACATGCCAATGCAGGCGCGCCTGATCGAGATCGTAGACAACGTGGACGGGACGATTTCGATCTTCTCAACCGTCTACGACAACGCCTCGCCGTTGAACCCGGGCGACGCTGACGACCCGACGCCGGACGACGGCGTCAACCAATTGCTGCTAGCCGGCGTCGCGCGGCAGATCGCCGCGCGCGACCCACAGCGGTTGCCGGATTCCGCCGGCCTCTCAGCCGCTGACCGGAACGCCGAGCTCTTGCTGACGGCAGCTTCGCCATCAACGGCGACCGCTACCGCGAGCCCAATCCCGGCGACCGACACACCTGCGCCAACCGAAACGCCGACGCCGCAAGCGAGTTAGCGCGACAAGAAGAAGGGGCCGGATTGCTCCGGCCCCTCCGCTAAGCTCAATTGTTTGGGCTACGGACTCTTCTTCCGCATCAGCAGGGCCGCGCCGCCACCGACCACGATGACCGCAGCCGCCACACCCACCACGATCGCGATGATCGTGCCGGAGTTGCTGCCGCTGTCCTTCGGGGATGGAGACGGAGATATCGTCGCACCGCCGCTGCCGCTTGGCTTGGGAGTGGTAGAGCCGGATGCTGAGTTCCCAGCTGTTACCGAGGGGGCAGGCGTAGGACCACCCGTGTTGATCTTGGTCTGGGCGGTCCAGCAACCCTGACACGTGGCCGCAGCACCTTCGCCAGAGCCGCCCGCGCCTACAGCGACGTCCACTGTGGGCTGAGCCACGGTGTAGTCGCCGTTCGGCGTCGTCGGGGCGGGGTCGCAGGCGTCACCGATCTGGTCCAGGTCTGAGTCCTTCTGGTTGTCCTGCTCCTGGCCGTTGGCCACCAGCGGACAGTTGTCCTGGCGGTTCTGGTAACCGTCGCCGTCCTGGTCGGAGTTCGTGCCGCCCGAGATGCTGTCGTTCGGGTCACAGCTTGCGTCCAGGCCGTCGGAGTCCACGTCGCCGTCCCCCGTGATGCGCGGGTTGCCGACGTTCGGGGTCAGGGCGCAGGTGTCCAGCGAGTTCTCGTAGCTGTCGCTGTCCGCGTCGCGCTGGCCAAGAGCGAAGGTGTTGAACTTGTACGTGCCGTCGCCGGGGTTCACCAGCAGCTTCGCGCCTTCGGCCGGTCCGGGGGTCTCGCCCGTGGGCGCCTTTACAGTGCCTCCGGAGATGTTGATCGTGCTGAGCGGCGTGCAGAAGTCGTTGATGATGCTCGGCGCCGGAACGGCTGACTCGTCACCAATGTTCTGAAGAACGGTCACTGACGGGTAGCCGAGGCTGGCGTCGTGCGGGATGGCCGGGTCGATCTGTGTTCCGGGCGGGAAAACGAGGAACTGCAGGATGACCGGGATACCGGCGACAGGCGTGATGCCCGTTGAGCGGCGGATCGGCTGCAGTGGGTTACCGTCCGGGTTGCCCGTGTCGGTGAAGATGCGCTTCAACCAGTCCGGGTACGAGCTTACGGACTTGAAGTAGCCGGCGGCATCAGTGTCCGCGTAGTCGGCCGTGTTGTTGTCGTCCTCGTCGTTGTAGGACACGGTGTTGTTCATGTTTAGGCTGCCGTTCTGCATGTCGAAGTGCACCGGCAGCGCTGTGTTGCAGGCGCCGTTCGCCAGGCCCAGGACCGAGTTGGCGTCGAGCGAGCCAACGGGCGCGCCAACGTCAACATTGTCACCGGTTACCACGCCCCACTTTTGCGGGATGAAGGCGATGAACGCGGCGAAGTTAACGTCGCCCTGGGGGATGTCCAACTTCGACGTGATGTCGGAGCTAGCCCCAGCGGTCGGCGTCTCCAGGCTCACCTGCAAGGTTGGGTTGAACGTCGTAGCCGCTTTCGCGCTGTCAATCGAACCCAGGAACAGCACCGCCACCAGGGCCGCCGCCACCGCCACCCCTGTCAGAAGCGGGCGCAGTCTCAACTTCAATGTCTCCTCTCGAAGAACCGACATATATTCCGCCGCTTAGTTGCGGCGCCTCCAGAGTCGTGTGCCCATCGTGCCGACTCCAAATGCGAGACCCAGTGCGCCAAGAGCGGCCAGCATTGCTGCCCAGGCCGGGATGCTTGTGCCTTCGGGAGCCAGGCTGCCGATACCGGTGACGGGGCCGCCACCGACGCCACCGCCACTGCTGGTCGGCGCGTTTGTGGGCCTTGTCGTCGTGCCCGGCACAAATGTGGGTGTTGGCACCGCGGTTGCCTGTGGTTGGTTCGGGTCACGCGGAACCGCGTTCGGGTCACATGGCGCCAACGTTTGCGGGTCGACTGGGTCGGCGCCACCGGAACCAATTGTTACCGCGCTGGACAAACAAACCGGCAGGTTCTGGCCG
>JBDTOK010000204.1:0-4660 GCA_039933275.1 Chloroflexota bacterium | reverse complement strand
TGGGCCTTGTCCGGGCGTACGACATCCCACTCTGGCAAGCCATCCGGTCCCGGCGCCTCGGGCATGATGCCCTGGCTCGAGTGCCCTTCCTCCGGTCGCGCGAAGCTGCAGGACATCTGGAAGATCGCCTCGCCGGCCTGGTACGCCACAACGTCGCGTGTCGTGAACGTCTTGCCGTCGCGGATGCGGGAGACGACGTATCGGATCGGCGCGTCGTGCCGGCCGGGGCGCAGGAAGTACGCGTGCAGCGAGTGAATCGCCCCTTCCTCCACCGTCCGGTAGGCCGCCGTCACGCACTGCGCCGCGACGAGTCCGCCAAACAGGCGCCCTTCGCCTCTGCCGGGGTCGCCCAGGAACAGGTCGCGGTCCAGCTGGTCGAGTTGGAGTAGTTTCAGCAGCTTCGTGAGCTGCGATGACATTTCTTCTGGCATGCGCCGATTATAGAGGCGGCGTTGACTCTGGGGCGAGGCGTGTGGTGCAGCACTCGAAATACTTCATGGTCACGCGCTCGCAGGCGAAGCGCGAACTAGGGAAGTAGAACAACTCCGCCGATGATTCGCACGACGCGGACTATATGCTCCGCCGTGCCATTTACCCCTTAGAGAACGCGCGCTTTCCGGGTACGATGAACGCGTGCCCCGCGCAGTGTGCGAATCTCCGCATCCCAATCTCTGCCGCCGAAGGTCTAATCAAACGCCGGCAGTGTTCTCGTATCTGCGACAGTCCCCTTTACGAGCGAGTTTCAGATTTTCAATCAAACACAAGCACGAAATTCGCAGCTCAATCAAACGCCGCTACGAGCGTTCGATCAGCTGGATCGAGACGCCGTGCGTAGAGCTCTGGTTGATGCGGGCCAGCCGCGCGCCGGGCCAGATGCTTGGCTCCGGGTCGGAGACGGCGGCGCCCTTCTCTCGCAGATAGCGCACCGCCTCATCGAGGTCTTCCACCTGCACGCTAATCGAGAACAAGCCTTCACCGCGCTCCTGCACCTGCTCGTAGAAGCGGCCTGACTCCTCGACCGGCTGCACCAGCTCGATGAACGACTCGCCGATCGGAAGCCGCGCGGCCTTGAACCCAGCGCCGAGCGGGTGGTTCAGCTCCGTGTCCTCTTTCAACCCGACGTTGCGCTCCCACAGCTTGAGCGCGTCCTCTAGGTCGTTCGTGGCGATGATGACGTGGTCCAGCTTCTTGATGTTCAACGGAGTGTCCCCTTTCAAGCGAGGCGAAGGCGTCTGGTATTGCGAGATCATGCAGCGCACGCCGGGCGTCACGCTACGGCCAGTGAGTGTCATGCGAAAGTCGCGGCGGGCGCCTTTGCGAAACATCGGGTCGGCGACGCCGAGGCCCTGCTCACGCATCTGCGCGACAGCGTGGTCGACGTCCGGCGTGGCCAGCGACATCATGCCGTAGCCCGGCCGCTCGCGAAGAATCTGCGCAAAGAACGAATTGCTGTCAGGATCTCGCGGCGCGATAAACTCGAGGTCAGACGTCCCGAGCGAAAGCTGGGCGCTAATGTGCTCGTCGCCGCCCCCGTTGCGGAACACTTCGGAGAATCCGTAGTGCACGAAGTCGTCCATCACAACGTCCACATCTGGCACAAAAGCGACCACCGCTTCGATGTTGTCCACGAGCGGCTCAGGCATTCAGACCCTTGTACTGGTCCATCGGCGTGGCCAGCTCCACCAGCACGCCGCGGCTCGCCTTCGGGTGCAGGAAGCAGATCATCCCGGCCAACCCGGCCCGCGACTTCTGGTCGACCAGGTCGACACCCTTCGTTTTCAGGATCTCCAACTCGCCGTCGACGTCAGCCGTCTGGAAGCAGATGTGGTGTAGGCCCTCACCCTTGCGTTCGAGGAACTTGGCCATGTTCGCGTCCGGCCGGGTCGGTTCCAGCAGCTCGATCTCGCTCTGGCCGATCGTCAGCAGCGCTGCACGCACGCCCTGGTCTTCGACCGTGTCGAGGGCCTGCACGTGCAAGCCAAGCGTGTCGCGGTAGAACTCGAGTGACTTGTCGAGATCGTGAACAGCAATGCCGATGTGATGAATCTTGTCGATCATTGTGTCTTCCTATATCCCTTCGCGGTGGCGCCAGTTGCGAATGTGTTCGGCGTGTTCGACGTCGTGGATCGCGCCGCCGGCCGGGCTCGCCTCGAGGTAGTGTTGGGAGTCGAGTCGGTCTTCCGGGCAGTCGGCGACGGCGCGCATCACCATCTCCCGCGCGAAGTCCAGATCGCCCATCACCTGCGACAGCGGTAGTTCGCGGCGCATGGAGCCGAGCACGTCGTTGAACGCATCGATGTCCGGAAAGTTGGGCGTGAGGCTGCTGCCTTGCCGCCCGACGCGGCTGATCTCGAAGAAGCGCATCTCGTGCCAGATCGTGAGGTGCGTGAGGTGGTCCTTCACCGACCAACCGTCCATTGTGCGGGCTGACGCTTGTTCTTCGGTCAGGCCATCAACCGCTTCGTCTATGAGGGACGCCGCGTTGCGCAGGTCTTCGACGACTTTGTCGCGCACGGCGGTCGCTCAGATGTTCTCGCGCTCGCGCCAGGCGCGGATTTCGGGCGCGTGCTCTCGGTAATGGTTCGTCCCGGTCGTCGCCAGGATGCGCCCGGCCGTCTTGCCCTCGGCGAACTTCTCCTCGGGCACAGTCTTTGCGGCGGAAACGAAGGCGTCCTTGCTCGCTACAAGCTCCACCAGGATTGCCTCACCGCTGGACTGGTTCCATGTGTCGACGAAGCGCTTGTTCCATTCATCCGTCTTGCTGTAGTCGACGCCTTCTGGAGTGGGCCGCTCGCCGCGGGCCAGGCGCTCCATCGCATCGTCCATCTCGTGATGCCATCCGATGATGTGGCTGCAGATGTCGTAGATGCACCAGTCGCCGTACCACTTCTGCAGCTTCTGCTCGTGCGTCAGCCCGTCGATGGAGCGTTCAAGCTCTCCGAAGGCGCGTTCTAGTTCAGCGATCTGTTCTTCTCGGCTCATCAAAACACCATAAATTCTCGCTGCTCGCCGAAGACGCCGCGCAGCACTTTGCAGATTTCGCCAATCGTCACGTAGTTCTCGACGCACTCCACCAGCACCGGCATGAGGTTAGCGTCCGACTTCGCCGCGTCGTCCAGCAGGCGCAGCATCTGGTCCGCTTTCGCCTGGTCTCGCTCCGCGCGGACGCGCTGGAGGCGGTCGACCTGGCGGCGGACGACTTCCTCGCGCACACGCAGGATCTCCGGCTTCTCTTCTTCTTCCGTCACGAATTCGTTTACGCCAACGATGATGCGGTAGTGCTCGTCGACGGAGCGCTGGTAGCGGTAGGCGGCGTCGGTGATCTCGCGCTGCTGGTAGCCGGACTCGATAGCCCGCATTGAGCCGCCCATGTCCTCAATCCGGTCGATGTACTTCAAGGCATCCGCTTCGATCTTGTCGGTCAGTTGTTCGATGTAGTACGAACCGGCAAGCGGGTCGATCACGTCGGCGACGCCACTCTCGTAGGCGATGACCTGCTGTGTGCGGAGCGCGATCTGAACCGATTTCTCCGTCGGCAGGGCCAGCGCTTCGTCCATGGAGTTCGTGTGCAGCGACTGCGTGCCGCCCAGTACTGCGGCCAGCGCCTGGATCGTCGTGCGCACGATGTTGTTCTCCACCTGCTGCGCCGTGAGCGTCGAGCCGCCGGTTTGCGTATGGAAGCGCAGCATCTGGCTGCGCGCGTCTGTCGAGCCAAAGCGCTCGCTTGCGATGTGCGCCCACAGGCGTCGCGCGGCGCGGAACTTGGCCACTTCCTCCGTCAGGTTGGAGAACGAGGCGAAGAAGAACGACAGCCGCGGCGCGAACTCGTCGAACTTCAGTCCAGCGCGCAACGCACCTTCGCAGTAGGCGATGGCGTTCGCGAACGTAAAGGCGACCTCTTGCACCGCGGTGCAGCCGGCCTCGCGCATGTGGTAGCCGGAGATGCTGATCGTATTCCAGGTGGGGACGTTGTCCTTGCACCAGGAGAAGACGTCCGTGATCAGGCGCATCGAACCTTCCGGCGGGAAGATGTACGTGCCGCGGGCGATGTACTCCTTGAGGATGTCGTTCTGCGTCGTACCACCGATCTTTGTGAGGTCAGCACCCTGCTTCTTGGCGACCGCCACATAAAAGGCGAGTAGGATCGCCGCCGTGGCGTTGATCGTCATCGACGTCGTCACCTTCTCCAGCGGGATGTCTTTCATCAGCAGTTCCATATCGGCCAGCGACGAAATCGCCACGCCGACCTTGCCGACTTCCCCAGCCGCCATCTCGTGGTCGGAGTCATAGCCGATCTGTGTCGGCAAGTCGAAGGCCACGGACAGGCCGGTCTGGCCGTTCGCGAGCAGATATCGGTAGCGCTGGTTCGATTCCTCCGCGTCGCCGAAGCCCGCGTACTGGCGCATCGTCCAGAGGCGGCCGCGGTACATCGTCGGCTGCACGCCGCGCGTAAACGGGAACTGCCCCGGCATGCCGAGCTGCTTATCGTAGTCCCAGTCCTTCATGTCGTCTGGCGTGTACAGCGGATCGACCTTCGCCCCATCGGAAGTCTCGAAGGGGTACTCGCGCTCGGCCGCCTTGGACACGCTCTTGGCATACGTGCCTTCGAGCCATTCGCTCTTGTTGTGGCTTCCGTTGGACTCGGTCACGCTCGGCTCCT
>JBDTOK010000203.1:0-4681 GCA_039933275.1 Chloroflexota bacterium | reverse complement strand
GAAAAGCTGCTCGACACAATCCTCTCCCGCTGCGCTCGCATCGACTTCGGTCTCGTCGCCACCGATGACATCGAAGCCGCCCTCCTCGCCGGCAACATCGCGCCCGACAAAGCGCGGCTCCTCGCGCGGCTTTCCGGTGGCCGCCCCGGCTGGGCGATCGATGCCGCCGCCAACGAAAAAGTCCTCGAGCGCCGCCGCGACGTTCTTGCCACCGCGCGCTCCCTCGCCCAATCCCCGGTCGCTGACCGCATCGACCTCGCCGAAAAGCTCTCCGAGGCCTTCAAGCGCGACCGCCAGCCCGTCATCGACCAGCTCGACGCCTGGGCTGCCTGGTGGCGCGACGTCCTCCTCGTCCAGACCGGCGCCGGAGACCGCATCGCCAACCTCGACCTCGAGCGCGAGCTCCGCGAAGACGCCGACGCCCACACCACCGCCGAAATCGCGGCCTTCCTCCAGTCGATCATCGACACCCGCACCTATCTCATCGAAAACGTCCAGTCCCGCATCGCCCTCGACGCCCTCATGCTAGCCGCACCAACGGCCCACTAAGCACAAGCGCCAGCGCGTCCGCTCATCCTGAGGTTCTCGAAGGCATGTCCTGAGCGCGGCGGCAGCCGCAGTCGAAGGGACCGCGAAGCAAATCGCTTGCTGACGCACTCTACTTCGGAGGCGGCGAGCAGGCATCGCGCAGCACCCAACGCAAACGCTCGCCCAGCGTTAACCGCATCTTCACCTCCGTTGGCATCCGGTTAACCCGCATGTTCACCCGCGCAGGCGACACTTGCTGCGCAGGGGTGCAACAGATGACCTGGGAGCTACAAGCGGGGGAAGGAGCATCGAAATGCTGAAGGCAATCGCGGACAAAGGCCGGGAGCGCGCCACCGACGTGCTCATCGTCGCCTCGTGCTTGACCGGCTGCCTCGGGCTTCTCGCCGCCGCACACTAATCGCCTGGCAGAGCGCGCATGCGGCGCATGGCTCCGCCACTCGGGCGTGCAGACGTTGATAACGCTTTCTTTGGCCATAAACGGTTACGTTGCGACACGAGAAAACCCGCTTTAACCAGAGAACGGACGAGAATTCATGCTGTGGGTCAGAGAATAAACGCTCTCATTCTGCATTAGTCCGATTTGGCCCAGATTTGTTCAGGATAACCTTTGCTGGCTTGACCTACCGCTGTTAACATTCGTCCTTGTGAATTGACCAACTACCGTTGGCGCCATCGGGCATTTCATGTCTAGAAGCGCGTGGCGGGGTCTCTCTTGCGGTCATCGGCGCGCAACACGCGAAGGTGGCCACCAGTTTCCGCAAGGAGGGATTGCGAAATGCATGTCATCATTGATGGCTACGGAGGTGATCCGGACCAGCTTTCGGATGAAAATGTTGTCCGCGTGATTTTGGACGAGGTTCCCGAACTGATGGGGATGTCCAAGATCACGCAGCCTAAAGTTCTGCGATACGTCGGCAGTAAACCAGAAGACTGGGGCGTTTCGGGGTTCGTGATGATCGCGGAGAGTCACATCTCCATGCACACGTTCCCGGAGCGGCGCCTCATCTGGGCCGACGTTTTCTCCTGCAAGGACTTCGACCCGGCCCCGATCCTGGACCACATCAGGAACCGCTTCTCACTCCGCGACATGGAAGTGCAGAGCATTCCGCGCAACCTGGAGCCGTTCCGTGGCGAAGAGCCGATGCCCGCCATCGCCACGCTCGCCCAACCAGTCGCGGTCTAGGTACGCTTCCGCTCCACGGCCCATAATATCGAGGCAACCGAATGACGACGGCGCTGCACCTTGCAGCGCCGTCGTTTACCCCATTGGAGGTCACGATGGAGCACCCTAACGCTAAGCTCGCCCGCGAGATGTACGACGCTTTCGGTCGCGGCGATCTGGACGCCGTGCGCAGTAAATACTTCGCCCCGGACGTTGTCTTCTACGCGCCGGGAAACAACGCCCTCACTGGCGAGCACCGTGGCGCGGACAACGTATTCGCGTTCTTTGGCACCGTCTTCCAGCTCTCCGGCGGCACCTTCCACCTCGAGATCCACGACGTCACCGGCAGCGACGACCACGTCGTCGGCTTGACCGATGGCGTCGGCGAGCGCGACGGCAAGCCGTTCCGTTACCACAACGTCCACGTCATGCACTTCAAAGACGGCAAGCTCGCCGAACTCTGGGAAAACCCCGAGGTCGACAAATACGACGCCGCCTGGCACAAGTAGCGGTCCAATGGCTGACGATCGCTTCACCCCACGCCGCGGTTTCGCCTGGCTCGAAGACGAGTTCTCGAGCTACGATCGGGCGCGCGTCGTCGTCTTGCCCGTGCCTTACGACAGCACCGCCAGCGGCTGGGTCGGCTCCCGCGAAGGCCCGTGGGCGATCATCGAGGCGTCCGGCAACATGGAGCTGTACGACATCGGCATCGGCCTCGAGCCGTACCGTTTCGGCATCCACACGCTGCCCGAGCTCGCCGTCCACACCGGCGGCCCGCAACAAATGGTCGACCGCATCGAAGCCGTCGCCGGCGAGCAGATCGACGCTGGAAAGTTTCTCGTAACGCTCGGCGGCGAGCACACCGTCGCCATCGGTTCCGCCCGAGCACACGCCAGGCGCATCCCCGGCCTCTCCGTCCTCGCCTTCGACGCCAACGCTGACTTCCGCGACTCCTACCTCGACTCCCCGTACAACCACGCCTGCACCATCCGTCGCATTTCCGAGGTCGCGCCGGTAGTCCAGGTCGGCCTTCGCAGCGCCGAAAAGGAAGAGCACGACGAAGTGCTCGCCAGCGGCTTCCCCTTCTACCAGCCGCACGAATACCGCGCCCTCGGCCCCGAAGCCCTCGCCGACCAGCTCTCCGAAAACGTCTACATCACCTTCGACCTCGACGCCCTCGACTCCTCAGTCATGTCCGCCGTCGGCACCCCCGAACCGGGCGGCCTGCACTGGGACGAAGTCTCGGACCTCCTCGGCGCCGTCGCCCAGAACCACCGCATCGTCGGCTTCGACGTCACAGAACTGACACCATCCCTCGGCCCCAAAGCCAACGCCCAGTTAGCCGCCAAGCTAACCTACCGCCTGATCGGCCTGGCGCTCCGCGAATAAACGTAGAGACTGGCACGGTATATCCGCTTATCAGCTCGAATCCGCTGTGAGCCCCCGCCGGCCTACCAGCACAAACCCTTCGATCCGTTCATCCTGAGGCTCTCGAAGGGCCGGCGCCGCAGCGCCCTCATCGTCCCGCCTGAGGCTGAGTTCGCGATACCAGCCCCTACCTTCCGACCGCAAACAACACCCGTCATCTGAACAAGCCCGAGCACGAACACAAACGTAGCCGGGGCTGGAAAGCCCCGGCTATTCACATCTCGAATCTTTAGAAGCGCGCTGTCTCCTAACCAGCCTCCGCTATCGCCCGCTCCTCGCTGCCATTCCGTCGGATCCCGCGACGCAGAAACTCCGGCGCGTTCGCCTGCACCCGCTCCACAACATCGCGCACATCGCCCAGGCCGCGGCGGATCGCCTCGCTGCTTTCGCGCTGCACCTCAACGCGATCCTCCAGCCACTCGCGGAACAGCGCCAGCGATCTCTGCTGACCGTTGCCCAGCGCCTCCACCGACGCCTCCCACAGACCCATCAGGTCCGTCGGCCGGTCCAGCCAGTGCTGGCCGACCTGCGTCCACTCCTGCGCCGACGATCGCGCGCCCTCAATCAGCGAGTGGTTGAACCTGTGATATCGGTCCGCCGCAGTGCGGACCGCATCGAAAATCGTCGCTTGGCGCTCGAGCACGAAGTCAAACGCGCGATTAGCGGCAGAATTAGAGTCATTGCTGGCCATAGCCGTCCCCCCGTCGGTGTGGCGGCCCTTTCGGAAAGCCGCGCGAAAACGTGATGCCAACAAAGTACGCCCAGCGGCAGATGTTCGGCCCGCCCAAACCCGCCTAGTATGTTGAAAACTCCGAGGGGGACATTTGCCAGCACCCGTAGCCCAAGATATCGATACCCACGCCCGTACAATGCTCGGGATGGACTACGACGCCGCTATCGCCTACCTCCTCTCCTTCGCAGACTTCGAGCGTACCGGCCGCTTCCAGGAGCGCCCCGACGTCGCGCCGATGCTTGCGCTCCTACACCGGCTCGGCGACCCGCACCTCGGCCGGCGCACCGTCCACGTCGCCGGCTCCAAGGGCAAGGGCAGCGTCTCCGCAATGATTGAGTCGATTCTCCGCGCCGCTGGCCAGCGCACCGGCCTCTACACCAGCCCCCACCTCCACGACTACACCGAGCGCGTTCGCATCGACGGCGCCCCCATCTCGCGAGAAGACTTCGCCCGAATCGTCACCGAGATGCGCCCCGCCGTCGAAACCGAGCAAGCATCCGGCAACGACAAGATCGTAACGTTCGATCTGCTGACCGCGCTCGCGTTCATGGCCTTCCGCGAGTGTGGCGTCGACACGCAGGTCATCGAAGTTGGCCTCGGAGGCCGCGTCGATCAGACCAACGTCTTCGAGTCGAAGGAAGTCGCTGTCATCACCCCGCTCTCTTACGAACACACCGCCGTCCTCGGCGACCGCATCGAGCAAATCGCCGCCGAGAAAGCCGCCATCATCACGCCCGGCTGCACCGCCGTCCTCGCCCCGCAGCCCTACCCCCAGGCCGCCGCCGTCGTTCGCGACTTCGCCGCCAACG
>JBDTOK010000202.1:0-4711 GCA_039933275.1 Chloroflexota bacterium | reverse complement strand
TGCACCTCCAGCGGTTGTCCCTGCGGCGCCATCACCGTCGTGTGCAGCGATTGGTACATGCTCTCTTTCGGATTCGCAATGTAGTCGTCGAACGTCGCCGGCAATGGCCGCCACATCCCATGAATAATCCCGAGCGCGGTGTAGCAGTCCGTCACCGTGTCAACCATGATCCGCACCGCCAGCAGGTCGTAGATCTCGTCCATGTCGCGGCCGTCGGTGCTGTACTTCTCGATCTTCTTGTGGATGCTGAAGATGTGCTTCGCGCGGCCGTACACTTCCGCCTTGATGTCATGCTTCGCCAGTTCATCACGGATCGTCGTGCTCACATCCGCCACGTACTCTTCGCGCACCTGCCGCTTCACCTCCAGCATCTCCGCGACCTTCTTGTACTGGTCCGGCTCAAGGTAACGGAACGCCAGGTCTTCCAGCTGCCACTTCATCTCCCAGATCCCAAGCCGTGCAGCCAGCGGCGCGTAAATCTCCATCGTCTCTTTGGCGATGCGAGTCTGCTTCTCCCGCGGCAGTCCCCACAGCGTGCGCATGTTGTGCAGCCGGTCCGCCAGCTTGATGATTACGACGCGCAGGTCCTGCGCCATCGCCAGGAACATCTTGCGCAGGTTCTCTGCCTGCATCTGCCGGTTCGCCGTCTCCACGTCCGCCGCCTGTCCGCCGATGCGGCCCAGCTTCGTGACCCCTTCCACCATCGCCGCCACATCATCCCCGAACCGTTTCGCGATCTCGGAGTTAGCGACGCCGCAGTCCTCCTGAACGTCGTGCAAAAGCGCCCCCGCAATCGTCGCCGCGTCCAGCTGCAGCGAAGCAATCGTCTCAGCAGCGTGAAGTGGGTGCACGATGACCGGCTCGCCGTTCTTGCGTTGCTGCCCCGCGTGTGCCTCAATCGCGAACGCCAGCGCCTCGCGGACAAGCTTCTGCCCGCTTTCGGGCAAATACTCCCCAACCTTCGCCAGGAGCCCGGCCCCAATCTGTTCTTCTTTAGTGGTCATCCCTCTAAACAGTTTAGCATCGGCCCATCTGGACCAATCGCACCCTCAGCCCACCCCCCCGTTCATCCTGCGTGCCCGCCTCAGGAGGGAGGTTCTCGAAGGGCCCGCGCCGCAGCGCCCTCATCGCCTCAACTGAGGCTGAGCTCCCGAAACCAGCAACAAAACCATGCGGCCGCCAACTTCGCATCTACACCTGGTGCCACTCCGCATTAAGCCCTTAATGAGCGAGCCACCCCCGCCGTCGTAAACTGCCCGCAATGCGGCGCCTCACCCTGCCCTTCATCGCCGCGGTCGTGCTGAGCGCGCTCGCTCTGCTACCGTCCGCCGCCTCCGCCCGCGTCCTCCTCCCCGTCACCGACGTCTCGCAAAGCTTCACCACTCCCGATTCCATCTACCCGATCTTCGTCGGCAACGGTCCAAACCTCCGCGTCTCCTGGCGCGACGAGCACGGCAACTTCTTCTCCCGCTTCTCCACCGACGGCGGCGAATCCCTCGGGCCACCGCAAGACGCCAACGACTACTGGACGCACTACTACACGCCCAGCGGCGAGGGCCGCGCCGCCACGGCGCAGGCCGGCGATGACCTCTACCAGGCCTGGTCCATCTTCAACGGCGGCGGCCAATTCTTCCGCTACTCAAACGACCTCGGCCTCACCTGGTCCGACCCCGTCACCCTCACAGACCAGAGCTTCTTCTCAATCCCGGAGGTCTCGTCGTTCGGCCATGACGTATTCGTTGTCTGGGAAGTCGGCGGCGAAGTCTTCGGCGCCAGCTCACACGCTGACGGCGCCGATCTGAGCGCAGGCGTAGACCTCGGCGAGAACTACGACTATCAGATCACCGCGCTCGCCAACGGCGGCGTCGCCATCGCCTTCTCCGGCCTGGACAACAAGATCGTCGTCAAGACATTCCCCACCGGCGACTTCAGCGAAACGCCCGTCACTTCCACCATCGCTCCCGTCGGCGGCAACGGCCAGAACGCTTCCATATCGTTCACCCTTGCCCCAACTGGCAGCGCGATCCTCTCTTGGTCTTGGGCCGCCGACACCAAACCAGCCACACACGAAACGATCCGCTTCTCATACTCCAACAACGATGGTCAGACCTGGGCCAGCCCTACAGTCCTCACCGATACCAACAGCAACTTCGAGCAGCCGTATGTCGCCGCCGGCGCCAGCGGCTGGTACTTCGTCTGGGGCAACCACACCGCTGACACGAAGCGCTCGTTGATCGCTCACAGCTTCTATGATTCCGGCGCCACAGATGCCGGCCAGGTCATCCTCGAGACCGACACCTTCTTCGGCATCCCCTCCGTCGCTGCCATCGGCGACTCCGGTTACATCACCTGGACCCCGAACGTACAGCTCCCGCCAAACGGCATCAAGCTCGCCACCCTGGCACGAGGCGCCCCGGATCCCCACTACACCATGTACTCGGTGCCACTCGGCGCAGGCGGCGCCCCTCAAACCATCGTCTCCACGTCAGGCGCAGACACCAGCCTCAACATCGGCGAATTCGGCGCCACGGTTGGCAACGAGGAGTCTCACCTTCTCGTCACACGCGCCGTCATCACCGGCTCCTCCAACTGCACCGGCGCCATCACCACAACCGACGTCATCGCCGCCCTCCAGGCCGCCGCCAACCTGCCGCCCACAACCCCCTGCGCCAGTGCAACCGACACCAATTGCGACGGCGCCGTCACCCCCATCGACGCTCTGGCGATCGAAGACTACCTCGCCGGCTTCGCACCAGCACAGCCCGCAACCTGTTCCACCATCGGCTCCTAGCCATCAAGTCGAGCGCAGCACCCGAGTCACGAGGCCGCTAGCTAGGCCCGACGTCGTACACAACGATGCGGAAGAAGCCTGGGTCCTCGCTGTACGGCGTCCCGCTTCCGCAAGTAATCGCCACCGGCGCATCGTTCCCTTGGATCTGAAGACAACCGCCCGGGTACGCGATCCCGTTCACATGCTCGATATCCGCCGGCGTCACCGGCCCCGTATCAAGGTTCACGATCCCGCTCATACAGACCAGGTACAGCCGGTCCGTCTTCGTGACAAAGCTCCCTTGCACCCCGAACACATCGCCTGGATGCGTGAACGCGTCCACCTGGATCGGCGCCGGCGTCGGGCTGTCCGTCGGAATCTGCGTCGCTGTCGGAACCGGCGTTGGCCGCGGCGTCGGACCGTTGGTCACTGCTGCCGTTGTCTGTGTCGGCGCCGCTGGTGCCGTCGGTTCCGGCGTGGCCGTGGGCGCCGCCGTCGGCGTCGGGCAATCGCTATCCTCTGCCGGTAGTCCCGCCAGCACGTACGCCCGCGGCGACTGCAAATCAAACACTGAGCAAGTCTTCGCAGCCTCGCCCGGCGCCTTCGCGCTGCCTGAGATGCTGTTCCCTTGTTGAATCGAGCACGTCACGTTGAGCACTTGCCCCGGCGCCAGGTCTTCTCGATACATCGGAATCGTGAACGTCTGCCCCGGGAACAGTGAGCTACTCGCGATGTCGTGGCGATCCGTTACGCAGTTCACCATCGCCGCCGGATCCGTCCGCACAATCGTCCACACGCGAACGTCCACCTCGTACGATGTAGTGCCCTGCTTCTCGCCCTTACCAAGCTCGATGAGAAGCACCTTCATCTTCGTAATCTCGTTGATGAAGTTCGGCACCGGCGTCGCCGCAAACGGCGTCACGGGGACCGCGCTCGCCGTCGCCCCAAACGGTGGCGTGCTCGTCGGCCCTCCCGTCGTCGTGGCCCCGGTCACGCTCGTGGGTGTCGCCGTACCCGGAGCCGGTGTCGCCGTCACCGGCGCTGGTGTCGGCGTAGGCGCGGCCGTCGGCGGCGGCGTATCGGTCGGCTGCGGCGCAGGCGTAGGCGTTGCCGTCGGCACCGGCGTCGGCGTAGGTGTCGCGGGCGGTGGCGTCACCGGTGGCGCAGTAGTTGCTGGCACGGGAGTCGGCGTTGGCGTCGGCGTCGGCGTCGGCGTGACCGGTGGCGCAGTCGTTGCCGGCGCAACAGTCGGCGTAGGCGTCGGCGATGGCGTCACCGGCCGCGTCGGAGCCGGTGTTGGCGTCGGCGTCGGCGTTCCCTTCTTCGCGAGAAGATCGTTTATCTTCTGTCCGCCGTTGATCACCTTCTGCGCGTCTCCCGGCACCGCTTCCTTGATCGTCTCCTCGATCACCTTCGCGCCCTCTTTCAGCGCCTGCCCGCCTTCCTTGTGCCCGCGCTCATTCGGCGTCGCGTTGTTCTGCTGCAACTGCGAGTTGTAGTCGCTGTTACTCCGCGCCGCCTTCTCAATGTCCTGCGCGATCTTGTCGTACTTGCCGTTCTCCACCGCCTTGAAGAAATCGTCAGGGTTAGTCTCGGTGATGCCGCCGGCGTTCTTCACGTTGGCGTTATCCTTCGTATCGTTCTTAATCCCCTCGAAGATCTCCTGTCGTTGCCCCGGCGTCATTGGGTTCGTCGCGTTGATGAACGTGCCCTTCGCTCGCGTGTCGTTCCCCGACTTCCCGTTGTTCATGAAGAAGTCCTTCATCGCCTTCAGCGTGTCCTTGCCCGGCACCTGCAACGAGAGTCCCGCCGGATTCGCGACGAACAGCTGGCCAGTGCCGTTTCGCACCAGCTCCGGGTGCTGCGTATCCGCTAGCAGCCGTGCCGCTGCCACGTCAAGCAACTCCTCGTAGCCCGCAAGCGTGTTCATAATCCCGAGGT
>JBDTOK010000201.1:0-4724 GCA_039933275.1 Chloroflexota bacterium | reverse complement strand
GAGGACTACAGCACCGCCATGCGCTTCCTCGACGAAGTTGACTCGGCCGTCGTCTACGTCAACGCCAGCACGCAGTTCACTGACGGCGCGCAGTTCGGAATGGGCGCCGAGATCATTGACTCCACGCAGAAGACGATCGCCCGCGGCCCCGTCGGCCTGCGCGAGATCACCACCTACAAGTGGATCGTCTTCGGCAGCGGCCAGACCCGCCCCGAGTGAAGCCGCGGAATCGCGCGGAATGCCGCGGAGTTGTTGTTCGCGCGCTTCGCTTGAGCTTGCGCCGCTCTGGCGTCAACCATCTAATCCGCGAAATATCCGCTTGATCCGCGGCTAACAAATAATCTGCGCAAAATCTGCGCCAATCTGCGGCTATTCTCCCCGTCTGCGATAATCACCCGCTAGAACCCCGCAAGGAGGCCACGCCCATGCCCAACTTCGAATTCGACCGCGAGTGCCGCACCCCAACGAGCGAGAGCTACATCATCGAGATGGAAGAAGAGGAGATCGGCCGCGTCGATATCCACTACACGACCTCCGTCACCTACGGTTCGCTGTCCGTCGTTGAGAGCATGACCGAAGAAGAGATCCGCGCGCTGATCAGCGACATCGACGAGCGCCTCGTCCTCACCAACGACCCCTTTCGCGAGGACTTTGTCGTCACCGTCTGGTCCGGCCGCGAGTACGGTAACTTCTCGGACGAAGACTTCGAAGAAGAGCTGGACAACGACGACGACGCCGACGGCTTCGGCAAAAACTAGCGCAGTTCTTCTTACCGGATAAATGAGTGGATCAGGGTGGGTCAGGGCCCCAGCCCTGACCACGTCGCGCTTCGCCAACAAAACGTCGGACCCCAGCTCAACTCTCGTCCAGTGACACTAGCCTCTTACAGATCGTGGCCCTAAGCAGATACTCTGAAAACAGCCCCATGTTCACAGCCCCAGCCAACTTACAAAACAGGGTGATTGTTCCCGAACCCCACGGCTTCGTTCCTCAATCAATCAACAAGTCAGCTTATGGCGCCAACCTGACACCTGCCCCAAAACGAAAAAACTCTCAAGGCACAATCAAAAGTCTAGAGCGGACGAGCAAGGTCAATCATCCGACAAACTCCGGTACCTGCACCGGCCACTTGTCGTTCCACGGCCGCGCCTGCTCGTACGCGTAGCTCGCCTGGAGCACGAGGTCATCGCGGTGGCGCGGCCCGACGATCTGGAGCCCGACGGGCAGTCCGTTGTCGCTGAAGCCGGCTCGCACTGAGGCCGCCGGGTGGCCAGAGAGGTTGAACGGGTACGTGAACGCCACCACGTGCAGCGGGTTCTCCACCGGCTGGCCATCGATAAACTTGGGCCAGCCACCGCGCGCGTCGAGCGCCTCGACGGGCAGTGTTGGCGTCAGCAGCAGGTCGTACTTCTCGAAGAGGTGCCAGATCTCCTGCACCAGCCTCGCGCGGCGGGTCTGCGCCCGGCCGTAGCGGTCCCACGTCACGCGCGTCGCCGTCTCCGTGCCAGCCAGGAACGACCGGCCGAAGTCGTCGCGGTGGTCCTCGATCTTGTCGTAGATCTGCGCATACGTTTCCGCGCTCCCGATCACCGACCACATCGAGCCGGTGTCCGTGATCGGCGCCTCCACTAGCTCGATCGAATGGCCCATCTTCTCGAACGCCTTCGTTGCGTTCTCCACTTCGCGCAGGACGTCGCGCTCTACCTTCGCGTAGCCCAGCGTCGGGCTCCAGGCAATGCGGAGCTTCTTCGGCATCTGCTCGAGAACGTCGGCGTAGTTGAACGGGTTCTTGGGCAGTGAGTTTGGGTCCGCCTCGTGCGTGCCGTTCGTGACGTCGATGTACATAGCCGCGTCGCGCACCGTGCGCACCAACGGGCCGTGCACAGCCGTGTCGATCCAGCCGAGCATGTCGCGCGGGGCGATCGGGATGCGGCCAAACGAAACTTTCATGCCGTAGAGCCCCGTCCAGCAAGCCGGAATGCGGATCGAGCCGCCGCCGTCAGAGCCGGTCGCGAACGGCAGTTGCCCGGACGACACCGCCGCAGACGAACCGCCGCTGGAACCGCCGGGCGTGCGCTCCGGGTTCCAGGGGTTGCGGGTGATGCCTGTCAGCAAGTTCTTCGTGAACGCGGTGTAGCCGAACTCCGGCGACGTCGTCTTGCCCAGCGCAATGGCGCCGGCGCTGCGAAGTCGCTCCACCTCGACGGAGTCTCGCTCCGGGAAGTTGTCCTTGAACGGCTTCGAGCCGTGCGTGGTCGCGAACCCCTCAAGGTCGTCGAGCTCCTTCACGCCAAACGGAAGCCCCGCCAGCGGACCAACCTCGTCGCCCTTCGCGATCCGCGCCTCGAGGGCGCGCGCTTCCTGCATCGCCACCTCGGGCCGGCGCCCCACCCACGCGTTCAGCGTGTCGTTCGTCTCATCGATCCGGTCTAGGCACGCCTGCAGCAGTTCCACCGGCGACAGCTGCTTGGTGCGGATGAGAGCGGCGAGTTCGTGGGCGGGCTTGAAGTTGAGTTCGGACGGCATGGGCTTCCTCCTGCGTCTGGTGGGCGGATGATACTACGGGCGGCCCAGCGCGGGAAGAACGGCGGTGGCTAGTCCCAGAGCGCTTGTTGGGGCTGGGCCTGTGCCGTCTGCGGTGGCTGCATCCCAAGGTGGGTGTAGGCGTGGCGGGTGACCATGCGTCCGCGGGGGGTGCGCTGCAGGAAACCGATCTGCATGAGGTACGGCTCATAGACATCCATGATCGTGTCCGACTCTTCGGAAATGGAGGCGGCGATCGTCTCGATGCCAACGGGGCCGCCGTCGTACTTCTCGATGATCGTTAACAGCACCTTCTTGTCGACTTCGTCCAGCCCCAGCGCGTCCACGTCCAGCCGCTCCAGCGCTTCGCGGGCGACTTTTGCCGTTACGCGGCCGTCAGCTCGCACCTGGGCGTAGTCACGCACGCGCCGCAGCAGCCGGTTGGCGATTCGCGGCGTGCCCCGCGAGCGTCGCGCAACTTCCGCTGCGCCTTCGTCCTCGATCGGGATGTCGAGCAAGCCGGCGTTGCGGCGGATGATCGTGGCGATCGAGTCGTGGTCGTAGAAGTCGAGGCGGTAGACTGCGCCGAAGCGGTCTCGCAGCGGGGCGCTGAGCATCGCGTACCGAGTGGTCGCGCCGACCAGCGTGAACTTTGGCACCGAGAGGCGGACGCTGCGTGCCCCTGGCCCGCGCCCGAGCACGATGTCCAGCGCGAAGTCTTCCATCGCTGGGTACAGAACCTCTTCCGCAGTGCGCGGGAGGCGGTGGATCTCGTCAATGAACAGGATGTCGAATTCCTGCAGGCTAGTCAGGATAGCCGCCAGGTCGCCGGCGCGTTCGATGGCGGGGCCGGAGGTGACGCGCACGGAAACGCCCATCTCGGAAGCGATGATGTGGGCTAGCGTCGTCTTTCCGAGGCCGGGCGGGCCGTAGAACAGCAGGTGGTCGAGCGGCTCGTCTCGCTTGAGGGCAGCCTCCACGGCGATGTTGAGGTTGTCCTTTAGCTTCGCCTGACCGATGAACTCGCCCAGCTTTCGGGGGCGCAGCGTCTTGTCGAGCGTCGCGTCTTCGTCCTGAGCGTCGGCAGAGGTGATGCGTTCGATCGCCATATTGCTAAGGCGATTATAGGCTTGAGCGGCTAAGCGGTCTACGAATGTGTGGCACTCAGGCGGCGCGGAGGTGACGGACGATCCTGGGCAGCGTCTCACCCGCCGGGCCGCGTACCACGACCTCCGCAAGGGCGCTGAGCGGCGTCTCGTGCGGGTTGACCTCGATTAGCTTGCCCCCGAGGCGCCTGACGTCCAGCGGGAACTGCGCCGCCGGGTAGACGACGGCGCTTGTGCCGATCAGCAGCATACAGTCGCACTTCCACGTCTGGTCCACGCACATGTCCAGCGCATCGGCCGGAATTGGCTCGCCGAACATAACGGTGTCACCCTTGACGATGCCGCTGCACTCCGGGCAGTGCGGCGGCAGCTCATCGATCGGAAACTCGTCGAGCGGCCAGCGCCTCCCGCACGAGAGGCATCGTAGCTTCGTGCGGTTGCCGTGGATCTCGGTGATGTTGGTGGTGCTGCCGGCGCGCTGGTGCAGGTTGTCGATGTTCTGCGTGATGATGTGCTTGAGCCAGCCGCCCTCCTCCATCTCACGCAGCGCGATGTGCCCGGCGTTGGGCTGGGCCGCTTCCAGCGCGACGACCAGCTCCGCCAGCCCGCCCGCGCCGGAGATGCGCTTCTCCCACCACGCCTTCGGGTCCACCTGGAAGCGCTCGAAGTCGCGGAGGTCCGGCTCGCCGTGCTTCGTCCAGAGGCCGTCCGGTCCGCGGAAGGTGGGCACCCCGCTCTCGACTGAGATGCCGGCGCCGACCAGCGCGATCACGTATTTCGACGACGCGATCAGCCGCGCCGCTTCGCCAATCGACTGCTCGAGGTCGATCACGATGCCACCACGCTAACGATGACCGTGCGGTCGCGCGGCCCGTCGAACTCCGCGAAGAAGACGCCCTGCCACACGCCTAGCGCCAGCTTCCCGCCCTCGATCGGCAGCGTCGCCGATTGCCCGACGAGCGCCGCCTTGATGTGCGCCGGCGAGTTGCCCTCTTCGTGGCGGAACGGCGTGCTCTGTGGAACCGCCGACTCTAGCCACGTGAGCATGTCGTAGCAGACGGCCGGATCAGCGTTCTCGTTCACGACGATGCCCGC
>JBDTOK010000200.1:0-4729 GCA_039933275.1 Chloroflexota bacterium | reverse complement strand
GGAAGATCGTGCGCAGCGGCCGCTGCGTGTCGTCGATCAACTGGATGAACACGGGATCCAGGTAGCCGATCACCGGCGCCGTCATCGCTCGATACACCCGCGGGTGGACGTTGCTGGGCCCTGGCCCGAGAAGATTGCGCTGCGGAACGACCAGTTCGCCGAGTGATTCGCCTGTAGTCATAGTGGGGCTAGTCTAGCGCAGATGTTCCGCGCAAACGACCCCTACTCAGGCTGCCACCGCAATACCGGCTTGCGCGCCGCCGTCGCTTCGTCCAGGCGGCCGAGCGGGGCCGTGTACGGCGCGCCCTTCACCAACTCCGGCTGCTCGATTGACTCGCGATCTATAGCAAGCATGGCATCGCAGAAGGAGTCGAGCGCTTCGATGCTCTCAGTCTCCGTCGGCTCGATCATCATCGCTTCGTCCACGATCAGCGGGAAGTAGATCGTCGGCGGGTGGAAGCCGTAGTCGATTAGCCGCTTGGCGACGTCCAGCGTCTTCACGCCCCGCGCCTTCTGCCGGCTGCCGGAGAGTACAACTTCGTGCATACAAGTGCGGTTGACTGCGAGCTTGTAGTTGTCGCGCAACCGAGCCTGGACGTAGTTCGCGTTGATCACCGCGTTCTCGCTAATTGCTCGCAGTCCGTCGCCGCCCATCGACTTGATGTAGGTGAGCGCGCGCAGCAGCACGCCGAAGTTCCCGTGAAACGCCATTGTCTTGCCGATGCTCTGCTCTGGCCGCGCGAACCGATACGCTTCGCCTTCGCCAATGACAATCGGCGCCGGCAAGTACGGCGCGAGGTGCGACTTCACGCACACGGGACCAGCGCCGGGTCCGCCACCACCGTGCGGCGTCGAGAACGTCTTGTGCAGGTTCAGGTGGACGACGTCGAAGCCCATGTCCCCGAACCGCGCGCGCCCGAGGAACGCGTTCTGGTTCGCTCCGTCTCCGTAGAGCATCGCGCCGTGCTCATGCGCAATCTGCGACACTCGCGCGATGTGCGAATCGAACAGACCGAGCGTCGACGGCAGCGTGTACATGATCGCCGCCACAGTCTCGTCAAGATTCGCCGCCAGAAAATCGACATCAGCATTGCCGCTCGCATCGGACGGCACCGACACCACGTCGAAGCCGGCCATCGCCGCCGTCGCCGGGTTCGTGCCGTGCGCGGAGTCCGGCACCAGCACCTTCCGGCGCGCAGTATCGCCGCGCGCGAGGTGGTACGCCTTGATCATCAAGATGCCGCACAGCTCGCCCTGCGCGCCCGCCGCCGGCGCCAGTCCAACAGCGTCCATGCCCGTGATTTCGGCGAGCACGTCTTGCAGCTCGTGCAGCACCGCCAGTACGCCCTGCGACGTCTCGCCAGACTGCTGCGGGTGCGCCTGCGCAAACCCCGGCAGCCGCGCGATGTCTTCGTTAATCTTGGGGTTGTACTTCATCGTGCACGACCCCAGCGGATACAGCCCGGTGTCGATTGAGTAGTTCAGCCGGCTCAGCCCAACGAAGTAGCGGATGACGTCGTTCTGCGCTATCTCCGGCAGCCGCAAGTCGTCCCGCAGAAAGCGGGCGTCCGGCAACTCCGCTGCCGGCACATCGAGCTCCGGCAAGTTAACGCCGCGCCGCCCTGGCTTGGAGCGATCGAAGGTCAGCCGCTCGCCAAGGTCATCGCGGGCGGGACCGGGGTGCGAGGTGTGTCCGTTGGTAGTTGCGACGTGTTCATCCGTCATCGTCATCGCCCAACCTCCGCCAGCGCGTCGCGCAGCCGCTCGATCTCTTCGCGAGTGTTCATCTCCGTCACGCAGACGAGCATCCCATTCTCGATCAAAGACGAGACATCGAGCCCGCCGATGATGTCGCGCTCCAGCAACCGGTGGTTCAGCTCCGACGGCGCGATTGGGCAGCGCACGACAAACTCTTTGAAGAACGGTCGGCTGGTGTCGACTTCGTAGCCCGGCAGCGCGCCGATGATTTGCGCGGCGTAGTGTGCTTTGTGGTAGCTAGCCTCCGCAACTTGACGCATGCCGTGCTTCCCGACCGTCGCCAGGTACACCGTCGCGGCCAGCCCAACCAGCTGCTGGCTAGTGCAAATGTTTGACGTCGCTCGCTCGCGGCGGATGTGCTGTTCCCGTGTTTGCAGCGTGAGGACGTAGGCGGTGCGCCCCGCGGTGTCGGTGGTGCGGCCAACGATGCGGCCCGGCAGCTGCCGCACGAAGTCGCTCTTGCACGTGAACAGCCCGATGTAGGGTCCGCCAAAGTTGGGCGCCCAGCCGAGGCTCTGCCCTTCCGCGACCGCGATGTCCGCACCGTACTCGCCCGGCGGCGTCAGCATTCCAAGCGAGATGATGTCCGCGCCAACGACGTACAACGCGCCGGCTCTGTGCGCCGCCTCCCCGAGCGCCTGCACATCTTCCAGCTGTCCGAGAAAATTCGGCTGTTGCACCGCAAGACACGCATGCTCCTGGGTAATCTCGTTTGCACCGATAACGTCGACCTGCAACTCCGGCCCGAACGCGTACGTCCGCACGACATCGAGCCACGACGGGTGCACGCTCGGGTGGACCGCGATGCGGTGGCGCCCGGTCAGGCGGCAGGCCATCAGGCAAGCCTCGGCTAGCGCGCTGGCGCCGTCGTACATGCCCGCGTTCGCCACGTCCATCCCCATCAGCTCGCACGTCATCGATTGCAGCTCGAACATCGTCTGCAGCGTGCCCTGGCTGATCTCCGGCTGGTAGGGAGTGTAGGCGGTGTAGTACTCGCTGCGGCTGACGATGTGCCCGACAGTGCTCGGGATGAAGTGCCGGTACGCGCCGCCGCCGAGGAAGAACGCTGTGCCATTGCCTGCCACACGATTCTTGTGCGCGAGGTCAGCCAGGTCGCGCGCCAGGTCGAATTCGCTCGGCGCCGGCGGAATGTCGAGGCGATCGATGCGGAACTCCGCCGGGATATCAGCGAACAACTCGTCGACGGTGGCGACGCCAATCGCGCCGAGCATCTTCGCGCGGTCTTCGTCGGTGTTCGGAATGTACGGGTGCGGGCTCGACACCGCTTAATCGCTCGCTGTCTTGAGAAACTCTTCGTAATCAGTCGATGACATTAGCGCGTCGACGTCCGCCGGACTCGTCAGCTTCACGCGAATCATCCAGCCTTCGCCGTACGGATCGTCGTTCACCCATTGCGGGTTATCCTCCAGGCCCTCATTGCGCTCAACGACTTCGCCGGAGACGGGCGAGTACAGTTCCGAGACAGCTTTTACCGACTCGATCTCCCCGAACTTTTGCAGCGCGGTAACCGTGCCCGAAGACGGCACGTCGACGAAAACGATGTCGCCGAGCTGATCCTGCGCGTAATCAGTAATGCCAACGGTCCCTGTGTCCCCGTCGAGCATCACCCACTCGTGTTCCTTCGTGTACTTGCGATCGGATGGGCTGGCCAAATCGCTCTCCTTACTTCTTCGCTGCTTTTGGTCGTTTGTAGAACGGGCGCTGCACAATCTCCGACGAAAGCATTCTTCCGCGCACGTCGACGTCGAACTCCGTATGCTCAGCCGCGAGCGCGGGCGGCGCAAGCGCCATCCCAATGCTAACGCCCAGCGTCGGCGAGAATGTGCCGCTGGTCACGATACCAACGCTTTCGCCGTTGTGCAGCACCGGACAGCCGTGCCGCATAACGCCGCGATCCAGCGCGCGAAGGCAAACGAGCTTCCGCTGAACGCCCGCCGCCGCGATGTGCTGAAGAGCCGAGCGCCCGAGGAAGTCTTCGCCGTCTTCAAACGTGACGACCCAGTCCAGCCCCACCTCGAACGGATTGGTGTCCTCGTCCATATCATTGCCATAGAGGAGGAGAGCGGCCTCCAGCCGCAGCGTGTCACGCGCGCCCAGCCCGACGGGCACAATGCCTGAGTCGAGCAGCTCGCGCCAGAGGTCGGGGGCCGCCTCCGCACCGATCACCAGCTCCAGGCCGTCTTCACCGGTATAGCCAGTGCGCGAGGCGAAGAGCCGATGGCCGCGCCAGTCTGTCTCAGCGCAGCGACGCATCTTGATCGAGCGCACGAAATCGCCGCCCATGCGCTCGATCGCCTCCGGTCCTTGCACCGCAATCATCGCCGTCGATTCGTGGCGATCGACGAGCTTTGCGTCGAACTTCGTGATGTGCTGTTCCATCCATGCCTTCATCTTCGGCGCGTTCGATGCGTTGACGACGATAAGGTAGCGTTCCGGATCGAGCGCAAACACGTACACGTCGTCGAGGATGCCGCCCGCTTCGTTGCAAGCGGCCGCGTAGTGCCCCTCGCCCATCTCCAGGCTGGTCATGTCGTACGTGCAAATGTATCGAAGGAAGCGCGCGGCGTCCGGGCCCTGTACCTCGTAGCGACCCATATGCGACACGTCGAACATGCCGGCGTGCTGGCGGACAGCGTTATGCTCCTCGATCACCCCGGTGTACTGAACGGGCATCTCCCACCCGGCAAACGGCACCATCCGCGCGCCCAGCTGGACGTGCTCATCGTAGAGCGGCGTGTGTAAAAGCGTCGGCGAATGTTGTGCCACTTACTTATTGTCCCACGCCGCGAGAGCCGAATAAGCTCCTGCCGTGCCCCGGTAGCTCAGTTGGATAGAGCGCGCTTTTGACGAAGGCGAGGTCGTGGGTTCGAGTCCCACCCGGGGCACCTCCGTGAGGAGAACGTGGTAAAATCCAAAGGCCTTCGTCAAAACGCTCAGTCCAACTGGACTA
>JBDTOK010000199.1:0-4773 GCA_039933275.1 Chloroflexota bacterium | reverse complement strand
AGCGGAGGAAGCTCTGCGCAAAGAACTGGCGGCGCTCGACGTGAACGCGCTGTCGCCGCTGGAGGCGTTGCAGCGCCTGTACGAGATGTCGGAGCGGGCGCGGCGCGAAGTCTAGTGCTGGATTTTGTGGCCGCAGATTAGCGTAGATTTTACGCAGATCAATTAGCGCATGGTCTCCCCAGCCTGAAGGCGCCTCCACTCTTCCTCTTGCGTCTTCCAGCCTCTCGCCTTCCCAACAAAGTAGTGCCATTTGCGCCTTCTGGAACGCGTCGCGCGATGCCTACAATCCGTACGGAGTAACCTGTGCCAATCAAAGTGCTCACGCCGGAGGTCGCCGCCCGCATCGCTGCGGGGGAGGTGGTCGAGCGCCCGGCGTCGGTGGTGAAGGAGCTGGTGGAGAACGCGCTCGATGCGGGGGCCTCGCGGGTGGCGGTGGAGATCACGGCAGGCGGGCTGGATTCGATCCGGGTGACCGACGACGGTTGCGGGATCGAGTCGTCGGAGCTGTTGACGGCGTTCGAGCGGCACGCGACCTCGAAACTGGCGGACGACGCGGACCTCGCGCGGGTGCTCACGCTCGGCTTTCGCGGCGAAGCGCTGCCCTCGATCGCGGCGGTGGCGGAGGTGGAGGCGGTCTCGCGGCCGCCGGGTGCGGAGTCGGCGGCGTACGCACGGCTCGCGCCCGAAGCTCCAGCGGAAGTTGGCAGCAGGGGTGCGCCGGTCGGGACGCAGATTTCAGTCAAGCACCTGTTCGGGCGGTTGCCCGCGAGGCGCAAGTTTCTGCGTACGCCGTCGGCTGAGTCGAACGCGACCGTTGCCGTTGTCACGCACTACGCGTTGGCGTACCCGGAGGTGCGGTTCAGTCTAACGCTGGACGGGCGGCAGAGCTTCGCGACGCCGGGCAGCGGAGACCTGCGGGACGCGGCTGCCGCTGTGTACGGGCTCGAGGCGGCGGCGGAGATGCTTGTCGTGTCGGGCGAAGGGCCGCTGATGGTCACGGGATTGGCCGGGCCGCCGTCGCTCTCGCGGGCGAGCCGGGCCTACGTCTCGCTGTTCGTGAACCGGCGCTGGATCCAGAACCGGCGGCTGGCCTACGCGGTGCAGGAGGCGTACCAGGGGATGCTGATGGTGAACCGCCACCCGATCGCCGTGTTGAACATCACCTGCGCGCAGGAAGAGGTGGACGTCAACGTGCACCCCACGAAAGCCGAGGTGCGCTTCCGCGATGAGTCAGCGGTGTTCGGGGCGCTACAGCGGGCGGTCCGCTCGGCGCTGGTCATGGACTCGCCGGTGTCGGCGGGCGTGACGGCGGGCGCGGAGTTGACGCTGTCGCCGCCCGTCTGGACGCCGCCGCTCTGGGAGCGCGGGCTCCGCCGCGAAGGTGAGGCGCTGCACGCGCGCATCGGCGTGATGCCGCAGGAGAATGCGGCCGGAGGTCAGACCAGTGTTGGCGTGATTACGCCGGCGGTGGCGCTGCCGGTGCTGCGCGTGATCGGGCAGTTTGGCAGCGTCTACATCATCGCCGAGGGGCCGGACGGGATGTACATGATCGACCAGCACGCCGCCCACGAGCGCGTGCTCTACGAGCAGTTCTGCCTGGCCCGGGCGTCGCGGCGGCCGGACGTGCAGGGGCTGCTGGAGCCGGCGACGATCGACCTGCCGCCGCGCCTGCGGGCCCTCGTCGCCGAGGAGTCGGAGGCGCTCGCCGGCCACGGGTTCGAGATCGAGCCGTTCGGGGAAGGCGCGCTGATCGTGCGCTCGCTTCCGGCGCAATTAGCCCGCGGGGACGTGCGGGAGGCGGTGGAGCGTTTTCTCGATTCACTGCTATCGGAGGAGGAGGGCGACCGCCGGGACCGCGTGGCGATGTCGCTGGCCTGCCACGGCGCGATCCGCGCCGGCAAGACGCTGGTCCTCGATGAGATGCGGGAGCTGGTGCATCAGCTGGAGGCGTCGGAGTCGCCGCACACGTGCCCGCACGGTAGGCCGACGATGGTGCACATGTCAGCGGACGCGCTGGCGCGGGGGTTTGGGCGGCGGTAATAGTAACTGTAGGGGCGCAGCATCCGCCAACTACAGCGCACCCATCGCACCCGACGAAAACATTCTTCGCGGTCTACTCTGTCTGCCCGTGAAAATGCTACGCCCGAGACGCTGCGCTTCTATGCAGACGCTGCGATGGGCCGCGAAAACGTTAGCTTAGCTGCGGCGTTCGAGGATGTAGTCCGCCAGTGACGCCAGCGTCTGCGTTTCCGGTTCGTCGCCGAAAACGGCGAGCGCTTCGACGGCGCGCTGGGCGAAGTCGCGGGCCATTTGCGATGACTCGTCGACGCAGCCGGAGTCGTTGACGGCGGCGACGGCGGCGGCCAGCGTTTCCGCGCCCGGCTCTTCGAAGTAGGCGGCGACCGGGTTATCGCCGGCCGCGCGCTCCATCAGCAGCAGCGACGGCAACGTCAGTGTCCCCTGCATCAGGTCCGAGCCGACGGGCTTGCCCATCTCCGCTGGGTCGCCCGCGAAGTCGAGGATGTCGTCGATCACCTGGAAGGCCATCCCGAAGTTGTAGCCGTACTCGCGCATCGCCGCCGCCTGTTCCGGCGTCTCGCGGGCGACGAGCGCGCCGCCTTCGCAGGCGGTGGAGAAGAGCGACGCCGTCTTGCCTCCGATCCGCGCCAGGTAGTCGCGGATGTCCTGGCTCGCGTCGTAGGCGGCGATGTCCTGGCGGATTTCCCCCTTCGCCATGATCATTAGCGTCTCGCTGAAGAGCTTGACGACGCGCAGGTCATCGGTGCGCACGACCTGGTCGGCGGCGTGGGCGAAGAGGTAGTCGCCCAGCATCACAGTGGTCGAGTTGTGAAAGACGCTGTTCGCCGTCGGCCGTCCGCGCCGCGTGTCGGCGATGTCGATGACGTCGTCGTGGACGAGCGTCGCCGTGTGCAAGAGCTCGACACTGGCGGCGAGCGGGACGAGACGCGCGAGATCGTAGTCGCCGAAGCGGCCAGAAAGCAGCGTGAGGGCTGGGCGCATCAGCTTGCCGCCGCCGGACAGCACCATCTCCAGCATTTCCGTGAGCGGGCCAAGGTCAGTGGAGCGTAGCTCATCGAAGACGGCCTCGACGCGGTGGAGGTCTTCCTGCACGGAGCCGTAGAGCGGCACAGTCTTCATCGCGCCTCGCCCGCAGTCGCAGCGGTCGGCGCGCCGATGTCGCCGAGCCCGAAGAGCGTGGCAGTCGTCACCGCAGTCGCGTCGCAGACTTCGGCGAACGAATCGCCGCGCAGTTCTGCAATGTATTGCGCGACTTCCGCGACGTAGGCAGGCTCGTTGCGCTGGCCGCGCTTGTCCTGCGGCGGCAGGTATGGCGCGTCGGTCTCGACGGCGAGCCAGCGCAGGGGGATGCCCTTGGCGACGGCGCGCGTCTTGTCGGAACCGGGGTAACTGACCGGCCCCGCGATGGAGATGACGAAGCCGATGTCGATGTACTGGAGGGCGAGCGAGAGGTCACCGGCGTAGCAGTGCATCACGCCGAGCGGCCGGTCCTTGGGCCACTCGGATCTCGCCCGCGACTCGTAGTCGGCCAGCGCCGCGAACGAATCAGCGTCGGCGTCGCGGGCGTGGATAACGACGGGCAGCCGCAGCGACTGCGCGAGGTCGAGTTGCGCGCGGAAGGCGCGTTCTTGCTCGTCGCGCGGCGAGAGGTTGCGGTAGAAGTCGTACCCGATCTCGCCGATCGCGACGACCTTCGGCGAGTCCGCCAGCTTCCCGAGCTCGTCGACGTCGGCGGGGCGCAGGTCTTTGGCGTCGTGCGGGTGGACGCCGATTGCAGCGTAGACGTTATCGTAGGAGTCAGCGATCTCGACGGCGCGGCGGCTGGACGGCATGTCGTAGCCGACGCAGACCATCGCCGTGACGCCAGCGTCAGTCGCACGCTGGACGATCGGCGCGATCTCCCGACCGAACTTCTTGTCCTGCAGATGACAGTGCGAATCGATGAGCATCAGGTTCCGAGCAGCGCCTCCTCCGCCTCAATGATCTCCGGATCGAGCTTCTTGAACAACGGCTGCGCCTCCGCCAGTGGTTGGCCCGGGCGCGGGACACGCAGCGACCAGCCCGCTTCGCCAACGGGGCCTTCGTTGCCCAGGTAGCCGTGCAGCGTCTGCGCGGTGTGCGGGAGGAACGGATAGAGGGCGGTGTTGAGGCCGCTGATCGCCGCGATGGCAGTGTACAGCACGGTGCCGCAGCGGGCGCGGTCTTCCTTGATCAGCTTCCACGGCGCATTGTCCTCGACGTAGCGGTTGGCGTCGCGGGCGGCCGACATCGCAGCCTCGAGCGCGGCGCGGAAGTTGCAGGCAGCGATCTGCTTCCCGGTCTCGGCGATCGCGGTCTCCGCGCGTTCGATCAGCGCTTTGTCCGCATCGGTCAGTTCGCCCGGTTGCGGCACGGAGCGATCGAAGTTCTTGTAAGCGAACGTCAGCACGCGGTTGACGAGGTTGCCCCATGTCGCGACGAGCTCATCGTTGTTGCGCTGAACAAAGCTCGACCAGGTGAAGTCCGAGTCGGACGTCTCCGGCATGATCGCGGCGAGGGTGTAGCGCAGCGAGTCAGCGTCGTAGCGCGAGAGGAAGTCGGGCACCCAGATTGCGAGGCGGCGGCTGGTCGAGATCTTCGCGCCTTTGATCGTGAGGTACTGGTTGGCCGGGACGTTGTGCGGCAGGTTGTACTGCTCGCCCGTCGCTTTCGCGTAGCCCATCAGTTGCGCCGGCCAGATCAGCGTGTGGAACC
>JBDTOK010000198.1:0-4778 GCA_039933275.1 Chloroflexota bacterium | reverse complement strand
TCGCTGACGGCACCGCCAAGCGCGAGTACTTCTGGGGCCGATGGGTGAACGCTTATGCAGACCGGCTGGCCGCTGCCGGTCTGGCGGAGCGCCGCGCGAACCTGCACCCGGCCCTGCGCAAGTACGCCGTCCAGCCGGAGCCCGCCGGCGCCGCCGCTTAACAACAGGAAGAGAAGGAGTGCCCCAATGACACAAGAAGCGACCAAGACCAAGGCGACGTTCCCCTCCATCGACTGGTTCAACGCCCTCAAGGACATCGTCAACGCCGACGAGACCTACAAGCGCATCGGCACCTGCGACTCCGTGATCGGGATCAAGATCCCGGACCTCCAGAAGTACTACAAGATCACCTTCGAGGCGTTCGAAGTCGAAAAGGTCGAGGAGACGGACGAAGGCGACGCTGAGGGCACGGACTTCTGGCTGGAAATGCCGTACGCCCGCTGGAAGGACATGATCGAGAACATCAAGGACAACGGCAAAGCGGACCTCCACCACACCTTGAACACGATTGACCTGGAGGACCCGGAAGGTCTTGCCCGATCCAACGACGGCTACCGCCGCGACGCCTTCTACCGCTTCAACCAGACGTTCCAGTACTTCTTCGACGCCTCAGTCCGCGTGGACACAACCTTCATCTAGCAGAACCGCAGCAGCGAACACAAAACCCCGGCCCGAGCGCCGGGGTTTTCTTTGCCCCAACATTTGTCATCCAGACGAAGGAAGGATCTGGCGAGGGGCGACGGCGGCGACGGGTAATGTTGGTCACGAAACCGGCGTCGTCAGTCCGCGCGGGAGCAAACCCAGCCCCGGATTCTTCGCGAAGACGCCAAGCACTGCGCGCGAGCGATCTCTCGCTCAGGATGACAGAGGATGGCGTTGGTGACTTGAGACGCTAGTGGTGCCCGCCGTCATCGCCGGTGGGCTTGTGCGGGTCGTACCCGATGCGCTTCCGGATGAAGTACCCGATCAGTAGAACCACCGCCGCCACGCCGGCAGCGCCAATCGTGAGAAACGCGTACTTGCCGATCTCCTGGTCGTCGCCGTCCTCAACTACCGGCGATGCCTTCGGCGTTGTTGATGGCACGGCTGTCACCGCCGCGCTGGCGCTCGTCTTCGGGTCGTTCGTCGGCGTCACGGAGCCACCGCCCAGAGGCGTTGGTGATACGGTCGCCGTGCCGCCCTCGCCGATGCACGGTGGCGGCGTCGCCTGCGGATTCGCGGTGCCGCTCGGGTCGACGGTTACGTTGATGTCGCCTTCGAGCGCGGAGGCGGCGTCCGGGCTGGTCACGCGCCAGTGGAACTTCCACGGCCCGATCGTCTCGCCGACTGGCTTGCCGGGGTAGATCGTGATGCCGAACGCGTCCGGCTGGAACACGTCTCGGTGGCCGAGGCCTAGACCGTCCGGCGCCGTCACTGAAAACGAGAAGTCGCCGCCCGTTGGCAGGTCGTTCTTGTTGATCGGCGACTTGAAGCACAGCTGGTACCCGAACACCGGCTGATTCACCACCGCACCGTCCGGCGGGTACTGGAACACCAGCTCCGGGGCAGGGTCCGCGGCGTGTACGGGCGCGCCTGTTATTGCAAAGAGCGCGCCGATTGCGGCGATGGCGATGCCGAGCGGCAAGGCCCGCCAGGTACGAATCCCGTTCATCGAGAGCGAATCTACCATTTCGAGGGGTGAGGGTCGAGCGTAGCCGCGTCCGGGCGCTGGGATGGGCGACTTACGCGGGCCCCGCCGCTAAGATTGGATGCGAGGCACATATGGCAAAGAAACCAGCGTCCGACGGCTCCCTCAAGTACCATCGCATCGTCGCCAAGCTGGGCACAAACGTGCTCACAGCGGGCACGGAGCGGCTGGATACGGAGCTGATGTCCTCGATCGTCGCCCAGGTGGCGGAGCTCCGAAAGCGGGGCGCCGAGGTGTTGGTCGTAACGTCGGGGGCAATCGCCGCAGGGCGCCACCGACTCGGGCTGCACGACGCCCGCAAGGACCGCAAGGACATCCCCTTCCGCCAGGTGCTGGCCGCTGTGGGGCAGAGCGACCTTATGCAGACGTACCAGGAGCTGTTCACCTGGCATGACTTGACGATCGCCCAGACGCTGCTCACCCGCCGTGATCTCGCCGACCGGTTGGGCTACCTGAACGCCCGTAACACCTTGCTGGCGATGCTGGAGCTGGGCGTTGTCCCAATCATCAACGAGAACGACGTCGTCGCCTCTGACGAAATTGAAGGCGCAAAGATCGGCGACAACGACAACCTCTCGGCGCTGGTCGCCAACCTTGTCGACGCCGACATGCTCGCCCTTCTCACTGACATCGAGGGCCTGTACTCCGCCGACCCGCGAACCAATCCAAACGCCACGCTCATCCCGCGCGTCGATCGCATCGATGCCGGCGTTGAGGCGCTCGCGGGCAAGACGCAGAGCGAGCGCAGTGTCGGCGGCATGGCCACCAAGATCCAGGCCGCGAAGCTCGCGACGGGTGGCGGCGCAGACATGTTCGTCGTCGCCGGCAAAGAGCCCGACGTCCTCGTGCGTATCGCCTCGGGCGAGCAAGTCGGCACGTACTTCCCCGCCGCTGGCGACCGCATGGAGAGCCGCAAGCGCTACCTCCTCGCCGGCCTCTCCGTCCGCGGCACGATCGTCGTCGACGAGGGCGCCGTCCGCGTCCTCCGAACGGGGAAGACCAGCCTCCTCCCCGCCGGCGTCCGCGAAGTGCAGGGCGCCTTCCAGCGCGGAGACGCCGTCGCCATCGCCGGGCCGGACGGCCGAATCGCCTGCGGCATCGCCAACTACAGCTCCGACGAGATGACTCGCATCCGCGGCCTCAAGTCGTCGAAGATCGAGGAGGAGTTGGGCCACCACTACGGCGACGAGGTAGTACACCGGGACAACCTGGTGCTGATGTAGGTAGGGAATCGCCGCTGGCTGGACAGCCTTCCCCCTTCCCACGTACCATAGGCAAGTCTGACAACGCCCCGGATCAGCACAGACGCAACCAAAGAGGGCAGGGCACTGCGCCCGGCCCTTTCGTCATGTGTAAGGGGCAAATCACGGAGGTTGAATGGGTTCAGTCGTCAAGAAGCGGCGCAAAAAAATCAGCAAGCACAAGCACCGCAAAATGCTGAAGAAGACCCGCTGGCAGCGGCGACACGGCTAGTAGCTACTAACCGCGCACGCCACGGCTGACGGGAGCGCCATTCCGGCGAACCCTCGGAGGCCAATGTGAAACTGCCTGTAATACTGACTCCTGGTGAGGACGGCTACATCGTCGCGGAGTGTCCGACATTGCCCGGCTGCATGTCGCAGGGCCATACAGAAGAAGAAGCGCTCAACAACATTCACGAAGCGATGGTCGGTTGGCTCGAAGCCGGGGCCGTCAAGATTGAGCGAGGAGCGAAAGAGCCCGTCCGGCTCGTTGAGGTCTAGTGCCCCCACTTCCGGTCATCTCCGGGCGCGAAGCCCTTCGTGCCTTTGAGCCAGATGCTGGGAGCACGTGAGAACTCGAGGCGATCACATGATGATGATCAAGCAAGGTCAGCGAGCGAACCTTTCGATCCCGGATCACCGGGAACTGGATCGCGGCACTCTGCGAGGACTGATCACCAAGTCTGGCCTTTCGGTCGAGCAGTTCATCAAGCTGCTGAGTAAGTAAACCATGACAACCACAGCCAGCGAACTGCAGACAAAAGGCCAGGCCGCTAGACGAGCCGCGCGTCAACTCGCGCGCTTGTCTACGGCCACGAAGAACGCTGCGCTCAACGCCATCGCCGACGCGCTTGTCGCCAATGCGGACGACATCGTCGCCGCAAACGAAATCGATGTCGCCGCCGCGACTGACGCTGGCCTCACCCCCGCCGTGATCGACCGCCTTCGCCTGACGAAGGACCGCATCGCCGCAATCGCCGCCGACGTGCGCAACGTCGCGATGCTCCCCGACCCCGTCGGGGAGATGATCGAGATGCGTACGCTGCCCAACGGCATGCAAGTCGGACGCCGCCGCGTGCCGCTTGGCGTGATTGCTGCGATCTTCGAGAGCCGGCCCAACGTTACCGTCGATATCTCGTCGCTCTGTCTGAAGTCCGGCAACGCGAGTATCCTTCGCGGCGGTAAAGAGACGATCAACTCGAACAAGAAGATCGCCGCCATCCTCCGTGCGGCGCTGGAGTCGGCAGGCGCGCCTGGCGACGCTGTCCAGCTCATCGAGAACACGGACCGCACGCTGATCGGTGAGTTGCTCAAGATGAAGGACGTCATCGATCTCGTCGTGCCGCGCGGTGGGGCTGAGCTCATCCGCTACGTCGCCGAAAACGCCACGATGCCCGTGCTCACCGGCGGCATCGGCGTCTGCCATACCTACGTCGACAAAGACGCGGACATCAACAAGGCGACACGCATCGCGCACAACGCCAAGACCCGCAAGTACAGCATCTGCAACGCGCTGGACACGCTTATCGTCCACACCGACATCGCCGCGCAGTATCTGCCCGAGATCGCGCGCTCCTGGAGCGAGGCGGGCGTCGACATGCACTGCGACGAACGTGCGCTCGATATCATCCGCGCCGCCGAGATTGCCGGCGCCAACGTTGTCCCCGCCGAGCCGACAGACTTTGGCCGCGAGTTCCTCGCGCTGGCAGCCGCCATCCGCGTCGTCGATTCACTGGACGACGCGCTGGACCACATCTACCAGTACGGCACCGGCCACTCCGACGCCATTGTGACCGAGGACTACAGCACCGCCATGCGCTTCCTCGACGAAGTTGACTCGGCCGTCGTCT
>JBDTOK010000197.1:0-4790 GCA_039933275.1 Chloroflexota bacterium | reverse complement strand
GATCGGCGTCTCCACGGCCACGATGTCATCGAGTTGGAGGTACGACTCTGGCCCGACGCCCACCCAGAACTCGAGCGGATGCGCGTCCTCGGTGCCGATAACGCGGCCGACTTCGTTCTCAGTTTCGCTCATGCGGCCACTCCTGCGAGGGAAGTTCGTTTTGCAATTTCGCAGTTTGCTTTACGAAACATTCCGGAATCGGGCGTCATGCTGCGTACTCCCGCGCGAAGTGCACTTCGATGTGGCGGCGGATCCATTCGTGGTCGCCGAGCGTGTGGCGCAGCTGCGTCTCCAGACCGCCGATCGGGTACAGGTTCTGGGGCGCGCGTGCATCGTGCATCGACGATGAGGCGAACGCCGGCAGGTGGCATGCGGTCAGATCGGCGAGACGGACAGCGGCTTCGATGCCGATTGCTTCCAGCGTTTCCACGCGGACAACGCCGGCCCACGCGTGGTCGATCGTGCGGCGTGGGCTCAGGCGCAGGTACCAGGAGTACACCGCTCGGTCGCGCCCGATGCGAAAGATCGGCGTGCGCATCTTCGGCGTCAGCTTGCTGATGACCGCGGCCTGGGCCGGCTGTAAGTACTGCTTGTGAATCGTCTTGATCAGGCCGATGACCATCGCCTTGCGTTTAGGCTGCCAGTTGAGGCGCCCATCGACGACAACCATCTCGTGGCCGGCTTCGTCCAGCGCTTCGCCCAGCCTGATCTCGGCGTCGCGGCGAACGTTCTGGACGGCGAGTTGCGCAGCGATCGGGCCGGTGGCAACCGCCGTCTCGTGCGTGGAGCGCGCGACGAACTCGAGTTCCTTGTGTCCGCAGGAGATTCGCATCGGCGGGTGGCTCTCACCGTCCGAGAGCGCCAGCACGCGTATCGGCGTCTCGCCGGAGACTGCGCACTTGCCGTCTTGCACAAACACTGCCCCAACCGCGGCTGACGCGAGCGCTCCGTACACCATCTTCCCGTCGCTGTCGCCGATCAGGCGGTGCTCGAGGCGCTGCACGCCGTCCACGAAGGCGATCGTCTTCGGCCGCTCGACGACGTGCTCCGGCAGGATCGGCCGCCAGTCCTCCGTCTCCACGAACGGGTCGACGTCGGCCGGAGTGGCGCCGTCCGGCTCGTCTTCGAGCTGCATGGCGGACTCGTACGTTGGCGTCCAGGGATCGAGGCGGAGCGAGAGTGGCATACGTAGCCGATTGTCGCCTGGCGTTGTCATAAGTCAAAGGAAACAGCGCCGGCCTTTGTTGGCAAGGGGTGGGTGGCACTAGTCCCCAACTCAATCGAGTTATCCACATGCTTGTGCGACAGATTACGTGCAAGGTTTAGTCACGAGTCGCGAAAAGTCGCTCGACTCGCTTCGGGGTGCGTGTTACCACTCAACGGAAGCAGTTGCCTGGGCGTTGGTTGACGTAAAACGAACTGGCCCGCCGATGTAGGGGGTTAGGGAGGTATGGATGACCTTGTTGAAGCCGATTCGGCTGCTGGCTTGGTTCACTCTTCTTCGTATCCGTCGCGAGCGCCTGGACGCCATTTGATGACGGCAGCATCGAAGTCAGGGATATGCTGCTCTCGCGGCCTGAGTCCGATTTCCTGAACGACCTGAACGCCTATCGCGCGGCCAACCACCTGGCGACGGTGAAGCCACTGCCGGTGGTTCAAGTGTGCACCACCTGGATGTCGGAGGACATGCAGAAGCGCTGGAGCGCCGGCAGCGGCCTCTCCCACATCGACTCAATGGGCCGCGACTTTGGGCCTCGCGTGCGAGCCTGCGGCTATGACCAGAACGCCTACAAAGGCGAGATCCTCGCGGCCGGGTTCACGGACGGGCATGCTGTCTTCAATGCATGGAAGGCGTCGTCCACCCACAACCCGATCATGCTGGGCAGCCAGTATCGCTACGTCGGCGTCAGCATGACCAACGGCCTGTGGGACGTGGACTTCGTCAGCCTGTACGACAACACGTACGCGGAGTAGCACGGCCTTGACGTCTCGGTCGCGGGGCAGCCACGGACGCCGTTAGCCTTCCCCACGAGCCCACGGCAGACTCGTACGTCGGCGTCCAGGGATCGAGTCGAAGCGAGAGGGGCATACGTAGCCGATTGTCGTTCCCCGTTGTCATAGGTCAACAGAAACAGCCCGCGGGTTTGTTGGTAGTAGGCAAGCGGCGCTCCCACGGATTGACAGTGGTTCTACAGTACTGTACAAAGGACTGTAGTTCAGTCAATTGAGGAGCACAATGAACGAAAATAGGCTAGCAAATGAATTCTTGGAGGCGAAGAAGGAATGGGAGGACGCCGCCTTCCAACTGCACCGCGCAAAGGCCATCTATGACTACGCTGAAAAACGCCTCTGGTTGGCTCGCGATCAACTCTTGATCACGGCTATCAGAGCGGCTGAGCCCCAGAGCGTCATTGATGTCGGACTCGCAGCCGAGATTCGCCCCGTCGCGTATCTAGGTAAGACGCTTAGGCAAGCGGCACAATCGGCGCTATCAGAATTGAGATCGGCCAGCGCCGAGCGACTTGTCGACCATATGATGGAGCGCGGGTATCAATTCTCAGGCGAGGTACCAGTCAGGGTCCTTCACGGTGCCTTAGTGAAGCAACCATGGGTGCGACGTAATGGCAACTCGGGCGAATGGGAATACATTCCCCAGTAGAGTCTAGGGCAAGCCGTCCGAAGCGAAGGCAACGATCCCTCTTGCCAGCGCGAGTCCGCTACAGTTGGGTGATTTTCGTGGCTGTAGTGGTATCCCTAGATGGCTCCGGGATTTTTCACTTCTCACCGGAGAAGTTCGGGATCGTAGTAGTATCGGCATTAGTAACAATATTTGGGCCAGAAGTGCTGCGCTCGAGCGCCTAGAACGCTGGAACGCCCAAAAGTTCTCGGCCCAAGATGAGTTTCTGGATCTGCGTGGTGCCTTCGTATAGCGACAAGCCGATGGCGTCGCGGAGGTAGCCCTCCACCGGGTACTCCGCCAGGTAGCCGACGCCGCCGTGCAGCGAGATAGCGGTCCGCGCGGCCTTGACCGCCGCTTCCGTTGCGAAGTGCTTGGCCATGACCACGTTCTTCGTCGCAGGCTCCCCGGCGTCGCGCTTGCGGGCCGCTTCCAGCGTCAGCAGGCGCGCCGCCTCGCAGTCAGTCGCCATGTCCGCGACCATCTCCTGGATCAGCTGGTGGCCGGCGATCGGCTTGCCCCACTGCTCGCGGTGCTTTGCGTAGCCGATGCAGGCGTCAAGGCAAGACTGGATGATGCCGACTGCCGCGGCCGCCGTCGATGTGCGGCCGGACTCGAGCGACGTTTGCGCGATCTTGAACCCATCGCCCGGCTTGCCGAGCAGGCGGTCGTCGGCTACGCGTACGCCGTCGAAGAAGAGCGCGGCCGTGTTCGAAGCGTGTAGCCCGAGCTTGTCCGCGATCGCCGTTCGCTCCAGGCCCGGCGAGTTGCCGTCCACGAGGAACGCGCCGATACCCTTCTGGCGCTTGCCCGGGTCCGTCTGCGCGAAGACGAGGATGACGTCCGCCTGCGAGCCGTTCGATATCCAGAACTTGCTGCCGTTCAGCACCCAGCCGCCCTCGTTGCGGACCGCTGTTAGCTGCATACCAGCCGGATCGGAGCCGAAGTTGGGCTCGGACAGGGCGAAGGCGCCGATCTTCCGCGCCGAGAACAGCTCTGGCAACCAGCGCTCTCGCTGCTCGTCCGTCCCGAACTTCGAGACGGCGGTACTGACCAGCGAGAGCTGGACGGTGAGGGCGGCCGTGAACACGGACGGGCTCGCGCCGCCAATCGCCTCGCAGAGGAGCACGTAGGAGACGTTATCGATGCCGGCGCCCCCGTGGGACTCCGGGAAGGGGCCGGCCAGTAAGCCGTTGTCGGCCAGCTTTCGCATGATCTCCAGCGGAAAACTTTCGTCGTGGGCGCGCTCCCGGACGTGGGGGCGTATCTCACGGTCGGCGAAGGCCTTGGCCGTTTCGTAGGTCATTCGTTGGGCTTCTGTTAGCTGCATGGGGTTGCTCCCTTAACTCCTGAGCGCTGAGTCTATCATCCAAAGTTTAGGCGGGTTGGCCGATTCAGGGGTACGCCCGTTACCCCGAACCTGATAACTAGAAATGCGACACGTGGAGGCTGAGATGGGTGGGAAGGCGAAAGTATACCTTGTAGTCGACTTCGAGCCGTTGCGGCACGGCATCGAGCAACTGGTGGCAGATGACCCCACGCTGGAGTTACTGGCCAGCGTCCGCAACCTGCCCGAGATGGCCGCCGACGAGCGTTTCCGCGCCGCCGACGTCATCGTCGCCGATGCCAACGCCCTGAACAACCAGGTGGACTTCGCCGAGGTGTTTCAGCGCATCGGCGAGTGGGTGCCCGGGATGCGCGTGCTCTTCATGGGTACGGATGAGGACGCCCGCAACATCAAGCCGGAGAACGTGCCGGGCTACATGGCCCTTAACACCGTTGGTTTCGTCCTCAAGACAGGCCCGAGCGCTCGCCTCCTCGAAGCGATTCGCCTGGTGGCGCAGGGAGCCTTCGTCTGCGAGGCGGGCGTTATTCGCCACATCCTTATGCGCCTCACCCGCTGGGCCAACGAGCCGCCCCCGCTGCAGGTGGGACAACTCTCCGAGCGCGAGGTGGAAGTCCTGGCGCTGGTGGCGCTGGGCCGCTCCAACAAGGAGATCGCGGCGGACCTGTTCCTGTCCGAGGGGACGGTGAAGATCCACGTCAGCCATATCATGAGCAAGCTGGACGTCGATCGCCGCACCGGCCTCGTCCGCTACGCCATCGCCAGCGG
>JBDTOK010000196.1:0-4792 GCA_039933275.1 Chloroflexota bacterium | reverse complement strand
AGGGCGAGGGCGATGTGCGGGCGGCCGACAGCGCCGTCAGCAAAGGACTGCACGCTGTCCCAGGTGATGGGCATGCCGAGCTCAACGAGACGGTCGACCATCTTGTGCGCGCGGCCGAGGCGTGACTCCTGCAGGACTTTGAGGCGCTCGCGGAAGGATTCGTTCTGCCAGTCGATGAAGTGGCCGAGGATGTGGACCTCGTTGCCAGGGACGTCGGTGCTCATCTCGATGCCGGGGATGAGGGTGAGTCCGGGGAGGCGCGCGGCGGTCTCGAACGCTTCGGGGAGGCCGTCGATGATGTCGTGGTCGGTGAGGGCCATGCGGCGGACGCCGTTCTTGTAGGCGAGCTCGATGAGCTGCGTTGGCGTCAAGCGGCCGTCGGAGATGGTGCTGTGCAGGTGGAGGTCAGACTGGCTGGGCATCAGGCGACCTCGCGATCGACGCGCTCGATGTTGAGAGCACGGCCGGTGTCTTTATCGATGGTGATGTGCACTGAGTTGAACACGGCGGGTCCTTTTTCTACTGGATCGAAACGGTTGGGTAGGGCGGTAAGGAAGCGTTCGATGACGCGATCCGTTTGCATGCCGATGACAGAGTGTAGGGCGCCGCACATCCCGAGATCCGTTACGTAGGCGGTGCCGTTGGGGAGGATGCGGGTGTCGGCGGTGGGGACGTGCGTGTGCGTGCCGACGACGGCGCTAACACGCCCGTCGAGGTAGTAGGCGATCGCGATCTTTTCGCTGGTGGCCTCGGCGTGGAAGTCGAGGATGCGGACGCGGCAGTCGGCGAGGCCTTTGAGGGCGTGGTCGACGGCGCGGAAGGGGTCGTCGATGTTCACGCCCATGAAGGTGCGGCCCATAGCGTTGAGGATGGCGACGCCGTCGCGGCGGTGGACGCCGCGGCCGGGAACGCCATCCGGGTAGTTCATCGGGCGGATGACCGGTGCCTCGGGATCGTTGAGGACGGGGTAGATCTCGCGGTTCTCCCAGATGTGGTTACCGGAGGTGATGACGTCGACGCCGGCTTCGTACAGCTCCTCCGCCTTGCCGGGCGTGAGGCCGCGACCGCCGGCGGTGTTCTCGCCGTTAGCGATGACAAGATCGAGTGCGAGGTCTTTGCGCAGCCCTGGGAGGACGGCAGCAACGGTACGCCGGCCGAGTTTGCCGACGATATCGCCGATCAAGAGGACGTTTAGTTCTGGCATCGGCTCATCATGTGCTTTCGGGAGTTTGAGGAGCAAGACAACTCTATGCCCATAGCGAGCGTTAGCCCGGCCCCGCCAGATCCTTCGTTCGTCTGGATGACAGGCTTCTGAGGCGGATTCAACGTCGCCATTTGTGTCCTCGGTCGGGCGCTACGGTGTTCGCGCTCGTCCTTACTTGGCGTACTCGATGGAGCGGCGCTCGCGGATTACGGTCACCTTCACCTGGCCGGGGTAATCGAGGCTCTCCTGGATGCGGCGGCTGATCTCCTTCGCCATGCGGGAGGCGCCGAGGTCGTCGACTTCCTCTGGCTTGACGATGATGCGGACTTCGCGGCCGGCCTGGATGGCGAACGACTTTTCGACTCCGGGCAGGTTGTTGGCGACGGCTTCCAGCGCTTCGAGGCGCTTGATGTCGTTGTCGAGAGATTCGCGGCGGGCGCCGGGGCGAGCACCGGAGATGGCGTCGGCGACGATCGTGATGACCGCTTCGACGGTGCTGGGCTCGACCTCTTCGTGGTGCGCTTCGATGCAGTGGACGACGGCGGCGTTAACGTTGTGCCGGCGAGCGAGGTCCGCGCCAAGGGAGGCGTGGGTGCCTTCGACTTCGTGGCTGATCGCCTTGCCGAGGTCGTGGAGGAGGCCGCCCCTACGGGCGACTTCGACGTTGGCGCCGAGCTCGTGCGCGATCATGGCGGCGAGGTTGGCGGTCTCGACGGCGTGGCGAAGCTGGTTCTGGCCGTAGGAGTAGCGGAACATAAGGCGGCCGAGCGTGCGGACGATCTCCGGGTGGAGACCGGGGCAGCTGGCCTCTACGATGGCTTCTTCGCCGGCTTCCTTGATGGAAGTCTCGACTTCCTTCTTGGCCTTCTCGACCATCTCCTCGATGCGGGCCGGGTGGATACGGCCGTCCGTGAGCAGCTTGGTGAGGGCGATCCGGGCGATTTCCCGGCGTACCGGGTCGAAGCCGGAGAGGGTGACGGCATCGGGCGTCTCGTCGATAACGACGTCTACGCCGGTGGCGTGCTCAAGGGCGCGGATGTTGCGGCCCTCACGGCCGATGATGCGGCCCTTCATGTCTTCGGAGGGGATTGGCACGACGGAGATGGTCATCTCAGACACGACGTCGGTGGTTAGCCGCTGCATCGTGGTTGCGATGATGTTTCGGGCGCGCTCCTCGGCCTCGTCCTTGGTTTCTTGCTCGATTTCGCGGACGCGGCGGTTGGCGTCGTCGCGGATCTCGTTCTCGATCTGGGCCATGAGCATGTCACGCGCCTCGTTGGCGGTCAGGTTAGACAGCCGTTCGAGCTCGTGCTTACGCTCTTCCTGGAGCGACTCGAGCTCCTGGGTGCGCTGTTCGAGGTCCGTTTCCTTGCGCTGAAGGTTCTTCGTGCGCTGCTCGACAGATTCGAGCTTGCGATCGAGGGATTCTTCTTTCTGGCTTAGGCGGCGCTCGCTGTTCTTAAGTTCGCTGCGGCGCTCTTTAAGCTCAGAGTCCGCTTCGCGGCGGACGCGGATAGCCTCTTCTTTTCCTTCGAGTAGGAGTTCTTTCTGGCGCCTGTCGGCTTCGTTGAGGATGTTTGCGGCAGACCGCTCGGCAGCGTCGATCTGGTTCTTGCGGATTTGCTGAAGAACGAAAAAGCCACCGATAACACCAACGATAACGCCGACAAGCAGCCCACCAATGAGGGCAATGATCGGCATTTCAGCTCACTTCCTGTGGATACGACAGAGTAAATGTAAGTCATCGAAATACGCTTGACTGGCGCAGAATTAGATGCATTTTTATCATAGATGGTGTCGATTCGAGGCGTCAAGGAATACCTGGCGTACGGGTGCTACTGCTTGTAGCCAGCCGGAATCGACCGATTAATGGCTGATTTGCGCGCTGTGCGAAGGGGTTGTGGCGGGTGGTAGCCGTCTGGTTAAGGGGCGTCGAGGCTATCTTCAGCGGGGAAATGGTCCGGATGGAGGTCTGACCAGGCATTTCGGAGGGCGTTGCGGGCGGTTTCGTGGCTGAAGCCTCGGCGCAGAAGGTAGTCGCCGAGGCGGCGCTGGAAGGCCGGGTAGTCGAGCGTCGCCAGGCTGCGGGCCTTGCGGGAGGCGGCCCGGGCGGCGGCGTCGGTTTCGTCGATCGACTCCAGGTGCTCGTCGGCGGCTTTGCGGTCGATGCCGCGGGTGGTGAGCTCGGCGCGGAGGAGGCGGCGGCCGCGCGGGCTCAAGCGGTTGCGCTGCTCGACGTAACTCTTCGCGAAGTCGGCGTCGTTCAGAAGGCGCAACTCAGAGAGGCGGGCGATCGTCTCGGTGACGGCGTCCGCAGGGACGCGCTTGCGGGTCAGAATTGTGCGGATCTCACGCTCGCTGTGGGGGCCGTAGGCAAGGCTGCGCATGGCGGTGGCGAGGGCAGAGTGGCGGGCCTCGGTCCGCTCGAGGCTATGGAGCTGGGCGTCGGATAGCTCTTCGCCGGTGTGGATGTTGGCCTGGGCGAGGACTTCCGGGGAAAGGGGGAGGACGAGGACGTGGTCGATGCGGACTTCGTAACGACGCTTGCGTGGCGGCCGGTCGATGGAGGTGATGCGCACGCTAGTCGCCTTCGAAGAGCATGCGGGCGTAGGTTTCGGGATCGATGGAGTAGATTTCGCGGACGGACGAGGCCGGGATGGCGTTCTGGCGCTCCTGTTTGAGGGCGGCCCAGAGATCGAGCCAGGCGGCGTCGAGTTCGGGACTGCTAGACGTGAAGTTGAGCTCGACAGTGTTCCCGGAAAGGGAGAGGACCAGCCAATGGTCCGTGTTCGCCGGGCCTCTGTAGCCCGGGCGCGCGGTGGGCTCTGTCCGAGCGCCCAGATCCAGGCCGGGCGCATCGAGCGGGACCGTTGGGTACGCCTTCTGGAGCTTGGCGGCAGCGGCATCGAGGGCGGGGAGGTCGGACTCGGGCAGGCGGAAGTATTCGATCTTTACGGTGGGTGAGGTGACGGGCCAGCGCTTGCTCATCGTCTGGTCGCCGGCGCGGTCCCAGGACAAGAACCGAGTGACGACTGTGCGCGAGGTGGAGGCGAGCATGCGGGGCACGACGTAGATCGAGGCAGCTTCCATTGGTCCGCCGGAGATGGAGATCGGTTGTTGGCCGAGCTTGATGAAGGACTCGAGCCAGTTCTCTTCTTTGTCGATCCAGAGCGCCCGCGGCCCGGCTCGGATATGCCTAACGAGGTCAATCAGAGCCAGAAAGCCGCGGTTGCTCAAGACGGCATCGAAGCTATTCGGGCGCCTCGTCTTCGTCGTCGACGCCTGCGTATACGGCGATTGTGTCGGCCGGTTGGACGGCTACGACGGCGACGTGCTTGGCGCGGATCAGCTCTTCGATCTCGATAGACATTTCGGGGTGGGTGCGCAGGTACTCTTTAGCGGCTTCGCGGCCCTGTCCGAGCTTCTGGTCGCTGTAGGAGTAGAAGGCGCCCTGCTTCTTGACGATCTCTGACTCGACGCCGAGGTCGATGATGTCGCCCTCGCGGCTGATGCCGATCGATGGTCCGGAGAAGATGATGTCGAACTCGGCCTGGCGAAAGGGCGGCGCGATCTTGTTCTTGACGATCT
>JBDTOK010000195.1:0-4912 GCA_039933275.1 Chloroflexota bacterium | reverse complement strand
GGCTTGTGGCGCTTGCAGATGATTATGCTTCGCGGTCTTTCGGCCGGCTCAAGATGCTAAGGGATGTAGAGGCCGCTCTTGCGTTCTTTGCCTCGCTGGATTTGGAGTGGGGCGGTTGGTTCGGGGGCGGTGGTCTTGGCGACTTTCATTAGCTCTTTGGTCAGGTCTTTTTCGTGGACCATGCCGGGGATCGCGACTTCGTCGTTGATGACGGTCAGGGGGACGGCCTGCACCTGGTATTTTTCGGCGAGCTCTGGGAACTCATTGACTTCGATTGTTTCGGCACGGATGTGCGGGTTGACCATTGCCATCTGGTAGGTGGCGCGCATCATCGCCGGGCAGTAGGGGCACGTTGGCGTGACGAATACTTTGAGCGAGATGTCTTCGGTGATCGATTCGAGTTGCTGGACGGTCTCTTCGGAGAGAAGGACTTCGGCGCGGGAGAGATCGATGATGCTCTCGAGGAACATCGGGAACTCGGTGCCGCCGGGGAGGCCGTAGAAGGTGACGTGGTTGGCGATGCGTCCTCGCATCACAGTCGCGGGGACACGCTCGACGCCGTACTTTTCGCGCTCCGGCGTGTTGTCTTCGAAGTAGTGGACGCGGAGGCTGATGTAGTCGCTGAGGCCGGCGAGCTCGAACATCATCGCGCGCGCTTCTTTAGCGAGCGGCGCGACCTTCTTGTTGGGCAGCGTGAGGCCGAGGTTGCGCTCGGTGAAGTGATCGATCTTGACGGGGCCGACCAGCTCAGCGGCGAACTTTTGCTTGATCGCGTCTTGTTCTTTTATCGGGATCATTGGGGCGCCTCTTCTCGTGTCTTCAACCACACGATAGCAAGCCGCTGCAGCGCTGTGAAGGAGGCGAGGACGGCGAGGATCCAGAGGACGGGGGTAATGATGTTTTCGCCGGAGACGTCGTGGGCGATAAGTCCGACGCCCATGAGGGCGACTCGCTCGAAGCGGGTGAAGGCGCCTTCTTTCAGCTTCAGGCCGAGAATCTCTGCTCGCGCGCGGACGTAGCTGACGAGAATCGAGGCGACGATGGCGATGAAGATGAGCAGCTCTTCGGTCTGGGCGCCTCCGCGGTCGGTGAAGTAGATGAGCAGGCCGAAGAAGACGGCGGCCTCAGAGACGCGGTCCATGGTGGCGTCGAAGGCAGAACCGAATGGGGTGGCCTGGCCGGTGGCGCGGGCGAGGGCGCCGTCGAACATGTCGAGAGCGGAGGCGAAGAGAACGATGATGCCGGCGAAGAGGAAGTCTCCGTTGGCCGCGAGTGCGCCGGCGCCGCAGTTGCCAATCACGCCGAGCAGGGTAAGCATATTGGGGGTGACGCCGAGCCTGGCGAGGGGGCGGACGACGGGCTCTGTGAGCCATGTGGGGGCGCTGCGGGGGAGGGAGATTCGCATCAGCGGCGTCCATGGTCAGGGCTGGGGTCCTGACCCACTGAGGTTCTCAGTGCGCTGCCGCTCGACAATTGATATTCCGCCCGCGTGAGGACTTGTTCAGGGAGGCGACGAGGGCTTCGCGGGTCTCCTTCGGCTGCGGCTGCCGCCGCTGTCAGGACATGCTTCGAGAGCCTCAGGATGCGCGGAATCATTACTGGTGGCCGTTTCCGTTTTGTGATGGCATGGCGGATTCGAAGTGGCCGTTGGCGGTGTCTTCGTACAGTTGGAGGACACGGCCGGAGATTTCGTCCCAGGAGTATTTGCGGGCGTCGCGGGAGCCGGCGCGGCCCATTTCTTCTCGCATGGCGGAGTCGTTGAGCATTATGCGCAGGGCGTCGCAGAGGGCTTCGGCGTCTTTGGGCGGAACGAGGAGGCCGTGCACGCCTTCGGTGAGGACGTCCTGGAAGCCCTGGATGCGCGTGCCGACGATTGGTGCGCCGGCGGCCATTGCTTCGAGGATGACGAGACCGAGGCTTTCGTGGCCGGTGTTGGGGGCGCAGAAGACGTCGGCGGTCTTGTAGTAGCGCGGGAGGTCTTCATACGGCACGAGGTCCGTGAAGACGACGTTCTTCACATCGTTCTCGCTGATGTAGCGGATGCAGGCCTGGCGCAGACCGCCGTCGGGGCCGACGACGATGAGGCGCGTGTCGGGCATCTCCTTCTGCAGGCGACCGAATGCCTCGATGAGGTAGGGCAGGCCTTTGCGCTGCTCCTGGCGGCCGACGAAGACGATGTTGCGCTTGCCGTCGCGGAACTCGGGCATTGGGGGGACTTCGGAGGCGAAGAAGGCGTAGTCGATGCCGCTGGGGATGATGCGATAGCGCGCCGGGAAGTAGCTGCCGATCAGCTTGAGGGCGGCGCGGGAGTGTGCGATGCGGCCATCGATGCTCTTCCACCAGGGATCGATGATGACTTTCATGTAGGCGTAAATGCGGCTGCCGGAGTCTCGCGCGGCGTGGAAGGTGGCGACGTTCGTGCCCCTGGAGTAGCGGACGAACTGGAACGGGAGCAGCGGCATGAACGGTTCGTGGATGTGCACGATGTCGAAGGACTCGCGTGCGAGATACGACTTCACGCGCGGGCCGAGGTTGTAGGAGAGCGAGATGTTGGCGACGGAGCCGCTCGCGGGGAGGCCGATTGAGCTGTGGCCGATGACGTCGAGGTAGTCGGGCTGAGCTCGTAATCGCTTCGAGGACGGAGCGATGACACGCACATCGTTGCCGCGGCGGATGTAGTGTTGCGCGAGGTTGGAGACGTGGCGGTTGACGCCGCCGGGGACGGACCAGTCGTACGGGGAGACGAGGGCGATCCTCATCGGACGGTAAACACCCGGCGGACGAAGCTGCGCGCGGTTGGACCCCAGCCCATTGCTCTTGGAGTGGACATGATGCCACGATACGTCTGCCGGGCGACTTGTGCGAATCCGATGTCGCGGAGGGAGGGGTGTGGAGTGCAGACGCCGCGTGTGGTGCGGTTGAGGATGGCCTGGCGAAGGTCGGCGGAGGTGCGGCCCGGGAACTCGGTGTAGCCGGCGCCGACGGCTTCGAGGAAGTGGGCGTCGCTGCCGCCGGCTTCGGCGAGGTGGAGTTCGCGACTGTTGAGCGCTCTCGCTTTGCGCGCGCCGACGCGACCGGCTGGCGTGCCGTTGGTTAGCTCGATGGCGTCGAAGTGGACGGCGGGATCGCTGCTCGACTGCACGCGGCGGATGTGGCGTTCGCCGAGGCCGCGTGTGAGCCAGCTGAGCGGGTGGGGGATGACGGCGAGGCCGCCTAGCCGATGGATGGCGGCCAGCGTCTCCTCAACGCCGCGCAGGCAGGCGACGGGCTCGTCAATGTAGAGGGCAAGGAGGTGGCCTTCGATTGTGGTCACTTCCATTCCGGTGACGACTTCGAAGCGGAAGGCGCCCCGGGCGTGGGTGTCGCGGGCGGCGAGGGAGCCGCGAATATCGTCGTGGTCGGTGACGGCGATGACATCAAGGTCAACGTGTGCTTCGACGTGGGCTAGCAATTCGTGGATTGTCGCCATGCCGTCGGAGTGCGCGGAGTGGAGGTGCAGGTCGGCTTTGGCCATCAGGCGGCCACCTGTTCGGCGTTAGCGGCCTGTTCGGCGGTTTGAGGTGAGTCCCAGACTCGCTCAAGGACGAGCCAGTCGCCGGGGTCATCGCGCAGGCGCTTCTCGAGGAGGGCGAGGTACTGGAGGGTGGCGGTGCGGACGTCGGCCTGGAAGTCGTCGGTGCGCTGGATGTCGAGCGCGTCTTCGAGCCAGCCCACCATCTTGAAGCGCCCGCGGCGGACGGAGAAGCAGGGAAAGATCGGCGAGTTGGTGCGGAGTCCGAGCTCGATCGGGCCGGTGGGCATCCATGTCTCCTGGCCGAAGAACGGCAGCCACATGCGTGGACCTTCGATGTCGCGATCGCCCATGAGAGCGAGCGCTTTGCCTTCGCGCAGGCCCTTGATGAGGTGCTTCACTCCGGTCACACCGACGGGAAGGAACTCGTGGCCGGGGGCGGAGCGCATGCGGTTCATCAGGCGGGAGAGCTGTGGCGGTTCGATGGGCTCGGTGACGGCGACCATGTGCGCGCCGAACGGGAGCATCGCCTGCATCGCGAGCTCGGCGTTACCGATGTGGGCGCTGAGCATGATGGCGCCCTGGCCGGTCGCGAGGACGGGTAGCAGCGCCTCGCGGACGTTGTAGAAGACGATGCGGTTGTCGAAGAAGTCCTGAACGTCCAGCTTTGGCATGTGCGCGAAGTCGGCGTAGTAGTAGGCGACGCTGCGAAATACTTGTTTGGCCGCCTTGCGTACCTTCGACTTCGGGGCGTCCGGCATGATGTGGCGGAGGTTGTCGTAGACGTTGGCGCGAGCCCGGGGGGCGACGCGATAGGCGACGGCGGCGACTACGTCTGCGATGGCGTAGAGGGCGCGCAGGGGAAGGAGGCCGAGGATGCGGAAAATGACCCAGAAGAGGACGTATTTCAGCACGAGATAAGTATACGGAGTAGCCGGTAGCCAGTAGCAAGTAGCAGGCGGTGTCTGGTGGCTAACCTACGGGTCTTTGCTGGTTAGTGGGGGCGTGTCCTTGAGTCAAGCTTGTTCCGCCTGTGCGAGGTCTCGTTATTACCCGTGACGTGGGCTTCGCGGGTCGTTCGAGAGGCTCAGGATGAACGGGGTCTTTCGCGTGCGGCTCATTCGTCGGTGTAGTATTCGGCGCCCAGGTGGGTGATTTGTTCTTCGCCCATTAGCCAGCGGAGGGTGTTCTTGAGTTTGGTTTGCTGGATGAAGAGGTCGTGCTCCGGGTAGACGGTGGGGGCGTGCTGTGGGCTCTTGAAGTAGAAGGAGAGCCACTCCTGGATGCCTTTCAGGCCGGCGCGGTGGGCGAGGTCGAGGAAGAGGGCGAGGTCGAGGACGAGCGGCGCGGCGAGGATGGAGTCGCGGCAGAGGAAGTCGATCTTGATCTGCATCGGGTAGC
>JBDTOK010000194.1:0-4928 GCA_039933275.1 Chloroflexota bacterium | reverse complement strand
ATCCGTTCCACCGAAGGCAACCGTTGACAGCCACCGTCAGGCCATAGACTCCCACGCCCCCCAGCTCTCCCGCGCGTTCTCCACAACCCGCCGTGTCTCCGCCACACCATACTCATCCGGCACCAGCGCCAGTGTCTCCGCAACCAAATCGAGCAGCTCCGCGTGCGACGAGCGCGCGATAGGCCGCTCGAAAATCGAAAGCACCCGCTCCGCCAACCGCTCCGGCTTCTTCTCGAGCGTTCCCGCCCACTGACGAGTCCACTTACGCATGTCCGGCTGCCACTGCCGGTTCACCGCAAACAGCACTCGTAGAAGATTCCGAATGCAAGACTCGCCGCGCAGCACCGCAATCGTCGCGTCTGGCCGCAGCACACGGAGCGCACCAAGCTCCCAGTAATGCGGCTCACCCCAATCCTTCGTGCCCAGCGCAATCATCGCCCTGCGCAGCGTCTCCGGGTACACGCGAACCATCTCCCGCCAGCGACCCAGGTTCGGACCATCCCGCAACGCGATCGAATGCGCCATCATCTCCGCCGCCGTCATCTCGAACATATCTTCGACCTCGCCCGCCACAATCCGCTGCAGCAGCCGGTCAAAGTACCCAATCGAATGCCAGCCGATCTCCACCCAGGTGCCCTTGTACACAAACTCCATCCACCACGACCCAGTGTGGTGCGCCTCATCATCGACAATGATCCGCTCCACGCCCAACCCCTGCAGCCACCTCACTCGCTCCCCGGGCCACGGCTCAATCTCCTCCACCCAAAAGTTCAGCTCAATATCAGAATGTTCATCCGCCCACCCCCGCGATACAGACCCGGCCAGCGCGATCTCAATCCCAAGCTCCAGCGGACAAGCCTCCGCCAACTCCAAAGCCAGTGGCCAAAGTTCCCGAGACCTGTCACTCGCGCCATCCGGAAGCATCATCCCAAGCATCCTATCCGCAACGAGCGGAGTGACACAAAACACTGACGTCCAAACGCAACGCGCGCTATTATCGTTGCGTGCTGCGCCCAAACACCACACCCAGCACCAGACCGCGTGCGGGCAACGCTTTCGCCCCATCAAATCCTTCGCATCGAGCGAAAGCGTCAGCCTCAAAATCAAGCGACTGTCGGCAATCGCGCTGCCCCGCGCAAAAAAACATCAATCAATTAGCCCGCCCCTTCTCATATCTACGCAAGCGCAGCATTTTCGTGAAAACGAAAAACACAATCAACCACCAGATATAACCGGCGGACTTCAATCAAACGGAGGTGCTAGTAGTTGATGTGCGGCGGGAACAGAGACTCAAGCTCTGCCCGCACCGGATCACCGTCCGGCAAGTACCGTGAGAAGTCACCGACCGGGTGCTTCACATCCCGCGCTCCGAAGACCTTCTCGTGCTTGATCTTCTCCTGCAGCAGCATCAGGCCCTGCAGCAGCGATTCCGGCCGCGGCGGGCAACCCGGCACGTACACATCCACCGGGATCACCAGGTTCACGCCGGGAAGAGTGCTGTACCCATAAGCGAACGGCCCGCCGATCGTCGCACAGCTCCCCATCGAGATCACGTACCGGGGCTCGGCCATCTGCAGATAGATCCGGCGCACCGGCACCGCCATCTTCCAGGTCACCGTCCCGGCCACGATCATCAGGTCAGACTGCCGCGGCGACGGCCGGAACAGCTCCGCCCCGAAGCGGGAGATGTCATACCGGGGCATCGCCGTAGCGATCATCTCGATCGCGCAGCAGGCCAGCCCGAAGGCCGCCGGCCAAAGGGAAGAGCGCCGCGCCCAGTTGACCACGCCCTCAAGCGAGGTCATCATCACGTTCTGCCGTACCGACTCCTCTATCGAGGCGTCGGCCGTGTCGGTTACCCGGATCAGCTGGTCGGTCATGACAAGCGAATGCTATCACCAGCCAGCCTTAGGGGCAGCAGGCGGGTGAGGCTAGAGCGGGTTGCGGCGGCCGGTCACCAGCGATACCAGGAGCACGATCACGAAGACCACTAGGAGAATCTCCGCTATCTGCAGGGCTATCCCTGCTACGCCCCAGAAGCCGATGATGCCTGCCAGCAGTGCTATCACTGCGAATATGAGCGCCCATCGAATCAACATGCCCCAATCGTAGGGGCGGGCGCCTTGCAGGGGGAGGCGCGGCGGTCGCCGGCGCCATTGCAAAACCGTAGCGGCTAGCGGGAAGCGCCGAGCACGGACACCACCCGGTCGGGGAAGTTCGAGCAGATGCCGTCAACGCACAGTCCAGCCAATCGCCCGATCTCCTTCTCCGAGTCCGGCGTCCAAGTGTAGAGCGCGAGCCCCCGGCGCCGGCAATCCTCCGCCACCTCGGCGTCTACGTTGGGGTTGAAGATGCTGACACCCTGCACCCCAAGCTTGATCGCCGACCCTCGAATCTTGTCCCACTTGGGCATAGACTCGCCGTCAATGAGGAGAGCGCAGGGAACCTTCGCCTCCGCAGCCCGCATACCGGTGAGCGCGTCCGGGAAGAAAGACCAGGCCATGACGTCGTTCAGCGCGTCGAGGTCGTGTACCACCTTCGCGATGTGCTCTTCGATTCCGGGCTGCTTGATCTCCATCACCAGCAGCACCCTCCCCTTCGTAAGGTCGAGCACTTCGGCCAGTGTTGGGACTGGCTCCCCGCCCGCATCAAGCGCCTGCAGCTCCCCCAGCGTCATCTCCGCCACCGCTCCCGTCCCATTGGTGGAACGGTCGACGGTGAGGTCGTGCATCAGCATCGGTATGCCGTCTGAGCTGGCCTGCACATCGATCTCGATCGCCTCGGAGCCCAGCTCGATCGCCTTGCGGATGCCGGCGAGCGTGTTCTCCGGCGCATGCCCTCCACAGGCTGCGTGCGAGATGATCAGCGGTCGCATGCGCGCAGTATAGCGCGGCATTTGCGATGGGGTGAGAGTCGATTTACGCGGCGGGCGCCGTCGCGGCCGCGAGCATGGCTGCGCGCTTCTCGGTGACGTCCGAAGCGAGGTCACGGGCCACGACCGCCAGCTCGAACCGTCGCGGCGACATCGGCAGGCGTTTTACGTCGAGGTTGGACCCGCGCGAGTAGATGCTCTGGGCCATGAAGCGGATCGCCACGCGCCAATCGATCGCGCGCTCGGACTCCGGGTCCACTCCGTTGTCCTCGCAATAGAAGCGGATGCCGCGCTCGATGTCAGAGTCGAGCCTGAGTGCCACGATCCGGTGGATCGCGGCGAAGGACTCCGGGTCCTGGTGAGAGCCCGGTAGCAACGACTTCGCCGTGGCCAGAAGACTGTTGTCGGGCAGGAAAGCGTCCAGCTGCAGGTTCAGGCGGCGCTGGGCGGCGCTGAAGAGGCAGTACAGGTACTTCTCATCGTCATCCAGCGGGAGACCGCGAGGTAGCACGCTAAGGACGGTTTGTGCCCAGATGCGGACCTGCTTGTCCAGCTCCTCGCCCTTGCGCTGGACGTGGCGAAGCTGGCGGTCACCGGTCGGTACGTAGAGGTCATTTAACTCGAAGTCTCGGATCAATTCGGTCGTTCTCCTTCCCCCTGCCGGCATCGTTTTGCCGTGCATTGAGTAGGAGGCCGAAGGCAATATGCTCGTTACCCGCCGCGGTCAGGAGGCGGTTAAAGGTGCGTTGAAGGTTGCTAACAGTTCGGTGAACGCGCGCCCCTGCTAGAATGTGGCGCGGCTCCTCCGGCGTGGCGGACACGTCCCGCCTGGGGCACGATGAGGAGACTTTATGGCTGAAGACTTGCGCTTTCCAAAGGGGTTCTACTGGGGCACGGCCACGTCGTCCCACCAGGTGGAAGGCAATAATCGGAATAACGATTGGTGGCGCTTCGAGCAGGAGCCCGGGCGGATTATTGACGGGACAACGTCCGGCCCCGGCACCGATCATTACAATCGCTTCGACGAAGACTTCACACTGTCAGAGCAATACGGTCATAACGCGCACCGCTTCTCGATCGAATGGAGCCGCATCGAGCCGGAGGAGGGCCGCTGGGACGAACGCGAAGTCGAGCACTACAAGCGAGTGCTGGAGTCGCTGCACAAGCACAACCTCGTCCCGTTCGTGACGCTCCATCACTTCACCCACCCGATCTGGTTCGCCGACCAGGGTGGCTGGACGAGCGATCGTGCATCTCAGCTCCTTGGCCGCTACTCCGGCTACATGGCGAAAGAACTGGGTGACGCCGTCCCGTTCTGGATGACGATCAACGAGCCGCCCGTCCTCCCGATGTTGAGCTACCTCGCCGGCCTTCACCCGCCTGCGGTTCGCGACGTCGACCAGGCGATGACGGCGATGCGCAACATCCAGAAGTCTCTCGCGACGATGCACAATGCTGTGCGCGAGAACGCCCCGCACAACCCGAAGATTGGGCCTGTGATCAACATGACGTACTCGATGCCGGCCAGCGACTCGCCCGAGGATATCGAGGCTGCCCGCAAGATGGACCAGTACTGGAACAAGTACTGGCTCGACGGGTTCCGCGACGGCATCAGCGGCCCGCCCGCCGGTGATGGCGAAGAGGTACCCGGGCTGAAGGGCGCCTGGGACTTCGTCGGGCTGAACTACTACTCGCGCAACGTGATGACGCACTCGCGCAACCGGATGGGGATGAAAGAGGTACCGCCGGCACCGGATTCAGAGCGCAGCACGATGGGTTGGGAGGTGTACCCGGAGGGGTTCTACCAGTGCATGATGCGCCTCAAGGAGTACGGCATCCCCGTTTACATCACAGAGAATGGCATCGGTACGGACGACGACGAGCAACGCATCAGCTACCTGACGCGACACCTGTACGAGGTAGACCGCGCGATCAAGGACGGCGTCGACGTGCGCAGCTACCTCCACTGGTGTCAGCAGGACAACTTCGAGTGGGCGCTGGGCTACCGGCAGAAGTTTGGCCTGTTCGAGCGGGAAGAGGGGACGTTGAACCGCAT
>JBDTOK010000193.1:0-4939 GCA_039933275.1 Chloroflexota bacterium | reverse complement strand
GAAGCGCACAACGGCCCTTGGCTACCGCCGGTTCTCGTGCCACCCCTGTCGCCGTCGCTTCAACGAACGCACCGGCTCAGCCTTCAACGATCTGCAGTACCCCACCGATATCGTCCTGTTGGCGGTCCTCTGGCGTCTGCGCTAGAAGCTGGGACTCCGCGACGTGGCCGAACTGCTCCTTCAGCGAGGCTATGAAGTCACACACGAGACAGTGCGGGCTTGGGAATTCCGCTTTACCCCGCTCCTGAGTGAACGGCTACGCAGCCGGCGCCGGGGCCAGCCTGGCCGCCGTTCCTGGTATGTCGACGGGACCTACATCAAGGTGGGTGGTCGTTGGCGATACCTGTACCGCGCGATCGATCGGGACGGCAACCTCCTGGACTCGATGCTGAGCGAGCGATGGGACAAGTCGGCTGCCCGGGCTTTTCTGCGCCGGCTCCTGGACGCCACGTTAGAGAGGCCCTTGCGGCTCACCACCGACCAGCATCTTGCCTATCGGAAAGGCGATCCGCTGGATACTGGAACGAAAGGTGTGGCACCGGCAGAGTCAGTACCTGAACAACCGCATCGAACAAGACCATCGGGCCATCAAACAGCGGTACTACCCGATGCTCGGGTTCGGCAGGATGGAGTCGGCGAAGCGCTTCTGCTCGGCGTTTGAAGAGCTGCGTCAGTATCTGCGCATTCAGCCACGGACGGGTAGGCAGGTGTCGCTCTCAGAGAGGCGCCGAACCTTCTCGGCGCGGTGGCAGACGTTGACGACGGAGATGGCAGCGGCGTAGTCAGTCCCGAAAATGCGAATCATGAATCAGCTCGCCCGCGCCAACACTCTGAAATCTGACAGAACCGGTTAGAGTATCGCGCCTACGTTGGTGCAGGGCTCGTGCTGTGGGAGCGGGCTGGCCCCGGCGGTGTAGGCCAGGATGGCCAGGGCGTCGAGCTCGTCGATTTCACCGCTGCAGTCGACATCACCGAACTGCGGGTTGCCGTCGCCCACGGTCGGACAGCTGCCGTTGCCGGTGGGTAGCTGCAGACCGATGGCGAAACTAAGCGCTATCAAGGCGTCGAGACCATCGATCTTGTTGTTGCAGCTAAGCTCGCCTTGCCGGTGCTGGACGGGGCCAAGGGTTGGCGTCGGTGAAGGTGAGTCGGTGGGGGCGGGCGTATGCGTGGGCGTGGGCGTGGGCGTGGCAGTTGGCGCCGGAGTGTCTGTTGGGGCGACGCAGGTTGTTGACGTTGCCTGTTGCAGGCTGTAGTTCAACGCGAACTCTGACGTTTCGCCGGCCGGGTCAGTCGCCGTCGTCGTCAGGACAGTGCCGGCGGCCAGGCTCAGCTGGCAGAGCGAGATTTCGAAATCGCCGGAGCCGTCAGCCGTGGCATCGCGGAGGAAGGTCTTGCCCTCGCCGTACCCGGACCCGTCGGGATCCGCCACGAACAATTCCACCAGGCAGTTAGCGCAGGCCGTTCCGCTCATCTGCTCGGGCGTGACGGTGGTGACTACCGGGTAGTTCAACAGGCCGTTGGGGCCGGTATCCGTATCGCCGGCGTCGTTCAGGGTCACACCGTTGGGCGGGTCGGTGTTCACCTGCAGGTCAATTCCCAATCCCGTGTTGTCGTAAGTGCTGTTGCGGCTGATTGTCGACTTCAGCTCTCCGTGGATCCGGATCCCTTCCGTGAAGCCAGTGATGAGGTTGTTGCGGATGACATTGCCGGATCCAGCCTGTCTGAAGGTGTACAGCTGGATGCCTAAATCGGCCCCCGTTCTGACGGAGTTATTCTCGATGAGGGTGTCGTTGACTACGGGCGACGAGATGTCCATTCCGTAATTTGCGTTTGTCACCACGTTATTGTCGATGTGAATGTCTTTGGATTGAGCTGTGTCCGCAGCAAACGAACCGTCAAGCTCGATGCCGGTTTGCCCGGCCCCGAACTGAGAGTTGGTAATCAAGACGTGCTGCAACGTTTCGGCCCACCTGACGCTAAGGCCGGCGAAATCGTTTTCGCTCGCGTGCAATCCGTCCACATTGACGTTTTGCACGTCGCTGCCAGTGATATTGACGCCAGCCCCATGGCTTTTGGACTGGGTGAAGTCTGTGATGGTCAGGCCGTTGATCGGGGCGAAGCTGTTGGGCGGATTTCCCGCGATGATCTTGACGCCGTCATAGTCGGGGACATTTGCAGGGTCATTTTGTACGTCGCCAGAGAGCGATAAGTTGCTGATCGAGCCCGGGTTGGACTGGATCAATATGTTCGGGCCGTCAGTAGTCTGTATAACCGAAACGTCCGACAGATGCACGTCTGAAATGCTTGAGCCGAGAATCCGGATGCCGGCCGACGTGGTCCTGAAGGTGCTGACATGGTCCATTGTGACGTTGCTTACGGTTCCCTCACAGGCGACAGTGTCGTAATTTACGCCGCCGCAGACCTGGAACCCGTCGTACAAGGCGAAGCCAACGTGGATGTATTTGACACTGACGTCCTGCACAGGGACACCCTGCGCGGACGTGAAGACGAGCCCATGCTGCAGTGAGGCACTCAAGCCATCTATGTTGATGTAGTCCGTGCCGCCATCTACCGTCACACCCTGACTCGCATTGAAAAAGGGCAGGTCACGGGTTATCGAAAGATTGCGGTTGTTCGCGAACACGGCCGGGTCGAAGTTGATGGTGTCGTGGCCGGGGGTGATGTTCGCCGCCTGGATCGCCAGCCTCAGCGTGCAAAAGTTATCGTGATTGATGCAGTGGTTCGGCTCCTGGTCAGAGTTATAGTCGCCAGAATTGTTCACGGTGAAAGTTTCCGCGGCCGAAACGTTGCTGCTTCGGACGATCGCCACGAACCCCAATGCGAACAGCCCTGAGAACAGCACCAGGGCTGTCAACGATGTGCGAGCGCGCAGGAAGAGCATGAGGTTGGTGCGAAGCGTATTCCGAGCGTGCGCCGCGGTCAATCGCGCGACGCCCGAAATGTTTCCTGCTTGGGCTACAGCTGATACATAGGATTGAGAAAAGAGCCGCCCCTCCAGGAGACGGCTCCTTTCTGCCAAGTCGCGCCAATTTTGCTATCGAGCTGCCAGGCCGACCGTTCCGCCGGGAAGACCGGTGACGGATCCGAGGTTCGCCAGGCTGCCGTCCGCGTGCTGTTCGAAAGCCGTGATGGTGTTCGTTCCCGCGCTCAGGACGTAGAGGTAACGTCCGTTACTAAACGCCGCGTCGATCGGCTTGCTGCCGGCCGGGGTCTGTCCCGTTACGCCATCTGCGTTGAGGATCGTTAGCGTGCCATCGTGCGCAACGCGGTAGCCCGTAACCGTACCCGATCCGGTGTTGGTTGCGTAGGCGAAGCGGCCGTCGTTTGAGACCGCCACCCAGCAGGCCGCTGTCTCTGTAGTGGGCGCCGACGAGGTCACCGGAGTCAACGACCCGAACCAGGACACGTCATAGGACGAGAGCGCGCTCGCGTCCGGGGCGCCACCGAAGGCCTCGGAGACAATCAGAGTGCCACGCTTGCCGAAATCAAACCCGAAGGGGGTCTGCCCGACGCTGTCATGGACGACCGGGCCGAAACCCAGGCCCTGGAATCCCACGAAGTAAGTATCGATCTTGTTGGTACCCTTTTCGGTGACAACGAGCAAGCGGCCGTTTGGGCTGAACCTCACTTCGGCTGGACCGACGCCAGAACCGCTGAGCGGCCGCGCCGAACCGGCGATCTGCGTCAGGCCGTGGTTGTGAATCCTGAAGCCGGTGATGTTCTCCGGCGCCCCGGCGTTCAGAACGTAGGCGATGTTGTCGTGAACGGTGACGCTAATGGGCATGTCACCGCCCGATGCCTCGACGTCCTCCAGCGTCAGGTTTCCGTTGTGAACTGAGAAAAGGGAGATGCTATCGCTGCCCGCGTTGACGGCGAGTAGACGGTTGCCGTCGAGAGCGATCGCGCCCTGCGAGCCAAGTCCCGCGCCGGTGCCCAGGCCGCCGGTGGCTACTGTCCCGTCGGCGGTCAAAGTTCCGTCATTCGCGCGATCAAATATCGCAACCTCGTTTCCACCCGCTGCGTTGGTAAGCGTATACACGACGCCAGCTCGGCCGTGTGCGGACGCTGTGCCGAAACCCGCCGCAAACAGCGCAAGGACGAGCGCCAGCGCGGCGACTATGCCGTATCTTGCTGATGGCAATGCGATTGTCCTGGGCATGAGTCCTCCTTCTGAAATCGCGCTGGGCTAACCAACGCGAACTGCTTGATAGGACCCAAGCTAGCGAACAGACCTTGCCACTGACTGAACAATCTGACGAAATCCTTACGTCTGCTCAAACTCGACGCTACGTTTCATTCGACTGATCTCTCGCTCGGTGGGATGTTGTGCCGTCCATCGCTGACGTAAACGGGGAGCACTATCCGGAGGACTGCAATTCTAGGCGGTCTTCATTTCGGGGAGCAGGTCAGCGGAGCAGGATAACGGATCAGCTTCAACTGACTAGTGCTATGTCTCAACTCGACCAACAGTGAAAGAGCGGCGACGTTGTTTGTACGTCGCCACTGGCGCCTGTACTCGATCCCGACGACCGGGTAAGGTGGAGATGTGGTGGTCGAAGAGATTGTTCTCGTCTGGAATGCCGACGCCGGCCTGGGTGGCCATCTCAGCTACGCGATCCAGAAACTGCGCGGCATCGACGAATGTGGATTGTGCGCCCTTACGCATGGCGCCGTGACAGAGAAGCCCGAGTGGAAGACTTCTAAGCGAGATTTCGGAACCCCGCTTCTTAGCGTATACAGAAACCGTCTGAACGCTGAACAAGCCGGCGCCGCCGATGGTGAATTCCCCTGCGTGCTTGCTCGGACATCAGGCGGGCTCGTCAAACTCCTGGGATCTGAATCAATTGATGCGTGCAATGGGGACCTCGGCGCTTTCCTCGATACACTGCGCGGCGCCGCCGAATCCATCTGCCAC
>JBDTOK010000192.1:0-4972 GCA_039933275.1 Chloroflexota bacterium | reverse complement strand
TTCCAGGTCTCGCGGCTTGCGCCGCTAGTCCCTTCGGTTGCTCACCTGCCATCAGGCAAGAGTCATATTCCTCCCACGGCGAAAAACTGTCAAGTGGTTTGAGTGTGGATAAGTCGCGCGTTTTGTTAAGAACGATAACTTTGAAATTGCGCCCGATTTCACGAGCGCTCGCGAATGTCTTTGGTGTCAGGGCTGGGGCCCTGACCCACAATTACTTGGGCCCGACCCAGAGGTTTAGGGCGCGCGCTACGGCAGGAGTTCGTGCTTGAGCGTGGCCACGAAGCTGAGGTTGCGGAAGCGCTGGTTGTAGTCGAGGCCGTAGCCGACCACGAACTCGTCCGGGATCTCGAAGCCGACGTAGTCGAGCTGAACCGGCACTAGGCGGCGGGCCCGCTTGTCGAGCAACGTCGCGACTTTCAGTGAGGCTGGGCGCTTTGTCTGGAGGTAGTCCATCAGCGTCTTCAGAGTCATGCCGGTGTCCACGATGTCCTCGACCAGGATGACGTCGCGGCCCTTGATGTTGAGGTCGAGGTCCTTCTGGATGCGGACGGCGGCCGAGCCATTCCCGTCGTAGGAGGAGATCGAGAGCAGGTCGATGGACGTGGCGAGCGAGATCTGGCGCATGAGGTCGGCGATGAACGGCAGGACACCGCGTAGGACTCCGACGAGCACGGGCTCCTTGCCGGTGTAGTCCTTGGTGATCTGCTCGCCGAGCTCCTGGACGCGTGCCGACAGCTTCGTGGCGGAGATCAGGACCCGATCGATGCTGGGCACCTGTCCGGGAGCGATCGAGCCGTAGCCGTACTTGGCCAGCAGGCGCAGGTAGTCGCGCTTCTTGAGCATGATGATGTTGATTTCGGGGTAGAGCTCGTTGATCGTGCGCATCTTGCGGTTCTTCTCCGCCGTGAGCCCCGACTTGAGGGTCGTGAGCTCGACGAAGAGGTCGTGGTCCGGAAGGTAGAAGTCCGGCGTGAACGCTTCGGTGACGTGGCCGTTCTCCCAGCGCAGGGGGAATGACCGAGGCTCGTAGACCCAGTCGATGCCGTAGAAGTCGAGGATGCGCGCGAATTCGTACTCGGCGTTATGTGCGAAAGGTGCGGGGACGTCAGTGGGTGCGCCCGTGACTGGCACTCGAGCCCGTGCAGGTGCGATGCCCCTGGCAGCGACCGGCGCTGCGTCGTCGTAGGCGGTTGGTGCTTCCGGCTTGCGAGTGCGGCGTGCGCGTGGCTTGGCTGGCGCCTTTGGTGTGGTCTTCGGAGCGACGGTGGCGGCCGGCTGCCTGGCGACGGTTGCTTTTGGCGTGGCCGGCTTGCGTGTGCGGGCTGGCTTGGCGGCGGCGGGCTTCGCTGGCGTGACTGCTTGCGTCGCGTCGACAGCCGCTTCTGGTTTGGGCTTCCTGGTGCGGCCGCGGCCGCCTCGCGTGCCTCTTGCGCGCTTAGGTTTGGCTGGCGCTTCTACTTCGGCGACCGGCGCAGGTGGCGGAGGGCTAACTACAGCCTCTGCTAGTGCGACGGCCGGGGTTTTGCGGTGGCGACGTCCGCCCCGTGAGCCGCGGCGGCGAGGCGTGCGTTCGCCTGTCGGCCGGGTCTCTGAAACGCGCTGCCGGTCCGACGAAGACTCCGCAGCGGGCGACAGGTCGCTAGTGGCCGGTGAAGAGGCCGAGGGATCGCGCTGTGCCATCTAAGACGATTGTATTGGCGGGCTGTGGCAATTGCTATCGCTTTTGCCTAGTTCTTGTCCACAATTGTTGATTGTTGCAGCCGTTTAAGCACGGACTTACCATCGGCACACGATGCCTTACGCGCCGGTCAACGGAATCGAGATCTACTACGAGGATAACGGTAAGGGGTTCCCGGTCGTCTTCGCGCACGGGGCCGGGGGCAACCACCTGAGCTGGTGGCAGCAGGTGCCCGAATGCGCCCGCCACCATCGCGTTATCACCTTCGACCACCGAGCCTGGGGCCTGACGCTCGACACAGACGATCGTGGGCCTGCGGCGTTCATCGACGACTTGCGGGCGCTGCTGGACTATCTCGAGATCGAAGAAGCGGTTCTGATCGGCCAATCGATGGGCGGGTTGACCTGTCTCGGCCTGGCGCTGGCGAGCCCGGAGCGTGTCCGCGGCCTAGTTATGGCAAACACGTTCGCCGGGATGAGGCGCGAGGTCTGGCTCGCCGCGAGCGAGGACCAGCGGGCGGAGGTTCGGGTCGTCTGGGAGAAACGGCGCAACGGAGGTATAAAACGCGCCCTCGCGCCGGAGTTCTCGAAGAAGCACCGAGAGCGCGCCTTCCTGTACAAGCAGATCCGCATGCTAAATGAGGACGGCCCTAACCGTCTTCAAACCGCGCACCAGGTCCAACGACTGCGTGCGCTGGAGCGTGTTCCGGACATTGGGGCGTCGAAGGAGAACCTCGCCGCCCTGTCGATGCCGGTGCTGTTCATCGGCGGCGAATACGATGAGGTTATGCCCGTCTCGCTTATGGAGATCGCGCACTCCTTCATCCCCACGTCCCGGATGGTGGTCGTGCCGGGGACGGCTCACTCCGTCTACTTCGAGACGCCGGAGCTTTTCACGCAGGTGACGCTGGATTTCGCCAAATCGTGCCTGGAGGCGCCCAAACCAGCGGCTATGTAACGTCCGGGCCAAGTCACTAGTTATGTCAGGTGAAGGCTTATGGACTCTGACTACTCCGGCACCATTCCGCCAAGCGATAATGGCGACGTGAAAGATAATGGCTTCGGGGAGTTCGATAACATCCGCCGGATACCCTGGAACGTGGAGGCATACGTGCAACAGGAGAAGATACGCACCATTCATTACGGCATCGGCGCCATCGGCTCCGAGGTCGTGAAGGCGTGTCTGAACAACCCTGAAATCGAGATCGTCGCCGCTATCGACGCGCATCCGTCGAAGTCCGGCCGCGATCTGGGTGAGGCGGCGGGTATCGGGCACACTCTTGGGATTCCAGTACAGTACGAAGTCGAACCAGTCCTGAAGGACGTCTACGCAGACGTCATCGTGCACTGCACGGGTTCCTCGCTGACCGAGGTCTACCCGCAACTGATGGCGATCGTCTCGGCTGAGAAGAGCATCGTGTCCAGTTGCGAAGAGCTGTCGTTCCCGTGGGTACGCTACCCCGAAATCTCCAACAAGCTGGACCGCCGCGCCCGCGAGTCGGGTGTGCGCGTCCTTGGCACCGGCATCAACCCCGGGTTCGTGATGGACCTGCTGCCGCTGATGCTGCTCACCACTTGCCAGGCACCGAAGACGATCCGCGTGGAGCGAGTCGTTGACGTGTCGACCCGGCGCATCCAACTGCAGCGCAAGGCCGGCGTTGGCCTCAGTGCCGCCGGTTTCCAGCGCGGGGCAGCGGACGGCGCCATCGGCCATGTGGGCCTGCGCGAGTCCGTGTTCATGATCGCCGACACCCTCGGCTGGAGGCTCGAGGACGTCACGGAGACGCTGGAGCCGGTGATCGCGCACGAGCGCCGCAAGACAGAGTTTTACAGCGTCGAGCGAGGTTACTCACTGGGGCTGCGACAGTCAGCTCGCGGTATCCTTGGCGGCGTCGAAGTAATCCGGCTGGACCTCGAGATGTCGCTGGCCGCGAAGGACCCGCGCGACGTTATCGACATCGACGCCACGCCGCCTGTGCGGGCGATCTTCCCGGGCGCGATCCACGGCGACCTGGCGACCGCAGCGATCATGGCGAACTGCGTGCCGGCCGTCGCTCGAAGCCGCAACACCGGGCTAATGTCGATGCGCGACCTGCCGCTGCTGCCGTTCTACCGGCCGCGGCCAGTGATGCGCGAAATCGACGCCGCCGCTTCGTAGACGGATCACTCTCTCGCGCCACCGGCCTTGCTACAATGGCCGCGATGGCCGACTCGATCCTTGACGCATACGTACGTTTGCATCCCGGCTCCGCCCGCGCCTATGAGGAAGCGTCTCGCGTCTTCCCGTCCGGCGTTACGCACGACGTCCGCTACCTGACGCCCTTCCCGCTGTTTGTTGACCGCGCGGCGGGCAGCCACAAGTGGGACGTTGATGGCAACGAGATCATCGACTACGTGATGGGGCACGGCGCGCTGTTCATGGGCCACGCGCATCCGGCGATAACTGCGGCGATCGTCGAGCAGGCGGCGAAGGGCACGCACTACGGCGCCAACCACCTCCTCGAAGTTGAATGGGGGTCACTGGTCACGCAGATCGTGCCGTCGGCGGAGGAAGTGAAGTTCACGAGCTCCGGCACGGAGGCCACGCTGATGGCGATACGCCTGGCGCGCGCTTACACCGGCCGCGACCGGATCCTCAAGTTCGACGGCCACTTCCACGGCTGGCACGACGCGGTGACCGGCGCTCGCGACCCGGAAGGCGATACGCCTGCGTCGGCAGGAGTCCCGGCCAGCGTGTCCAGCAACACGATCTGCGTAGCGCAGGGCGATATCAGGGCGGTGGAGGAGAAGCTGGCGGCGGGAGACGTCGCAGCGGTCATCCTTGAGCCGACAGGTGCGTCCTACGGGACGATGCCCCTCGACTCGTCGTTCCTGGGCCAGGTGCGAGAGGCGACGGCGCGCGCGAACACAGTCCTCATCTTCGACGAAGTGGTCACGGGGTTTCGGGTGGCGCCGGGCGGCACGCAAGCCCGCTACGGCGTGACGCCGGACCTGACGACGCTGGCCAAGATCCTGGCGGGCGGCATGCCCGGCGGCGCGGTCGCTGGCAAGACCGACATCATCTCGATGCTGGAGTTCCGGGACTCGCGCTGGAACGCGAAGCGCGTGCAGCACCCCGGCACGTTCAACGCGAACCCCGTCTCGGCGGCGGCGGGAGTCGCGATGCTGAAGATGGTGGCGACGGGCGAGCACCACGCGCACGCGGACGATTTGAACCAGCGACTGATTCCCGCTCTCAACGATGTGCTAGATCTCGCGGGTATTCCCGGCGCGGCGTACGGACTGGCATCGTACT
>JBDTOK010000191.1:0-5013 GCA_039933275.1 Chloroflexota bacterium | reverse complement strand
GGCTGCGATAAGTTCTGCACCTACTGCATCGTTCCGTATCGCCGCGGGCGGGAGAAGTCGCGGCCGGCGGCGGATATCGTGGGCGAGGTACGGTCACTGGCGGCGCGCGGCGTGCGCGAGGTGACGTTGCTCGGGCAAACGGTGGAGGCTTATGGCAAGGACCTGCCGCTCGAAGGTGAGCGGAAGCCGGACCTGGCCGACCTGTTCGAATCACTGAGCGAGATCGAGTCGCTGTCGCGGATTCGCTTTCTGACTTCCTACCCGCGCGACATGACGGACCGCATCATCGAATCGGTGGCCACGCTGCCGAAGGTCTGCGAGCACTTCAACATACCGGTGCAGTCCGGCGACGACGAGATTCTGGCGCGCATGCGACGCGGTTACACGATCGACGAGTACATGTCGTGCGTGGAACGGATACGCGCGCAGGCGCCGTACGCTGCGCTGACGACTGACGTCATCGTCGGCTTCTGCGGCGAGACGGAGGCGCAGTTCCAAAACACGCTCGACCTGCTAGAGACGGTGCGATACGACAAGGTGCACGTGGCAGCGTACTCGCCGCGACCGGGGACAATCGCCTGGCGCCATCTTGAGGACGACGTTCCGCAGGACGAGAAGATGCGCCGGCTGCACGCGGTGGAAGCGGTGCAGGAGCGCGTGTCCCGCGAACTCAACGAGCCGTTCCTGCACACTACGCAAGACGTGCTGGTGGAGGGCGAGAAGGACGGCACGTTCACCGGCCGCATCCGCACGAACAAGCTTGTGCACTTCCAGGCGGAGACAGCGCCCGCGTTCGGCGACATAGTGCCCGTGCGCATCGACAAGACGACGGCCTGGTCGCTGCAGGGCGCACTCGTACCGGTCAGCGTCACGGCATGACGCAGACTGCGCGCACATCTACGGAGTCACGGACCGGCGAGAGGCTGGTGGCGGTGCTCGTCGTTATTCTCACGGTGGAGAACGGCGAGCTGCAGGTGCTGCTGATCAAGCGCAGCGCGGAGCCGTACAAGGATATGTACTCGCTGCCAGGCGGTCGCCTCGAGGGTGATTCTCTCCTGGATGCGGCGACACGGCGGCTGGAGATCGAGACCGGCGTGAAGGACGTCTTCCTGGAGCAGCTATACACGTTCTCGGACCTTGATGACGGCGGGGCGGTTGCAGTCGCTTACTGGGCGCTCGTGGACCGCGAAAGCACGACGCTGGCGCAGCGCGCCGAGTGGCAGCCGGCGTGGTGCAAGACGGCGGAGTTGCCGCAATTGGCGTTTCACAACGATACGGTCATCGAGTACGCGCTGACACGGCTGCGCAACAAGCTGGCGTACTCAAACGTGGCGTACTCGCTGCTACCGAAGGAGTTCTCGTTGTCGCAGTTGCAGCAGACGTACGAGGCGATCCTGTTGCGGCCGCTGGACAAGCGCAACTTCCGCAAACGGATCGTGTCGCTCGACGTGCTGGAGGAGACGGGTCGCTCGGCGAGCGAAGGGCGTCACCGGCCGGCGAAGCTGTACCGCTTCCGTGAGCGACGGCCGGTGGTGTTTTGAGAAGCGCCTCACGGAAGATTCTGGCGGCGCTCGTTTGCGTCGCGCTCGCAGCGTTTGTGGTTGCTTGCGGCGGCGAGGATGCTTCACCGGCGAACACTCCGGGCCCAAGCGGGTCTGGTTCGGTGAGTGGTTCGGCGACCGCGAAGCCATCAGGCGGCCCGACGGCCAACCCGGAGGAACAGACTTACTTCCAGCAGTTGGCGGTGATCTTCAGCGGTGGCCAGGCGCGCAGCAACGCGGCGTCCTCGCAGCTCGACACCGATCTGAGCGCCGCGAAGTCGCTAGACGATCAGAAGGCGGCGATCGACACGTTCCTCGACACGATGATCGCCGTGTTCCAGGACGCGGCGGACGGGATGGACAGTCTCGACGCGCCGGCGGATGCAAAGGACAATCACACGCGCTTCCGGGATGACGTTTCGCAGGCAAAGACCATTTCGGCCGGGCTGAAAAACGATATCGCGGGCGCTGAGACGTCAGACGAAGCGACCACGATCATCGATGACTTCAACACTCGCGTGAACGCGCTGGTGTCGGACTCGCAGGCGGCGTGCACCGCGCTTCAGGGGATCGCGACGGGCGACAACGTAGACGTCGACCTGGGCTGCACCAACGGCTGACGCCGTGCTAGTGCGGCGTGATCTCGACGACGACGACCGTCGCCAGCGGATCGATGAGCGATTCGGGTAGCTCAATCGTCATCTCACCGCTGGGGTCTGAGTTGAGCAGCTTGTCGACGAGAGAGCAGCGCGCGGTGTAGGCGAGCTCGGTGCCAGACGACAGCTCGCGGACCGAAGCGATGCGCCGGATAGGCACGCCGCGCAGCGTGAAGTTTTCGTAGGGGCGCATCAGCAGGTGCAGGTAGATGGTGTTGCCGCGTCGAGTTGCCGGACCGTAGAACTGCCACGGCTCGAGGCCGGGGATCGTGTCGTGGATCGACTCGCGGTTGCGGCGCATCCAATCGCTGACGGCTTGCAGGCACTCGAGTTGCTCCCGCGGGATCGTGCCGTCGCCGCGCGGGCCAAGGTTCAGCAGCAGGCGTCCGCCCATGCCGGCGATCTCGGACAACGTCTGGACCAGCTTGCGCGGCGTCTTGTAGTCGGTGTCGTCGGGGTTGTAGCCCCAGCTCTCGTTCAGGGTGAGGCAGACTTCCCACGGGCGCGCAGGCGGCTGCGCCGGGACGAACTGCTCGGGCGTGTCGTAGTCGCCGCCGGGGAGACGGTCGTTGATCACGATTTCCGGCTGCAGCTCGCGGATCATCGCGACGAGATCAGCGGCGCGCCACTGGTCTGGTGAGCGCTCCCACTGGCCGTCGAACCAGAGGAGATCGACCTGGCCGTAGTTAGTCAGGAGCTCGCGGATCTGGCCGAACATGAACTCGACGAAGCGGTCCCACTGTTCCGGAGTGGGGCGCGGGAGCTTCGCGAAGTTGTAGGGGCGGTACTCGTCGGTGAAGGCGGGGTAGTCCGGGTGGTGCCAGTCGATCAGCGAGAAGTAGAGGCCGATACGCAGGCCCTCGGCGCGAAAGGCGTCGATCCACTCGCGGACGATGTCTCGCTTGAACGGGGTGTGCTCAATCGAGAAGTCGGAGAGAGCGGTGTGGAACATCGCGAAGCCGTCGTGGTGCTTCGTGGTGAAAACGGCGTACTCGGCGCCGGCTTCTTTCGCGAGGCGCGCCCACTCCTTGGCGTCGAACTTTTGCGGATCGAATGTGGCGGCGGACGCCTGGTACTGGTCGACGGGGATGTCTTCGCAGTTGGGTAGCGCGAAGTTGCCGCCGACCATCGGCCACGAAAGCTCCACCCCCTGCTGGGAGGAGTGCCCCCAGTGGAAGAAGAGGCCGAAGCGGGCGTCGTTAAACCAGGCGGCCGTCGTCACGGAAGCAGCGTCATGTCATCACGTCGCCGATGGGGAAGCAGTTCTGCGCCGCGGGGACAAGCGTGTGCAGGTCAGCGGTGTACTCGAGGACGAAGAGAGCGTCGAGCGCATCGACGTGAGTGTCGCAGTTGACGTCGCCCCAGCCGAAGCCGGAGTTCGACTCGGGATCGGTGAGGTTGAGGCAACCCTCAGGCTCGAGCCCGTCGTTCAAGCCGGCGGCGAAGCCAATCAGGTCGCCGAAGTCGAACTCATCCACGTTGCCGTCGCAGTTGACGTCGCCTTGCGTCGGGTTGGGAATTGGCGTAGCCGTCGGGCCGGTTGGCGTTGGCGATGCGGTCGGGGTTGGCGTGACCGTGCCCGGCGTCGGACTCGGCGTGGCCGTTGGTGTTGGGCTCGGCGTCGGTGTCGGCGTCGGCGAACCCGTCACGACCGGTGTTCCCGTCGGCGTCTCGAAACCGCCGGGGACTTCGTACGCGCCGATATCGCAGATCATCGAGCCGTCGGAGTTGCCGTCCAGCGGGCGGTTGCCGCCGCGCTGGTCCATCGGAGGGCAGCCACTGTTGGTGCCGGTATCGATTGCGTCGGATCCAGAGAGGAGCGGCAAGACGGTTGTGCCACCAAATCCGCTTGGCACATCTAGCCGCGGGTCTGCGTTCTCCAGGCTGCCGTTGTTGCCGTTGAGGTCGCAGGCGTCGCCGGTATCGAGGTTGTTGCCTGTGTCAGTCGTAATCCCATCGCCGCAGCTACCACCTTCGCTGGCGAAGATTGTGTTCTTGGTAGAGATCGTGCCGGCATTAAAGAGCAGCACCGGGTGCGCTTGCTCCTGGTAAATGATCTGGAGGGTATCGTTCAGCAGAGTTAGCTGGGAGTTGGCGCCAACTTTTAGAAGCTGGTTGAACGGGCCGCTGTCGTAAGAGTTGGCAACGATCGTCGAGTTCGTGATTGTCAGCGTCGTGCCGGAACCCGATATCGCGACGCCGGACGTGTCCGCAGTGTAGTTCTCGGCGATGTACGTGTTGCTAATGGAGTTGGCTCCGGCCTCGATGTCGATCGTGTTGCCGCCGCTGTTCCCGAAGTTGTTGAAGAAAGACGAGGACGTGATCGTGACGCTGGAGCCAGGCCCCAATGAGCACAGAGCACTGGCCTTGAGCGGCTGGCTCACCGAGCTGTTGTTGTAGACCGTGACCTGATCTAGGGTGAGCGTGCCGAAGTTTAATACCGCACCGCCGCCGCAGCCGGTATTCTGCGGCGAAACACCGTGGTTTAGAGAGGCGTTCTTCACGGAAAGGTCGCCGCCGGAGTTGAGGAGAATCGGGTACGTGTCGTGACCGCTGAGGTTTGTCGCGCCGCCCGTCGTATGCCCCTGGATCAGGAGCGGGCCAGAAGTTGCGCTCGCGCCTGTGAGGGCGCTTTGCACGTTGAATGTCAGGCTTGCCGCGTCCGGCTGGAAGATGATCGTGTCGAGAAAAGCGGCAGCTCCTGGAAGAGCTCCACAGTCGACGCTGCCACCGTTGGTCGTGGCGGCCTGGATCGCCTCGTCGATGGAGCAGCTACCGTCTCCTGCGTTGGTGATGCCTGCCTTCAGGCCACCGAC
>JBDTOK010000190.1:0-5062 GCA_039933275.1 Chloroflexota bacterium | reverse complement strand
CCAACATCACGCATACCGAACAGGCCGCGGACCCGGCGGCCTTTCGCTATCTAGCCACGACCACTTGTCTCGTAGCCGGGGCTTTCCGGCCCCGGCTGCCAGCGCCCGCTAATCCCCCACATTCCGCGAATACTGCACAACATTCTCATTCGGCGCATACCCCACCGCCGACCAGAAGGGCGCCGCTTGCGGGCTAAGCGCGTCGATCAGCGCATAGATCCGCCTCGCACCCTTCGCCTTCAGCCGCGCCTCCGCCTCCGAGACCAGCGCCTTTGCGATGCCCGATCGCCGCAGATCGGGGTCCGTCGCCAGGCGGGCCATGTGCCCCCGCCACCCGTCCCACCCCGCGATAATCGTGCCAACGATACGCCCGTCCGCCTCCGCCACCAGCATCAGGTCCCGCGCAAAGTCCAAGTACGTCTGCACGATCTCCCGCGTGTCCGGCAGCGCCGTGTGCCGGTCCAGTGAATGCCATAGCTCGAGAATCGAGTCGATGTCCTCCCATGTCGCCGCGCGTATCGTGTACTCAGCCACGAATACAGATTCTACGGGGGCGTCGCCGCCAAGCGTCGATTGACGGATCGGCCCGCCGAACCTAACCTCGAACTAGAGGTGAACCAATGCCACTCTACGAATACGTCTGCAACCGCTGTGACACTCGCTTCGAGATGCTGCGCCCAACTGGTCGCATGGATGACCCGGCCGCCTGCCCGAAAGGCCACGGCTCCAGCCACCGAGTGCTCTCCAACTTCGCGGCGCTAACCAGGGACGCATTCGGCGAAGCGGCTACGGTTGGTGGTGGCGGCGGATGTGGTGGCTGCGCCGGCGGCTGCAGCTGCGGCGCTAACTAGCGGATGTACTGACGTGGGTTGGGCGGCGCCAGCTGTTGGCGTCGCGGGTAACCGTCGCGTTCCGGCTGCTCTGGCCGCTCCCGCGGTTCGATGACGCCGGTCGTGTTGCGCGTGAAGAAGAGATAGGCCGCCGACAGCGCCGCCAACCCCAGCGACTGCGCCAGCAAGAACATCCCCAGCGCCGTCGAGACGTCCTGCCAGAACGCCTCCGGGTACATCTGGATCAAGTGGTCCGTCAGCGGGTTCAGCTCCCATAAGTTGTTCGTGAATGCGATCTGGTGGAACTGCGACCACGCCGCGTCAAAGCCCGTCATCGCCAGCACACCCACGATCCCGATGATGCTCGTCATCACCAGCCCTGAGTACAGCGCCGCGGCCGCTAGCACGCGCGTCGGCCATAGCGCGATCAACACGACTGCTAGCGACAGCACCAGCGCCACCGCCAGCATCTGCACCCTGAACATCAGCTGCACCAGCGACCGGACGTCAGCCATGTGTGCCGTCTCCTTCGCTGAGAACAACGGGGCTGTCGTGCCGTCCGAATTCGTGATCTGTGGCGCCAGCGGACCGGCGTCTCCGTTCACCAGGTAGTCGTGTATCAGGTGGTTCGCAGCGATCAGTTGTGTCTGCGGAATGCCCGAGTGCAGCTCCGCGCCGTAATCCTTCACGGCGTAGTCGTAAACGGCCTGCTCGGAGATGACGACGCGAATCGTCGTCGTGATCAGCGCAAGAGGAAGAGCGAGGACGAAGATTGCAACTACGATCGTCCTCAGTAGTCCGCGTTCCGGTGCTGGCCTTCCGAACATTTGCTCTCGTGTCATCGTAGATATGAACGCACGGAAGTGTCAACGAGTTTCCTAACAAGTTATGATTCGCTCGAGATGACTCCAATCGTCCCCGCTGACCGCGATCTGAAGACTTTCGCTGGTCTGCGCAAGGTCATCGCCACTCTCCGCGCCCCCGATGGCTGCCCCTGGGATCGCGTCCAGACCCACCAGACCCTGCGCCCCTTCCTCTTGGAAGAGACCGCCGAGGTCATCGCCGCCATCGACGAAGCTGATGCCGACGCCCTCTGCGAAGAGCTCGGCGATGTGCTGTTCAACGTTCTCCTGCACACCCAGCTCGCCGAAGAGTCCGGCGATTTCAAGATGGCAGACGTCATCTACGCTGTCGCCGCCAAGCTCGTCCGCCGTCACCCCCACGTCTTCGCCGACAGCGATGCCGACACCCCCGCCGCCGTCGTCGCCCAGTGGGACGACCTCAAGACGAAGGAACGTGGCGCCCAGCCTACCCTCGCCAACATCCCCGCCGCCCTCCCGGCGCTCGCCTACGCCCAGGCCGTCCAGCGCCGCGTCGCCCGCGCCGGCTTCGCGTGGGAGTCCGGCGCCCAGGCCTGGGACGCCCTCGACGAAGAGCTACGGGAGCTCCGCACCGCCGCCACGCCCGAAGAGCAGCGCCAGGAGCTGGGAGACGCCATCTTTGCGCTCGCCAACCTGGGTCGCCAGCTCGACATCGACGCCGAAGACGCCTTGCGTTCGGCCAGCCGGTCGTTCTCGCGGCGTTACAATGCTATGGAGGGGCTGCTCCACCAGCGCGGCATCGACCTCAAGACAACCGACATCGACACGAAGCTCGCCCTTTGGGAAGAAGCAAAAGCAAGTACAGGAGGCAGGCCATGACTCAGCAGAAGGAAAGCGTTGTCACCCCGGAGCGGTTCAACTCTGGCCTCACGTGGGACCAGTGGATGAAGCACATCGAGCGCAACGTCCCCAAGTTCCAGTATAACTACGACGAGACCACGATCCCCGCTGACTTCGAGAAGCGGCTGAAGGCGATCGCCGCCAGGCCCAACGCCCCGAAGAAGATGCTGGTCATCGGCGAAGACTGGTGCCCCGACGTCTTCCGCGGCCTCCCCGTCGTCGTCAAGATTGCCGACGCTCTCGGCGCCGAAACGCGAATCTTCCCGCGCGATGAGAACCTCGACATCATGAAGGAATACCTCAACCACGGCGAGCACATGTCGATTCCGGCCGTCGTCTTCTACACGGCTGACCACGAAGAGATCGCCGCCTGGCTCGAGCGCCCGAAGAAGGCGCAGGACGAGCTCCACAACATCGGGCAGCTATTCGAGGGGCTCGACAAAGAGAAGGATGCGGCCGAGATGCGCAGCCGCTACAACGCCTTCCAGGAAGGCCCGATGTGGGCTAGCTGGCGCGACGAGACGATCGTTGAGGTGACGGACTTGCTGGAGGCGAAAGTCAGCTAAGCTCCTACCAGGAGCCGCCGCCTCCACCACCGCCACCGCCGCCTGACCCGCCGCCTCCGCCGAAGCCGCTCCCACCGGAGCCGCCCGGTGTCGACGCCATCGTTGAGCCAATGCTGCTCGAGAAGCTGCTGACGTTGCTGACAAAGCTCGACGCAATAAATGGCCCCGTGCCGATGTAATATCCCGGCTGCCCAACCTCGATGCCGAGGTCCTTGAAGCGCTTCGCCCACAGCTCAGTGCAGCCGTAGACGATCGCATACGGCAGGTACTCGTGGAAGATGTTCGCCTTCTCCGCGAACTTCATCCGCTCCTTATCCGACTCCACCATGAATCGCCGGAACCCCAGCGAGCGGCGGTACAGGATGCGCCCGGTAGCCGTCCGCCGCGGGAACGCGCCGCCGAACACCACCAGCAATAACCCAGCAACCGCAACCGGTATGCCGAGCAGCCCGCCGCCAAACGCCAGCCCAAGCAGGTAGATCAACCCGCCGCCCACAACCAGCAGCACAATCCCGGCAACGCGCACGACGTTGCGCACCGTCTCCGGGTTGAACGGGAAGAACTGGTTGCTCATCGTCTGCTTGATCAGCGACGACTTCACCTTCACCAGGTCATCGTGAAACTTGTTCTTGAGGTCGCTCAGTTTCACGGTGTCCCCGTCCTCGAAGAACGCGTCCTTCAGCTCCTGCTCGTACGGCAGAAGGTCGTTCGTCTCCGGCTCCAGCTTGTCGAGCTCGTAGTCCTTGTGCTTGAACACACCAAACACCCCGCCCGAAGCCTCTTCCTTGATCATCAGATGCTTCCGCACCGCCAGGTCGACGATCGTCGCGCTCACGTCCAGCGTGTCCGCCTTCTCGTCGAGCAGTACGCCGATCTCCGCCGGGCGCAGCGGCCGCTTCGCGTCGCCGTTATTCACGTCCGGCGGCGCAAACTCGACGACGATGCTCTCGTGCGCCCCCAGCGGCTTGATCGATTCCTTCGTATTCGCTGACGCTGACTCTGGCTGTGCGGGCGGCGTCGTCTCGTTCAGGTAAAACATATCGCCCAGCCAGCGGTCCCGCCCCTGCACCCACCACAACCGCGCCACCGCAATCATCGCAAGCAAGATACCAACCGCTGTCAGTCCAACGGTAACCGGCGTGATCGCGAAGTAGTCCCCAACCGTCTTCTCGTGAATCTTGTCCAGCAGCACCGGCGGCCCAGCGTTCACCACCCCCTTCTCCAACCCAACCACGATCGTCATGCCTGAGCCCTGGAACAGAATCCCTCGCGACTTGAACGTCGCTTGCTTGCCGGCGGTCAGTGGCACCAGTCCCTCGGGGGCCGTACCCAGATTGCCACTTAAAATCTGCGGCGTCTGGCACGCGTCTTTCGCGCCTGTCCGGCCCTGGTAGCACTGCACCTGGTTGATCGGATCCTGATGCGCCGCTCCAGCGTTAACGGTTACAGTCGCCGATGCCGCAGTGATTGGCACCGACCAATCGTTACCCGTGACGTTCCAGAAGAACTCATCGTGGTCAGCGAACGGGTTGAGCGCGTCGTGCAGCGTGTAACTGATGGCGTACGTATGCGCCCCGGTCAGCAGCACGTTAGCATCGCCGATCTTCAACACGAGGTTCGGGTCAGTGTCCGTAACCTCGAACGGCTGGGCTTTCCCGGCCTCGTCCGCGACCGTGATATCGGTGATGTCTATCTTGCGGTCTTGCTTGTCGTCGTAGTCGTAGCGCACCGGCACATAGCGGAACGGCCCGTGGTGCTCGTTCGTCGCGAAGTCGTATGTGAACGTCTCGACGGTACGCACGATGCCCGATTGGTCAATCGTGTACGCGACGTTGAAGAAGGTGATCTGCTCACCGGCCTGCGCCTGCGCACCGCCGGGTAGCGCGATAAGTGCAACAACAAAAGCAAACGCGGCGACTAGCGCGAAACGTTGGCGCATCTAGCG